>JAAYSO010000034.1 GCA_012523945.1 Bacillota bacterium
GACTTCCAGGCCCAGCTTAAAGTTTACAACCGCCGTTCGAACAATATCCCGATGCGTCCTCTCGGCTACCTGTCTCCACTGGAGTTTTTAAAACTGTACTGTGTCCAACATGTTTGACAAACCTACAGCCGGCCCCACTTTTGGCGTTTAAGTCCACTCATTTTCATACCGGCCGCCGGCATACGGAGCATCAACTTCCAGGCTGTACCGTGCCATGAGTAAAGCCATAGTGGCCAGCGATGTCACCCGGGGCGCCAAAATGGCACCGGCTATACCTAAAAAGGCTGGAATCTCTAACAGTGTCCCTTCGGCATTGTATACACGAATTTGTGATTTTGTGCCCTGGCTGACAAAATGTTTGATGGGAGTGATGACATTTTCGGAAACCATGTTTTTCATTCCTTGCATGCCCATCTGCATGCCCGGCCGGTAGTCCTCCAGGACACCTTCTTCTTCAAAACTGACCAAAGCCTCAACAACATCGCCTTTTGCATCTTCCAAAAGCTGTTTTGCTTCTTTGTAATTCAAGCCTGTCCGTTCACGTATTAAATCAATTTTAGAAAGAGTGATATCCATTTACTGCCCTCCTTTATCGCCATTAATCATTTTATTTTGTGTTAAGAAGCGAAAAATTATTTGTCGGAGGGCAGGATGTGGATTTAAAACTAAAAACTGACTTGTTGTAAAAAAGCTAATGATTTTAAATTTACAATTCCTAAAGCATGTGCCAACAGTTTAGTACTGACTTGATGTATTTCTTTGTTTGCCTCAGCAGGTAGTTGACAAACAGAAAGTTTATAAAAACCTAATTCTAAAAAGCGTCTCATAATGGCCAGTGCTGCCGCTCCCACCGGAAAACTTTCCGCCGGGTGGGGACATTCTGAACACAAGAGACCTCCCTGTGCAGGGTCAAAGTGAAAAGGCCCCGTCTGGGAACCACAATGCAGGCAGGCATCCAAAGCAGGACGTAAACCCAAGAGATCAAGAAAACCTATTTCAAAACAGCGGGCCACACGGGCAGGCCGGCTGTCTTGTTCCAGCGCTTCCAGGGCTGTCAGCAGAAACAAAAAAAACTGTTCCGCAGGTTCACCCTCCGGTAAACAGCGTTCACACAGTTCACAAAAATACTGGGCATAACCTAAACGCTCCAAATCATGATGCAGTTTAGTGTAAGTTTTGATTAATTCTCCCTGAATAAAAGTGTAGAGGGTTTTTCCCCGGAAAAGTAAAAATTTGCCCAGTGTCAGCGGTTCAAGCAAAGCGGAAAATTTACTTTTGGTCTTACGGCTGCCCCTGGCTACAGCCGTGATTTTCCCTTTTTCCCGTGTCAGCAGGGTCACTAATTTATCTGCTTCCCCCAGGCTTCTGAGATGCAGCACAAGCCCGTAGGTTCTAATTTCTTTCATGCCTACCCCTCTATTCCAGTTCCAGGCCAAAAGCCTGCCACGATCCTGCCTTATTCCGCCAGTCTGGTTTTACTTTTACCCATAATTCCAAATATACTCTGCTGCCTAAAAGAGCTTCTATTTCTTCTCTGGCCCGCTGCCCGATTTCCTTGAGCCGGGATCCGTGCTTACCGATCACAATGCCCTTTTGCGAATTGCGCTCCACATAAATATTGGCATGAATATCTATGAGGTCTTTCCCATCCCGGGGCGACAGGGAAGTAATTTCCACGGCAATGGCATGGGGGACTTCTTCTTCCGTTAACTCCAAAGCTTTCTCCCGGATAAGTTCAGCCACAATCAGGCGCTCCGGCTGATCTGTAATCATCTCTTCCGGGTAATACAAGGGCCCCTCCGGGATAAAGGGCAGAATTTGCTCCACTAAAAGCTCCTGATTAGTGCCTGTCAGAGCGGAGATCACTGCGGTGCCGGCAAAAGCATACAGGGAAAGGTAATGCTCGGCAAGTTCCCTGGCTTTTTCTACACCGCTTTGGTCCATTTTATTAACTACTAAAATAACAGGAGTCCGTACATCCTCCAGCTGCTTCATAATGTATTCATCACCCGGCCCCGGTCCGGTAGCAGCATCCACTAAAAATAAAATCAGATCAACTTCACGGAGGGTACGTAAAGACACCTGCACCATTTTTTCTCCCAGTTTGTGTTGTGGCTTATGAATCCCCGGCGTATCCAGAAAAATTAGTTGATAGGACTCTGTAGTTAAAATACCGCGAATTTGGTTTCTTGTTGTTTGCGGTTTATTGGAAATAATGGCGGCTTTTTCGCCGATCAGTGCATTCATTAGAGTTGATTTGCCCACATTAGGCCGGCCGATTAAAGCAATAAAACCGGAACGAAACATTGCTACCACCTCTTCCTGTATTTTTCTCTGTACGGGTTAAATTATCCTGCAGACACACAGGCCTTTTGCACATTGACGCAGTCTGCGGTTTGTGGCTATAATGTAGTTAGAAAAGGACGGAGGTGCATATTCTTGCCGGAAAATCAAGAGAAAAACAACGTTAAACGCATGTGGCTGCAAGTCAATAATGCCGTGTTTATAAATATCATCTTTTTCGTCATATTGGTTATCGGTCTTTTGCTGATGCCGGTTATTGGCTTTTTACCGTCCGTCCTGATTGTGGGCGCAGCTTTTATTATTTCCATCCGTTATTTAAGACAGAAAAAAAACAATCAGCAAGAATGAGGCACTTTTCAAACAAATATGCTAAAAAAATAGCGTGCTGTTGTCAAACAGACGCTATTTTTTATTTAATCTCCCGGCTTCTTTTCCTGCTTACCGGGAAAACTGTACTGTGGCTAAAAGAGCCTCAAAATCGGGAAGATGCTCTGCATATGTGTCTTTAAGCGAGCTGTATGTTAGAGCATAAACTTCCCCGTCAAGTTTAAATACCAGGTACTGGTAAGTCATTTGGAAGGTGCCTACTTTACAGTTAAACAAAAACTTCTTCGCCTCTTTACCGCCCACTGTTGCTTCAGCCATGTCCTCTAAAAACTGGACAGTATTGTAGTTATCGTCAATATATTCCTGGGCGGTTGTTCCTAAATCAGCCTCGGCATCAGTATAAGGTTCTTTTCTCAACATGACACTGGAGCGATCCTTTCGGTAATATAAAAGCACGCCCTCAGTCCCCATAGCATCCCTTTCCGCCCAGCCGCCGGGAATTGTCATTGTTACTTCAGTGTTACCTGCCGTTACACTAACTTCCTTTTCCTTCTGTCCACATGAGATAAGCAATAGTCCAATCACCAGCAGGATTAAACAAAAAGAAATTCTTTTCATATTTTCCTCCCTTTCATTTTGAACTTTGCGCTGCATCAATAAGCTTAAATAAATCCCCCCTTTAGAACATCTGCCCTGATCGGTCTGCAATATTAAAAAAATATTGCTTGCTATTAATCCTTATTATACACCAAATACAGTATATTTTGAAAATTAAAACTAGTGGAATTTTACGCTTTTTTCGCTTTTATACATCACAAGAAAGACGCTTATCGTTTTTTCTTAATAATGTGTCTTTCCGGTCAATAAAAAAAGAGGCTAACGAAAATGCCTCTTTTTTTCAGAAGAAAAGTTTATTTTTCTTTTCTTGTTTCCCGAAAATCCGGGCCGAAAGCTTCCGGTAAGAGTTCATCTAAACGGAAGCGACGCTGCTTTCCCTGTAAATTGGCACAGACAACCCACATTTGAGGATTAAATTCACTTAAAACCTGCCGGCAGGCACCACACGGCAGCGGAGGAGCGGGCATATCTGCCACCAAGGCAATACCCACCAGTTCCCGGCTGCCGCCGGTCACTGCTGCAAAGGCAGCAACCCGCTCCGCACACACAGTTAAACCGTAGGAGGAGTTCTCCACATTGCAGCCGGAAAAAATTTCCCCGGATTTGGTTAACACGGCAGCACCCACGGCAAATTGCGAATAAGGCGCATAAGCTTGAGTGCGGGCTTTTTTTGCTGCCGCCAATAAGCGTGCTACTTCTGCCAAAACTTTCACCTCTAACGTTTAATATAAGCCGGAAGCGTTAAGTTTTCTACTTCATCAATTTCAACACGTAACTGGCGTGACAGTTCCAGAGTGATGCGCATAATATCCAAGCCGCTGGATAGCACTGCAGGGTCACCGATGGCATGTATTTCCACCGGGTTGACGGCAATGCGTTCATCATTTACTAAAATACTGGGGCCCACACAACGGATGGCACTGGTAGCCGTTAAACGCTGGCCGCCCACGGCAATACCGTTGGCTCCGGCGGCAAAAAGTTCGTTGATCGTATCGCGGATATCGGTTTCATGCACAATAGTATCGTTGGTATACCCGTCTTCCGCATCATAAATCCTGACAATAATACCGGGACCGCTCATGGGAGCAAAACCTGCCTGCGTACGCAGATCGTGTACAGTGACACGCAGGGAGTCAATTTCCCTGTTTAGAGCCCTGATCTGGTCGGCCACACTTAAAGGTACCACTAATTGCCCCTTGCCGTTTTCTACTTCAATATCCACCGTCAGGTTCTGCACCAAATCACCTACGGCAATATTGTCGGCAATTTTCTCTATTGTTTCCGGTGTCAATATACCCTCCGGTTCAACCTGAACACCGTCTTCCCGCCCCAATTTCACTGAAAACTTAGATTTATTTTCCAGCGCCATAACATTGGGGTCCTGGTTTACAAAAGCCAAAACTGTTTCCCGCTGCTTTGTTTCAAATTCTTCCAAAATTTTTTCCTGCGTCCGGTTGCCGTTGGCAAGGATAGCTTTATTTAATTCATCGGCATTTGTGACCAATTGAATTTCATAACTAAAACGTGAAAGAGCCTCGTGAACTTGCGCGCGATTCTCCACACCCAGACTTTGCGCCAGACGACGGTTATATTCAACTAAATCGTAAGCTGCTTCCTGTTTGGAAATTAAATCTTTCTCGGCAGTAGGGTTAAGTTGCCGGTAAAGCAGGTAACCGCCCCCTGCCAATAAAACGATATTAAGCAGCAGCATGAAAAAAATAAGAATAATAAAGACATTTTTGATCGACATTGTCTGATTAGATTTACTCATTAGTTTGAAGCCTCCTGTGCCAGAGCTTACTAAAGACAATTTAGATGAATGTCGCGAAAAATATTACTGGATTTTTTAGTTGAACTGAAATCAGGGGAATCTTGCTAGGAGTTTGGGCAGAAAAATCATCAGTCCCACAATAACGGCGTAAACGGCTGCCAGGAGAGCGGCTCCCGCGGCCGCATTTTTGGCCAGCCTGGCCAAGGGATGGTACTGACGGGTAAAAAGATCTACCACCCTTTCCAGTGCCGTGTTTAGCATCTCCATGGTCATAACCAGAAAAATTGCGGAAATAACAAAAAGCCATTCCGCCCGTTCTAAATGCAGCCAAAAACCAAAGATCAGCACAATGACGGAAGCTGCAATATGCAGGCGCATATTGCGTTCACAGCTGAGGGCGTCTGCCAAGCCGCAAAGGGCATTATAGAAACTTTCCCGTATATTTTTACTTTTAAACTCCCTCACGTTCTGCTCCCACCCATTGCAGCAACTCTTCTTCGCAGCGGCGCATCTTTTGCCGCTCTTGCTCGTTTATATGATCATACCCAAGCAGGTGCAAAAGTCCGTGGGTATAAAGATACAATATTTCTCTTTCCACACTGTGACCATATTCCTGTGCCTGTTCTTTAGCACGTTCAAGGGAAATAATAATATCACCTAAAAGAGGCAAAGGAGTATTAATCTCTTCCTCCTGCCACAGGGGAAACGATAAAACATCCGTGGGTTCATCCTTTTGCCGCCATGTTTTATTTAAAACTCTGATCTGTTCATTATCACAGAAAGTCAGGCTTATTTCTGCCTGTGCCGGTAGATTATGCCTTGCTAAAGCTTTGGTGGTAACAGCCTCAATTTTTTGCATAATCTCTTCCGAAACATGGGGCCTGGCCTCATCATTCACCACTACCGGCATTTTTTCGTCCCCTTTCTACTTCCGCCTTCAATTCCTTTTCAGGATATTCAATGCGTGAATGATAAATTCCCCCCAGGATCTTGACAAAGGTGGAAGCAATAGTATCAAGATCCTTCAGGGTCAGATCACTGCCATCAAACTGTCCGTCATTTAACTTATCTTTAATGATCTTACGGATCACGGCTTCCACTCTGCCTGCCGACGGTTTAGACAAGGAACGTACCGCTGCCTCCACCGAATCGGCTAAAAGAACAATAGCCGCTTCTTTCGTCTGGGGGAGAGGTGCATCATAACGGAAATCTTCTTCCCGCAAACTCTCCCGGTCAGCAGCGTTTTTTCCCGCTTGCTGGTAAAAATACGAAATCAGGCTGTTACCGTGATGCTGAATCACAATATCCTGGATGACTTTAGGCAGTTTATATTTTTTCGCCAGTTCCAGGCCATCTTTAATATGGGAAGTAATAATCAAAGTACTCAAATTGGGGGAAATTTTCTCATGCGGATTCTCACCCAACTGGTTCTCAATGAAAAAATAAGGTCTTTTCAGTTTACCGATATCATGATAAAAAGCGCCTACACGGGCCAACAGCGGATCGGCACCGACGGCTTCCGCCGCCGCTTCCGCCAGGTTGGCCACAACTAAACTGTGGTGATAAGTGCCCGGCGCTTCCATTAGCAGCTTCTTAAGCAGCGGGTGCCCCGGGTTAGCCAGCTCCAGCAGCGTCACGGATGTGGTCAGGCCGAAGCCGCTTTCCAGGTAGGGGAGCAGGCCGATGGCCATGACGGCAGAAAAGATACCGTTGCCGATGGTAGCAATAATATTGATACTAAACTCGCGTAAAGCATCATAGTCCAAATGCATGGTCCCGGCATAAAGAAACAAACCTAAAAAAGCCACAAGGTTAATGGCCGAAACATATAGACCTGCCCTGGTTAAATCGGAGCGCCTGTGCAGGCGAGTGACGCTGCAAGCGCCAATCAAACCACCAAATAAAGCAATCAACATAAAACGGAAATCATTTCCCGTCAGTAAAACCACAAAGACGGAAAAGACAATACTCATCACCACAGCCAGGCCTCCGTTAAGGAGAACGGCAATGAGTATGGTGCCCATTGCCACCGGAACAAGATAACCTGAGAAATAATTGGCGGCAATGGAGAAAGTTAAAGTCAGGACCACTATTAAACCTAAAAGCAAAAGTCTTTTCGGATCATGATAAATTTCCTGCTGATAGATGTAAAGATATAAGCCCACAATCACAAATAAGATAATTAAGATGAGAAAGAGGCCAAAAAAAAGCGGGTAACCCGTAGTACTGCGCAAAAGTCCTAAAGCTTCCAATTGCTCCAGATGACGCTGTGTCACGATTTCCCGCGTACGGATAATTTCGTCGCCTTCCAGGATACGCACCGGCTCAACGGCATTGCGCGCCGCTTCCCGGGCCTTTTCCGTAGCTTCAGCATTATAAATCATATTGGCCTCAATGGCTGCTTCCGCCAATTTAACCATCACGCGTTTCTGGTCCTGCTCAAAAATTAAAAAGCTGATCTCCTGGGCAGCTTGTCTACGGGCAGTTTCCAATCCGGATGGTTTAACTCCTTGCTGTAGAATCATCTGCAGTACTTCAAGCAGCTGCTCCTGCATTTCAGTTAAATCCTGACTTCTGGCCTCCAGCAGGGAAACTGCCTGTGGTTGTGTCAGCTCAATTGGCACATTGGCCATGAGATGGGCAATTTTTTCCGCTTCAGAAGCCGTTTGTGCACGTACTTCTTTAACTTTAGCAAAAAAGCCGGCAACTAAATCTGTCGCCCGGTCCAAAACTGTAGGATCATAATCATAAGATTCTGCCACAGAGGAAGCTGCCTCTTCACGCAACCTTTCCGTTGCATATTGATCAATGGCTTCTCTTTCTGCCACAATACGCCGTGGACTGGGCTTGCCCAGTTTCAGTTCCACGCGTGACGACATTAAAGTCAGGTAAAGCATGAGAAAAATTACCGTATAAAATAAAACCACCAGTGCTCCCCGCTGCCAGCCGGGATTACCGGTAAAACGTTTTAGTTTATTGTCCAGCAGCTCTCGCATGCGACCGGCAAAACTCATTTTTATCACTCCGCTTTTTCATACATATCATAAGCACGGATTATTTTCTGTACCAAAGGATGCCGTACTACATCTTTATCAGTCATATAAACAAATTCAATGCCGGGGATACCTTTTAAAATTTCCTGTACTTGCGCCAGCCCGGAAAAGCGCCCCCGGGGCAGGTCCACTTGTGTAATATCACCGGTAATGACTGCACGCGAATTAAATCCTAAACGTGTCAGGAACATTTTCATCTGTTCAGAAGTAGTATTTTGTGCTTCATCCAAAATAATAAAAGAATCGTCAAGAGTTCTTCCCCGCATATAAGCCAGCGGGGCAATTTCAATCATACCTTTTTCCAGGTAAGTGCGATAGACATCCATGCCCAGCAAATCATACAGCGCATCATATAAAGGACGCAAATAGGGATCAACTTTCTCCTGTAAGTCTCCCGGTAAAAAGCCTAGATTTTCCCCGGCTTCCACCGCCGGCCGGGTCAAAATTAAACGCTGCACACGGCGCTCTTTCAACGCTTTCACAGCAATGGTCATGGCTAAATATGTTTTTCCGGTACCGGCCGGGCCGATCCCGAAAACAATATCATTTTTGCGCATGGCGTCCAAATAGTTTTTTTGGCCGATTGTCTTGGGTTTGATTTTCTTCCCCCGGGGGGTAACAAAAACCATATCGGTAAACAAACCCCGTAAGCGTTCGGCTTGTCCATTACGAATCAGATCAATGGCATACTCTACATCGGAGACGGTAAGAAAATGACCCTGCCGTATCAGCCATAAAAGTTCATTAAACAATAACGCAACGTTTTCTGCGTCTTCCTCGGGTCCTTCTATAATCAGCTTACTTCCCTGGGGAATAATATGCACCTGAAAGAAATTGTCAATAATAGTAAGATGCTGATCAAAACGCCCCAATAAATTTTGCATCTCTTCATTACTTTCCACCGAGATGACCGTTCTGTGCAGTTTAACTGTCAAACTTTCTTTCGCCTCCGTCTATAGTTTCTGCCGCCGCAATATTTTCCACTGTCTCAATTACATAGCGTACGCCAACAAGATCCTGCTCGTCAAGTACTTTTTCATAAGTACGCCTTTCAATTTTTACTGCAGAAGGCAGTTGAAATTCAGCCAACGCTTTGGCTCGCTGCCTGGCGATTTCCAGCGCTTGTGCCTTGGAAATACTTTTTTTGCTTTCTAAAACTTCATAATGAGTCTCAGTTACAATTTCGACAGGAAAACGAATAATCCTTTCAGAAAAACTCTTGGCCGCCTTTTCTGTCTCGTACTTGCTAAAAGGTACTTCCGTTCTTCCCACTTTTAGGACAGACTGTCCGTCCACCAAAAGCGTCCAAACAGTCGCTTTACTTCCGGTGCGCTCACGTACCGTTTCAGTCAGAGCCGCCTCCCCATAGCCTTCATACCAGACTCGGGCCATCACTTCACCCCGCGCCCGTACCGGTACCGGAGCAGGCTCCCCGGTTTCATCCGGGGTATACTGGGGCTGTAAAACCCCCTCCACAAGCAGTTGCCCGCGCCTGACGGTCTCACCGGGCTCTACTCTGGCCTCGCCGTTAATCACAATCACTTCCGTTATCAATCCGTCTTTGGCCGCCACCAGGTTAGCCGGCCCTTCAACTTCTAAAGGTGGTCTGGTATCTTCCACAACTTCAATCAAGAGTCTCGTACCTTGTACATGCAGACCGACCCATTCAAGTTGCGGTTCAGCTAAAAGCATCTGATTGACAACTTCATTTTTATTTAGACGCTGTTTAAACATACCTGGATAAGCACCACATTCCGCCGCCAGCCGGCGGATATAATCTGCCTGCAGGACCTCATTACCTTCAACGCTGACAAAAAGGATAAAGGAAGAAATAAAGTATAAAGAAAAAATGAAAAAGCATAAACCGAGAACAAGACCGCGCCGCCGCGTAAAACGGTGGTATAGAAAGGGAAAACCGCCTTTATGTAAGATGCGCAGGCGACAGCCCGTCCGCAAGGCAAGCCGGCGTAAAGTATAAAAACTGTCTAAATCTATCTTTAAGACAATTTTATCAGTTTCTTTTTGTAAATCCCAGAGGGGAATGTCGTGATACAGAGCCAGGTTAATTAATTTTTCTGCATTTCTGCCTGTAATGGCAATAACAAGAAAACCAGTGATAAAAGCCTGCAATTTTAGTATAAACACGCTCTCTCCCCCCTATGCGGCCTTAAGCGCTGTATTGGAGTTTCTCGATAATACCATCTATGGCTATTTCTTCATTGGCCAGGTAGCGAATAGTTAAATCCCTGCCGCTGACAATCAGCTCGCCTGGATTTATGGCCAGGCGGACATTTTCCGCTGTATATTCAATAATTCCCTGATGGTTTTCGATGTAACAATGCAGATTACCGATCAAAGTAATACGCGGCAGATTGAGCATTATTTCCTGCGGTAATTCCAGCATTTCCGCCAAACTGTAGCGCCATTTGGAGCTTTTTTTCTCGCCCATGCCTTCCCCTCCATCCTCTTTCATTGATATGCAGGCAAACTTTTTGTTATGCAAAAGAAGAACCGAACCCTAAGTTTGAGGGTTCGGCTCAAAGTTTATTTAATTAACGCCCAAACTGTTTCCGGGCACGGGGAGGACCCAAAATTTCCGCCATAATCACCCCGCGCACCAAATCGTTTTGATGAAATGCAACAGACGCTTTCTTCGGCTTGGGCTTTTGCTCAAGTTTAACCGGCAGCTGTGACGGTCTCACACTGGGAGTAACGACTGTTCTGCTTTCTTTTGCCTGAGACTCTTTTGTGTGCTGCTTTTCTGCTTCGGCATAGACTTTCTCCCAGTCAACTTCCAACGGCAATATTTCTTCTCTTACTTTTCGTGGCTTGGCTGCAGCCTGCCTTCTCCTTTTTTCTGCCGCTTTTTTCTCACTTTCTACCACAGTCCGTATGATTGAAAATACAATAAAGAGGATCAGGATAGTTAATCCTTCCAATAGCATCACCACCTCGGGCGCCTAATAGCCTTGCACCTTATTTATTTTCATCATCAGTTTTTTCTACGCCTAGCTTGGCGATGGCATCCCGCATACTGGTGTCGGCTTGAATATTTTGCAGTTGGAAATAATCCATAACACCAATCTTGCCTTCGCGCAACGCCGCCGCAAAAGCACGGGGTACTTCTGCTTCCGCCTCCACCACTTTGGCGCGCATTTCCTGCACGGCAGCACGCATTTCCTGCTCACGGGCTACCGCCATGGCTCTTCTTTCTTCAGCTTTGGCCTGGGCAATGCGCTTATCAGCTTCAGCCTGGTCTGTCTGCAGTTGAGCACCGATGTTTTTACCTACATCAACATCAGCAATATCAATGGAGAGAATTTCAAAAGCCGTACCTGCATCCAGGCCCTTGCTCAACACAGTGGAGGAAATCCGGTCAGGATTTTCTAAAACGTCTTCATGGCTGTCGGAGGAACCGATGGTGGTGACAATACCTTCACCCACCCGGGCGATAATGGTTTCTTCACCGGCGCCGCCCACCAGGCGTTCAATATTGGCACGCACTGTTACACGCGCTTTGGCTTTAACTTCAATACCGTTTTTCGCCACGGCAGAAACAATAGGTGTTTCTATTACCTGCGGATTTACACTGACCTGCACAGCCTGCAAAACATCACGTCCAGCCAGGTCAATGGCCGCCGCCCGTTCAAAACCCAGTTCAATTCCGGCCCGCTGTGCCGCAATTAAAGCATTTGTTACCCTGTCCACATTACCGCCGGCCAGGTAGTGACTTTCCAGCTGGTCAATTTTCAGGTCTAAACCGGCCTTTGTGGCCCGGATCATGGGATTAATAATTTTTGCCGGGGGAACACGTCTGAGGCGCATAGCAACCAGTAAGAAAATACTGATACGTACACCAGCCGCCAGAGACGAAATCCAAAGCCCCAGCGGTACAAAACTAAACAGTAACGCTAAGGCAATAACAATGAGACCAATTAAAATTAACAGCTCAATATACATATTTTCCCTCCTTGATTTTTGCCCAATTATTAATTTTCATGGAGGCGCACCACAATGCGGGAACCCTCCACCTTAATAACTTTAACTTTTTCAGCTTTTTTTATAAAGGCACCTTCACTGACTACATCAAAACGCTCACCGTCAAACTCGGCTACTCCGGCCGGCCTTAAGGCCGTTAAAGTTGAGCCGACTTTTCCTACCAAATGAGAGTAGTCACTTACTCCCACATAACCGCGCTCCTTGGTTTCGGCATACTGCAGCACAATTTGTGACCATAGTGGCGATTTTCTTAAAAAACGATAAGCTATAACAACAATCAGCACCGTTAAAATAATGGACGAAAGCAGAATCCGCAGTCCCTGCCCCGTGGTGGCAGCCGAAAGGACAATGGAAGCAACAACAGCCACGATGCCGCCGATACCAATGATACCGAAACTGGGAATAATAGCCTCAATCAACAGGAGGACAATACCGATCACAAACAAGAAAAGTACTTCTTTACCGGCAAAACCGGCTGCAATATGTCCGCCGAAAAAGAAGGCAAAAGCTAATATACTAATAACTCCTGCCACGCCAAAACCTGCAGTTAATACTTCTATTACGAGCGCGGCCAAACCGATTGTCACCAGCAAAACGGCAATATACGGCCTGGTAACAAAGCGGGCGAGACGTTCCGCCCACGCTTCCTGCGCTACAATCTCCTGTGCCCCGGCTAAACCGAGGGCGGGCAAAAGCTCTTCATAGGAAGCAAAAACACCGTCTGTAAAGCCAATTTGTTCAGCTTCTGCCGTGGTCAGAGTCAGTAATTCACCGGCTTTACTCAAGTCGGGGATGTTAATAGATGCGCGCACCATAGCAGCGGCAATTTCCGGATCTTTGCCTTGCTGCTCTGCCACTGATCTCATTTTGCCTTCCCAACTGGAAACAGTTTTCTCACTAACCTCCTGTCCGGTCAAATCAATCACTTCTGCAGCACCGATAGCACTGCCCGGTGCCATATACAAAGCGCGACAGGAAAGCGCAATAAAAGCTCCGGCGGAAATGGCGCTGCGGCGCACGTAAGCATAAACCGGAATAGGGGAATTTTGAATCAGTGTGCTGATTTTTTCAGCCGCGTTAACAAAACCACCGTTTGTGTTAATTTCCAAAATAATAGCGTCTGCCTGATTTTCCTCTGCTTCCGCAAAACTGCGTTTTAAAAAATTATAAAGTCCCGTTTCGATCTCACCTCTGACAGGCACAATATAAACAAGCGGTTTGCTTTCTGCAGCTGCCGGCAGCGCAAACAACGGAACAAGCACACAAGCCAGACTTAAAAGCAGCACCAAAACCTTTTTCGCCACGGTCTTTCCTCCCCTCTATAGTAATGAAATAGCTAAATTTACCATATTGAGACAATAAAAGAACTTATTTTCATTATATAATAGTTAAAAGAGAAATAAAACAGCAGGCGCACAGAAATGCCTGCTGTTATGCAAAGTTTTAACCAAACCGCCTCCGATTTTTCCGGGCGGCCTCAGATTTCTTCTTACGTCTTACACTGGGTTTCTCATAATGCTCACGCTTGCGTACTTCAGCCAAAATGCCGGTCCTGGCACACTGTCTTTTAAAGCGACGGATTGCGCTGTCAAGTGTTTCATTTTTGCCTACTTTAATTTGCGTCAACTGCTTTCCCTCCCCTCACTACCAACCTGCATCTGCGGGAAAAAAGAAAAATTGTCACTGTACAAAAGCTTTTAGCATTATACCGCGTTGCGCATACTCTGTCAACCAAAGACTGCTGGGACAACCAAACCGGTACGCCCTAGAAATCAAATTGCTTACCGGCTAAAAGATGAAAATGCAGGTGGTCGACTACTTGTCCGGCAGCCCTACCACAGTTTGTCAATACTTTATAACCGCCGGACACGCCCAAGCGGGCAGCAACTTCCTTAATACCGAGGAGGAGTTTTCCGGCAAGCTGCAGATCTTCTGCGGATAAATCATCCAATGAAGTCAGATGCTTTTTCGGAACCACTAAAACATGTACAGGCGCTTTAGGCGATATATCTTTAAACGCTAAAAGCTCTTCAGTTTCATAAACTACATCGGCCGGAGCTTCCTGCCGAATAATTTTACAAAAAATACAATTTTCCATCTAAATTCCCTCACTTCCCCTCAGTATTATACCACTTACATCACAATCAGGCAAACACTTCCCTTGCTGCCTTTCCTCTTTTTTCAGACAAGCACAATGGCTTTTACCCTTCATACTATAAAGTAAGATGAACGAAAGGAGATTAATGATGCCGAAAAGTACAACTACGTGTTATTTTGCCGGCAGTAATACCCTGTACGGTTTTTATTCACTTTTTTCTTACATAACCACAGAAAAAACTAAACGCTTTGTCATTATAAAAGGAGGTCCCGGAACCGGCAAGTCCACCATTATGCAAAAAATCAGCCGCCAAGCCCAGGACGCAGGTTTTGACGTGGAACTGTTTTACTGTTCCAGTGATCCGGACTCCCTGGACGGTTTATCCATACCCGACCTGGGGTTTGCCATTGTGGACGGAACGGCGCCCCATATAATAGACCCGCAAGTACCGGGTGCTTATGATGAAATTTTCAATTTGGGCCAATGCCTGGATGTTGTTAAATTAAGGGCACATAAAGACACAATCCAGCAACTTTCTCTCCAGAAAAAAAATTGGTTTACGCAAGCTTACCAGTACTTAAAAGAAGCGGGAACTGTGCTGGAAAAATTGCGCTGGCTCACAGGGCAGGCTATGGATTACCAGGCTGTAAACCGCATGACACAGAAGCTTTTATCTGAGTTAACTGCCGCCCTGCCGCCCCCGCAGGCAAAACCCTGTGAACGCCGCCTTTTTGCCGGCGCCGTTACCCCGGCCGGATTTATTAATCATTATCCCTCAATTTTGCAAAAGGCAAAGCGTTTTTATTTGCTGACGGGAGAACACGGCTCCGGGAAATCATTCCTGCTGGAAAGAATACGGCAAACAATTAAATTGACAGGCCATAGCCTGGAAGTTTTTTGCTGTCCCTTGGATCCCCGGCGCATTGATGCCATCATTATTCCCGTCCTAAAAACTGCTTTTGTCAAAGTAACTTACCCACATACTTTTGCCCTGGAGCCGACCCACCGCATCGAAGAGCAGACCACCATCGCCTTAAGCCGTTATGCTAAAGCTTCGCTCTTAAGGCATTATGCTGCGGAGCGAGAAGAAAATACAGAACGCCTGTGGTACCTTTTGGGGAAAGCAGTGGAAATGCTGGGCGGTGCAAAACGCAAGCATGGGCAACTGGAAAAATACTATCTTGACGCCATGGACTACAGCCATTCAGCTGCACTGCAGGATAAACTGCTGGCTGAGATTTTCCACGGTCAAAAGCTTATAAATTGAGAAAAGGCATACCTGTCAAGGCATGCCTTCATTGTTTTTATTTTTGCGGAATTTCATCCGCTATGGTTGCTTGTGTGTTTTCTATAATAATTTGGTCTAATGCATTTCCTTTTTTATCAACAAAATTCCAAGTTACTATTCCTTCCTCCAGCATAACTTGTGCCGCCGGTAAAGTTATCACCTGGTAGTGATCCCGTTTAGGGTTGACACGCACTTGCACAGTGAGTTGCCCCTCATCCACATTTTGCAGCTTTACATCCTGGACTTCAGCGTGTAAAGCAAACAATGCCACTTCATGCTGCGGCTGGAAAGGATAATTGGGCAGGTTTACCGACCAGTCTTCTGCAATTTGAGCCCAGCTTTCACCGTCTACTGCCAGGCGGAAAGTAGGAGTATCCTTCCTTTCGCCTTTATCAGCGGTAGTGAAGCTCACCTCACTAGTTTTGGCAGCTTCTTCCGGCGCTACAGTAGGGCTGGCCCGGAAGGAATCATATACCGACAGCGACACCAGGAGCACCAGGAGGAATAGCAGCGGCAAAAGCCGACGCGCTTCCACCACAAACATTTTATTCTTGGCCATCCTTTTCCACCTCTCTTCCGCCTGTCTTTTCCAATTCAATCCTATTCGGCAAGTACCAAAAATATGTCTTTGTTTTTGAAAATCTTGGACACGCCCACAAGGGATAACGCTTTAAACTGTTGAAATAATTAAGCAGCTAAGATAAAAATAGGTGAAAGATATGAATAACCTCACAGATTTTCTTATGAAACATTTTTTTGCGGAACGCTCTTTTTCTCCCCTGGTGAAAATTTCAGTTTTCCTGGCAACATTAATTTTTTCTTTTATTTTCATTTATCTGATTTTTCTTAATCACTTTTCTACAGCCGAAGCCCGCCTTATTCTTTATATCTTTTATCTCATCATTTTTTACGGCACCTTTTTTTGTGGCTTTTGGCCGGGATTTTTGCTGGCAACCATCTGCAGCATACCGGCAATTAAAGTCATAGGAGCAAATTTTCTGCAACATGGCTTTATCACCGCGTCTGATATGGAAATCCTCCCCTTTGTCGCTTTTTATTATTTAGTTGCCATCGCTGTGGACTGGTTCCGCGTTATTATTGAAAGACTGAAATCACAGTTGGAAGAAAATAAACGTCTGAACGAACAAACACGGCAGATGGAAAAACTGGTTCTGGCCGGGGAAATTGCCGCCGGCATTGCCCACGAAATCAGAAACCCGCTTACGGTAGTCCAAGGCTATATCCAACTGCAAGCCGCCAAACATAAACATGAGCAAAATGAAAGCGCAACATATGCTTTAATTCTGTCTGAACTTAAACGGGCCAATCAGATTATTAGCGAATTTTTAAATTTCAGTCGCCCGCACCAGCCGTCAAAAAAGCCGATCCAGCTTACTGAAATTATTAAAACTACAATCTCTTTAATGTCTGCCGAATCGCAGGTCCGGAACATAGAAATTCTTCTCCAAAGCAAAGAACTTCCGTTCATAAATGCAGACCCGGGTCAGATGATACAGGTATTTATGAACCTTTTTACCAATGCCATGCAGGCCATGCCTGATGGGGGAAAAATTACTGTTGAAACCGGCTACAGTACAGAAGAAGACCAAATCATTATTCACATCCATGACACCGGTCACGGTATCCCGCAAGAAAGTTTGGAGCGCATTTTCACACCTTTTTTCACCACAAAAGACCATGGAACCGGGCTGGGGCTTTGGATGACACAAGCTATAATCCTGGCACACGGTGGTCTGATTGATGTTACAAGTTCACAACAAGGTACCACATTTACAGTTGTCCTGCCTGTAGAGCAACAGGATATTCTGCCTATCTTCCCCCCAAATTAATTTACGAAAGGAGTGTACCATGGAAACTATGCCTGTCATTACGCTGGCTCTGCTCGCCTTTCCCGAAGGAATTTTAGCCCCGTCTCTAGGGCTGGTGCTTCTTGGCCAAAAACCTCGCCTTAAAACAGCAGTATTGATCGGTTTAATTTACATGGTAGGGGCTTTTATAGCCCGGCGTCTTCTGTTGTACGGTCTTCATAGCATTGGCTTACTTGTGCTTGTAGTTTTTATAATTTTGCACTTTTATAATTTACCGTTAAAAGCTGCCTGCGCCGCCAGTATCATTGCCTATGCCTTTATCATCTTGGGTGAATCCCTGACTCTTCCCTTATTTATGCGCATTTTTTCCGTAACGATTGAAGAAATTTTAGCCGATACCTGGTTGCGGGTAGCCGCATCTTTGCCGAATCAGATTCTTCTCCTGCTTGTTTTTTGCTGCACTTACTACATTCGCGGCTTTCACAAAAAAAATACTAAAAACATGTTAATTAATTAGGGTTGGTAATAATGAAAAAGTTTGTTAATTATCTGACTCGTGAATTGCAGTTGAGTGAAGAAAAAAGTGAAATCATCGAGTATGGACTTTTTTCCCTGCTTTATTCATGGCTGAGTATTTTCACAGCCCTGGTTTTAGGCGCCCTGTTTGGTCTCTGGCAAGAAACTATTGCCATCATGTTTATGGTCATGCTGTACCGTAAGGTGAGCGGCGGGGCTCATATCGGTACTCCATTAGGCTGTTTAATTACCGGCACCGCCGCAATTTTATTGCTTGCCTCTTTCACCTCTGTCTTTGGTCCCAAACTTGCCGGCAATTTAATTTTTGCTATTCTGTCTCTGGCCATTACTTTCATCATCGCTTATATATGGGTCCCTGCAGACGTTCCGCAAAAACCAATTACAGACCCTCAACAAATAAAAAAACTGCGGGCCCTTTCCTTTTGCCTCATATTGGCCTGGGGACTCGCAGGAATTTTCCTTTTTTGGCGTAGTCAGCAGTTTGCTTACTATTATTTTGCCGGAAATCTGGGCCTTTTATGGCAGTCATTTTTGTTAACCCCGCCCGGCTACAGCTTCACCGCCTATCTTGACCGCTTTTTTGTAAAAAAATAAATAGGAATAGAAGGATTTTCCAAGTCTGTATGGAATTATTTACAATAATGAACACAAAAAGGAGGCATTGGGAATGAAAAGAAAATTGTTAGCCTTAATTGCCGCCCTGCTGGCATTTGTCGCTTTCAGCGGTGCTGCTTCAGCCTGCTGGGGTACTTTGTACCAGCCCGAGCTGCCTAAAGCTTTAAGAAAAAAATAAGCCTGGCTTATACTTATCACTGAAATTTGCAGAATATACAGAATAGGCGGACTTTTTACCTCCTCCACCTTGTGCCGGAAACTTTTACTTCCGGCACAAGGTGGAATTATTTTTTTATTTCGCCTTCCACACCGTCGGCAGTGGAGGCTGTAATTAAAACAGGCAAAATTGCACCCAAGTACCGTTCAGTACCGGCGACAAAAACACGCACATACTGCTCTGTAAAACCGGAAATTTTGCCTGCATGGGCTTCTTCAAATAAAACATCAACCATTTTACCTTCAAAACGTTTATGGTAGGCAGCCGCCAGTTCCTGGCCTATAGCGGTTAACTCCTGACTGCGCTTATTTTTTACCGGTGCCGGAACCTGTCCGGAAAATTTTGCCGCCGGTGTGCCCTGTCGGGGTGAATATTTAAACACATGCAGCCGGCTAAAGGCGGCTGCACGGACCACTTTCACCGTATTGGCAAATTGCTCCTCTGTCTCGGTGGGAAAACCCACCATCACATCAGTGGTTAAAGCCAAGTCAGGCAGCCGGGAACGCAGCCAGGAAACCAGGCGTAAAAATTCCCGAGCCGTATAGCGGCGGTTCATGCGGCGTAAAATCTCATCGTCTCCACTTTGTAAAGGCAGGTGCAAATGATGGCAAATCTTTTTCTCCTGTAGCATAAGCTCTACCAATTCAGCAGTAACTTCAGTAGGCTCCAGGGAGGAAATACGAATTCTTTCCAGGCCTTCAACCTGTACCAGTTCCCGCAGTAAATGGCAGATATTGATCTCACCGTCCAAATCATCGCCATAACTGCCCAAGTGTACCCCGGTGAGAACAAGTTCGCGAAATCCTTGCCGGGCCAGTTCTTGTGCCGCCTGTACAGCTTCGGCCGGCGGGCGGCTGAAAATGGGTCCCCGGGCGTAGGGCACAATACAATAGGTGCAAAACTGGCGGCAGCCTTCCTGCACTTTTAAAAAAGCCCTGGTGCGTCCTTGACTTTGTGCCGCCTCCAAGTCTTCAAATCCGTGTTTTTCTGCCAGGGGAAGTACATAATTAATACGCTCCTCTTTAGCCTGCTCAATCAGCTCCGGCAGTTTCTCCCGGGCATGTGTCCCAATTACTAAATCTACTTCCGGCAAATTAAACACATCCTCCGCTGAAACCTGGGCGTAACAGCCGGTAACCACAATCACCGCCTCAGGATTTTTGCGGCGGGCACGGCGGATCATCTGGCGTGATTTCCTATCACTTAAATGCGTGACCGTGCAGGTATTAATAATATAAACATCGGCATGCTCGTCAAAACTAACCTGCCGGTAGCCGCTGCGCTGCAAAAGCTCCTGCAAGGCTGCCGTTTCCGTCTGATTTACTTTACAGCCCAATGTGTAAAATGCTGCTGTTGCCATTTACAGTCCTCCCAAATCACCCACTTGATATAAAGATAAAGCCACCGTAGTTATAGCCGCCGTCTCGGCCCGCAGAATCCGCGGCCCTAGCGTTACTACCTTTGCCCCTGCCACCCTGGCTGCTGCCGCTTCCGTTGCACTTAATCCGCCCTCCGGTCCGGTAATAAGCAGGATGCTTGCCGGCTTTTCTCCTTTTTGCATGATAGTAGCCAAAGAAATCCCCTTTTCTTCCTCCCAAAAAAGTAGCACCAGATCATAATGCGGAAAAACAGAAAGTAATTCAGTAAATTTTTGCGGCGCAGAAATGCCGGGAATAAGTGACCGGTGTGCCTGTGCCGCGGCAGAACGGATAATTTTTTGCCATCTTTTTAAGCGTGCTTCCTCTTTGCGGGCAAGCTTTACTACTGTACGTTCACTTTCAAAGGGCAAAAAACCGTGGACACCCAATTCCGTAGCTTTTTGCAACACAAACTCCGTTTTTTCCCCTTTTAAAAGTCCAAAGGCCAAATCAATTTTGGTGCGGGCTTCCGTACAAGGTAAAGCTTCCTGTAATGTACATACTACCCTGTCCGTTACAATTTTATCTATTCTGGCTTGGTGGCAGGCACCCTTTTCATCACATAATGCCACAAGCTCTCCGGTTTTCAGGCGCAGGACGCGTATGGCATGGTGCGCATCATCACCACATAGTACCACCGTCTGCCCTTCCCGCTGTTTTTGTCGGTAAAAAAACCTGTTCATTTTCCTGCCTCCAGGCATAATGCCGCCCACCGGCCGGCAATAACTTTTTCCACCTCTTTATAACCGGCGGTCAAAAAGGCAGCCAAAACTTCTTCTTGCCGCTCCGAAATAATGCCGGATAAGATCAGTTTAGTTTTGGCATGCAAAACCCCAGGCAAGTGCGGCTGCAGCGCCAGAAGGATATCGGCAGTTAAATTGCCTAAAATAATGTCTGCACGGCCAAGTTTATGCCAAATTTCTTCCTGAAACAGGTTGGCCTGCAAAAATTCCACAGTCAAGCCGTTTAAGCAGGCATTTTCCTTACTTGCCCGTACCGCCAGTTCATCATGATCAACACCTAAAACCCGGCCGGCCCCTAAAAGCTTGGCCGCCAAAGCAAGAATCCCCGAGCCGCAGCCTAAATCCAGCACGGTTTCACCACCGTGAAGATATTTTTCCAACAGTTCCAGGCATAATTGGGTGGTTTCGTGTGTTCCCGTACCAAAGGCCGCACCGGGATCTATCAGTAGTTTGAGCCTGTTTTCTGCAGCAACCTCTTCATACCAGGCGGGAACAATCAAAAGCCGCTCACCTACCGGTACAGGGTGCCAGTAATCTTTCCAGGCATTCTCCCATTCATCTTCATCAACCACACAATGAAAAAGCTCTCCGGCAGCCAAACCGAATGCAGGCAACTGCCGTAAAAAAGCGCGCAACTCCTCTTCCCTGGGTGAACCTAAAAAAGAAACGGGGAAATACCCCCGTATCTCTGCAGTATTGGCTCCCATGTCCTTATGTTCGGGAAACAAATCACCCAAACCCTCCCGGCGGGCAAGTTCAAAATCACCATGTTCCTGTATGGCAACACCGCCCGCTCCCAGTTCCACCAGTTTATTGGCAACAGCCTCAACACTAATCTGTTCCGTGCGGATAGTTACTTCCAGCCATTGCAAAGTCCTCGCCCCTTACTTACCGCTAAATGCGTCTTTCATTTTATCAAAGAAGCGCTTTTCGCCCGTTTCCACTGTTTCACCGGAAACTTTGGCAAATTCACGCAAGATTTCTTTTTGTTTTGCTGACAATTTTTTCGGCACTTCCACCACAACCCTGACACGCTGATCGCCGGAACCAAAACCGCGCAGGCGGGGGATACCTTTACCCCGCAGGCGGAAGACCGTTCCGGTTTGTGTCCCTTCAGGTATCTTAATGCGTGCTTTACCGTCCAGGGTAGGTACTTCCAATTCCGTGCCCAGGGCAGCTTGGACAAAAGAAATAGGCTGCTCCATCACCACGTCATCGCCTTCACGCACAAAGAGTTTGTGCTGGCGCACATGGATGACAATATATAAATCTCCCGGCGGGCCGCCATGCAATCCGGCTTCACCCTCGCCGCTCATGCGCAGGCGTGATCCTGTATCAACGCCGGCGGGTACTTTAACCTCAATTTTGCGACGGCGTTGCACACGGCCTGAACCCTGGCATTGAGGACAGGGTTCTTTAATAAAGGATCCTGATCCGCCGCAGGCTTCACAAGTCTTGACACTGACAAAACGGCCGAAAGCAGTATTACGTACCACCTGCTGCTGACCGGTACCATGGCAGTAGGTGCAGGTTTCCGGTTGAGTTCCCGGTTTGGCACCGCTGCCGCCACAGTCATCGCAGTTTTCCGTCCGCGGGATAGTGATGGTTGTCTGCAAACCAAAAGCTGCATCTTCCAAAGTTATCTCCAAATCATACCGTAAATCACTCCCACGCTGCGGACCGCCCGACCGGCGGGCACGGGCAGTGCCGCCGAAAAACTCTTCAAAAATATCCTCAAAACCAAAACCGGTGAACCCGCCTTGCCCAAAGCCCTGGTCGAAACCGCCAAAGCCGCCGAAACCTTCTTCAGCAGCATGGCCAAACTGGTCATACTGCTGGCGCCGGGCAGGATCACTTAAAACGTCAAATGCTTCCTTAATTTCTTTAAACTTTTTTTCCGCATCCTTATCATCCTGGTTCACATCCGGATGGTACTTACGGGCCAGTTTGCGAAAAGCTTTTTTAATTTCCTCCGGCGACGCGTCCCTGGACACGCCCAGAACTTCATAATAATCTCGTTTGGCCATGCACTCTCACGTTCCCTATCTACTTATTATCTTTCTCATCGTCTACCACTTTATAATCTGCATCTACAGTTTCTTCACTAGTTTGTGAACTTTCACCGGCTGTTCCCGGCTGAGCCTGCTGCTGGTACAGTTGTTGTGACATTTCATGCAGGTATTTAGTTAATTCTTCAATGGCAGCTTTAATGGCTTCCAGATCATCTTTTTGTGCAGTTTCACGCACTTTAGCAATGGCAGCTTCAATTTCAGATTTTTTCGCCGCTTCAACTTTGTCACCCAGGTCTTTAAGCATTTTTTCCGTGCTGTAAGCCAGATTATCGGCTTCATTACGTGCATCTGCCAACGCTTTTCTTTTTTCATCTTCCTGGGCAAATTTTTCTGCATCTTCAACCATTCTCTCAATCTCTTCGTCACTTAAGCCGGATGAGCCGGTAATGGTGATTTTTTGTTCTTTTTGTGTGCCCAGGTCTTTAGCTTTAACGCTGACAATTCCGTTGCGATCAATTTCAAAAGTAACTTCAATCTGAGGCACACCGCGCGGTGCCGGCGGAATACCGTCCAGGATAAAACGACCTAGTGTCTTGTTGTCAGCTGCCATGGGACGCTCACCCTGCAGCACATGAATTTCCACCTGGGTCTGATTATCGGCTGCCGTGGAGAAAATTTGTTTTTTCTCGGTGGGAATGGTGGTGTTACGTTCAATAATGCGGGTGAAAACTCCGCCCAAGGTCTCGATTCCCAAAGAGAGCGGGGTAACGTCCAAAAGTAAAACGTCTTTTACTTCACCGGCCAGCACCCCTGCCTGAATAGCGGCACCCAATGCCACCACTTCATCCGGATTAACGCCTTTATGCGGTTCCTGACCGGTTAATTCCTTAATGGCTTCCTGCACGGCAGGAATTCTGGTGGAACCGCCCACTAAAATGACACGGTCCACATCACCGGGCTTTAAGCCGGCATCGGCCAGAGCATTTCGTGTCGGTACCATAGTAGCCTCAACTAAATCTGCCGTTAACTCGTTAAATTTAGCACGGGTTAAAGTCATATCCAAATGCTTTGGTCCTTCAGAAGTGGCAGTAATAAAAGGCAGGTTAATATTAGTTGTGGTCACACTGGACAGTTCAATTTTCGCTTTTTCCGCTGCTTCCTTCAAGCGCTGCAGCGCCATGCGGTCAGCAAGCAGATCTACGCCTTCTGCTTTTTTGAATTCCTCTGCCAAATATTTTATAATGCGCTCGTCAAAATCGTCACCACCTAAATGGTTGTTACCGCTGGTGGCTTTCACTTCAAAAACACCGTCACCTAATTCCAAAATGGAAACATCAAAAGTACCGCCGCCCAAATCAAAAACCAGAATAATCTGGTCGTCTTCCTTATCCATACCATATGCCAAAGCAGCGGCTGTAGGTTCGTTAATAATGCGCAGAACTTCCAAACCGGCAATTTTTCCGGCATCCTTTGTTGCCTGGCGCTGGGCATCAGTAAAATAAGCCGGTACGGTAATCACAGCTTGTTCTACTGTTTCTCCCAGATAAGCTTCTGCATCCTGTTTCAGTTTCTGCAAAATCATGGCCGAGATTTCCTGGGGAGTGAAGCTTTTGCCGTCAACTTCCACCTTATAATCTGAACCCATATGACGTTTCATGGACATAAAAGTACGATCAGGATTTGTAATAGCCTGGCGTTTTGCCACCTGACCGACTAAACGTTCTCCGTCCTTTTTAAAAGCCACCACAGAGGGAGTAATCCTTTCACCTTCTGCGTTGGCGATAATTTCCGGCTGCCCGCCTTCCAGTGCAGCCACTACAGAGTTAGTTGTGCCAAGATCTATCCCTATAACTTTTCCCATAATTTATTTACCTCCTTTAGCGGTTATTTTGCAACTTTAACCATACTGGGTCTGATAACGCGTTCTTTTAATTTATACCCTTTTTGCAGCTCTTCCACCACTGTATTTTCCGGTTCATCACATTCCACCTGCATCACAGCATGGTGATAAAGCGGATCAAACTCGTTACCGCAAGCTTCAATAACTTCCACTCCCTGTTTTTCCAGCACGGACAGAAACTGCCTGTATACCATCTGCACGCCTTCTGCCAGTGCTTCCGCACTGCCTTTAGCCTCTATGGCCCGCTCCATATTGTCAAGCACAGGAAGCAGTTCACTGACAAGGTCACAAACAGCCTGTGTAAACCATTCTTTCTTCTCATTGGCAGTTCGTTTCCTGTAATTATCAAAATCGGCCTGCAGGCGGTGCAGGCGTGATACTAACTGCTCATTTTCCTCTTCCAGCTTGCTGATTTTCTCCAGATAATCCTCCACATTGACTTCAGTAATACTTTCCGTTATTATCTCATCCGGTTCCGCTGCATCGGCTGCTGCCGGCTCCGTTTGTCCTGCTTGCCCTTCCCCTTCTATCTGTTCAGAAGCATACTCTTCGGCTGCAGTATGAGCCGTTTTCTCTTTATTCTCTTCGCCCATTAAATTTTTCACCTCTTTAATTACGTTTACAACGTTGCAATTAACTTATTCAAGCGCTGCGAAATTTCTTCAATAATGGTTATTACCCGTGCATATTCCATCCTGGTTGGACCAAGAACACCAATTGTCCCTAAGGGGCGGCCATGGAGGCTATAACTTGCCGTAATCAAACTACAGTCTTTCATTTCCGCCAGGACATTTTCCGTCCCAATGCGGATGGATAAGCCGTCCATGGAAGTCTCTAACAGTAGCGTAAGCCGCTCACCTTCTTCAAAAAGTGTTAATAAGTGCTTTAGTTTTTCCACGTCTTTAAACTCCGGCTGGTTCAGGATATTAGACGTTCCCCCTAAAAAGACGCGATTTTCAGGATTTTGTGCACATTGCTCCAACATAGTCAGCATGGAGTTTAAAATATCGGTATGCAGATAAAGATCACTGCGCAGTTTGCGCAAGCGCGCTGCCGTAAGCGTGGCAATGGTCTGTCCCGAGAGTTCTTTATTTAAATATGCTACAATGAAATCTATTTCTTTTTGGTTTAATGCTTTTGGCATTTCAATTACTTTATTTCTAATATATCCGGTATCTGTAATTAAAACTACAAGAGCTTTGCCGTTTTCCATAGGTACTAAACGCATCTGTTTAAAGGCACTTTGTTTAATCTGCGGTGCCAGTACCAGTGAAGTATAGCGTGTAATCACAGACAAAGCCCTGGCTGTCTGCTGCACAATCTGATCTATCTCCCGCATTTTTTCCAGCTGCATAAAAAACCGTGTCAGGTACTCTTCTTCCTCTCTCGCCAAGCCGGTGGCATCCATCAGCGCATCCACATAAAAACGGTAACCTTGTTGAGAAGGAATCCGCCCGGCAGAAGTATGCGGTTGCGTTAAATAGCCCAATTCCTCCAGATCAGCCATTTCATTACGAATAGTTGCTGCAGAGAGATCAATTTGGTAATGGCGCGAAATGGTACGTGAGCCGACCGGTTCAGCCGTTTGAATATAATCAGTAACTACGGCGTGGAGAATTTTTTGTTTTCTCTCATTTAAACCTGCCATTATTCTTTCCTCCTTTTAGCACTCTCGGCAGGTGAGTGCTAAAGCTAATAAAAAAATACCATTCTCGCTCGTTTTTGTCAAGATTTAGAGGAGATTTACACAGTTAAAAACTCGGCAAAAACATAATTGGCCACCGGCAAACCGGCGTCAGTCAGGCGTATAACCCGGTGGTTGCACTCAATTAGTCCCAGTTGTAGTAGGTGCTCAATTTGCGCGGCAAAAACATGGCGCAGATCTATGCCAAAGCGGGAAGCAAAACTGGCAAAGCTGACACCTTCGCGCAAGCGCAAGCCTAAAATCATTGTGTCCTCCATTTCCTGCTCCCGGGAAACCGGCTGCACCTCTGCTACAGGGAGCCGGTCCTGCTTTAAGCAAGCCAGGTAAGTTTCCGGATCCTTGGCATTGACCAGGCGTTTGTGCTGCCAAAAAGAATGTGCCCCCAAACCAAGTCCCACATAAGGCAGGTTGCGCCAATAAGTTAAATTATGCCGGCAGGAATAACCTCTTTGCGCAAAATTGGCAATTTCATAAGCTTCGTAACCACAGGCACTTAAAAAACGGCGGCTAGCCCAAAACATGGCTAAATTTTCATCTTCACCGGGCAAGCTAACTGTGCCGGCTTCTACAGCTTCATGCAATGGTGTTTCAGCTTCCAGCATCAGCCCATAAAGTGAAAGATGCTGCGGACCCCACCGGCAAATCTGCGCCAGGGTGGACAATAAGTCTTCTTTAGTTTGCCCCGGCAGTCCCACCATCAAATCAACAGAGACTACAGGGAAATTATCTTTGCAACTCAGAAAGGCTTGCTCCGCCTGACCTGCTGTATGCAAACGTCCAAGCAAAGCGAGCCTCTCATCACAAAGATCCTGTACGCCCAAACTAATGCGGTTTACACCGTTTTGGACCAGGATACTTATTTTTTCCGGCGTCACTGTTCCGGGGTTGGCCTCTACCGTCCACTCCGGATTATCCAAGGGCAGGTACAGGCGGCAGGCAGACAGTAACATTTCCAGTTGTTGCGGCGTTAAAACTGTTGGCGTCCCGCCGCCAAGATAGAGGGTGCCCACTTTAATACCTGCCTGTTGTAGCTGCTGTCCGTAAATTTTTATTTCTTTAATCAGGGCCTGCAGATAGTTTTGCACAAAGGGAGCATCCGGCGGGGAAGGAAATGATAAAAAGTCACAGTAGGTACATTTAGCCTCACAAAAAGGAATATGAAGATAAACAGAGGTTTTCATTTTAATCAATACTTAAAACGGCCATGAAAGCTTCCTGGGGTATTTCCACATTGCCGATCTGCTTCATACGTTTTTTCCCGGCCTTTTGTCTCTCTAAAAGTTTACGCTTACGCGTGATATCCCCACCATAACATTTTTCCAAAACATTTTTGCGCAGTGCTTTAACCGTCTCCCTGGCAATTACTTTCTGGCCAATGGCTGCCTGAATGGGCACATCAAACATCTGCCGCGGGATCAATTTCCTCAGCTTGCTGCACAGCTGCCGCCCGCGCGGGTAAGCACGGTCAACATGGGCAATAAACGACAACGCATCAACTACTTCCTGGTTGATTAAAATATCTACCTTTACCAGTTCTGATTCCCGGTAACCCAAAAACTCATAATCAAAGGAGGCAAAGCCCCGGGTACGCGATTTTAAGAGGTCAAAGAAATCAAAAATAATTTCACTTAAAGGTATTTCATACGTTAAAGCGGCACGGGTCGGATCAAGATATTCCATATTCACAAAAACCCCGCGTTTTTCCTGGCAGAGTTCCATCACCGGTCCCACATAATCATGAGGCACAATCACTTTAGCCGTCACAAAGGGCTCCTCAATGGAAGCGATTTCCGTAGGTTTCGGCATGGTGGCCGGATTTTCAATCTGGATCGTACCACCCCGGGTTAAATTTACTTGGTAAACTACGTTGGGAGCCGTGGTTATTAAAGCCAACTCATACTCCCGCTCCAGCCGTTCCTGGATAATTTCCATATGCAAAAGCCCTAAAAATCCACAGCGGAAACCAAAACCTAATGCTTCTGAAGTTTCCGGTTCATAAGTTAAGGCGGCATCATTTAAATTCAGCTTTTCCAAAGCATCTTTTAAGCTTTCATAGTCGGCATTATCCACGGGATAAAAACCGCAGTACACCATGGGATTGGCGCGGCGATAGCCGGGCAAAGGCTCCGGTGCCGGGTTCTCGGCAGAAGTAATTGTATCCCCTACCCGTGTATCTTTTACGTCTTTCATCCCGGCAATAATATAGCCTACTTCCCCAGCGGATAAAACACCGGCCGCCGTCATGTCCGGACGGAAAGTACCGATTTCTGTGACTTCAAAGATTTTTCCGCTGAACATAATTTTAATTCTTTCCCGCTGGCGAACCTGTCCTGCCATAATTCTGACATAAGCAATGGCGCCGCGGTAAGGATCATAATGGGAATCGAAAATTAAAGCCTGCAGTGGTGCACCTGCATTGCCCTGCGGGGGCGGTATACGCTTAACTACAGCCTCTAAAACTTCTTCAATTCCAATACCTTCTTTAGCAGACGTCAAAATAGCTTCCTCGCCGGGAAGCCCGATAATTTCTTCCAGCTCGTTTTTAACCTTTTCTACATCTGCTCCCGGCAAGTCAATTTTATTAATCACCGGAATAATTTCCAGATCATTTTCCAGGGCCAGGTAAACATTGGCCAAAGTTTGCGCTTCAATGCCCTGCGAGGCATCCACCACCAGCAAGGCGCCTTCACAGGCTGCCAAACTGCGCGAAACTTCATAAGTAAAGTCAACATGACCCGGTGTATCAATTAAATTTAAAATATAATCCTGGCCGTCATGAGCCCGGTATTTGAGGCGCACTGCCTGCAGTTTAATGGTAATCCCGCGCTCCCGCTCCAGATCCATCTGATCCAGCACCTGGTCGGCCATTTCCCGCTCTGAGAGGGCACCGGTGGCCTCCAGTAATCTGTCGGCCAGTGTTGATTTACCATGATCTATATGAGCAATAATACAAAAGTTGCGGATATGTTTTTGCTGCATATTCATCCTCCCACCGTCTTCGCTGAATATTATAGCATTGCGGGAGAAGACAAGCAACAAATCCACTTTATCCGTCCTTTTTGCCTGCTCTTGCGCTTAAGCTTTACTTAATTTTTAATACCTGCCACTGTCCGGAGTCAAGACGCAGAAAACGGCCGGCAAAACGGAACTCCCAAACGCCCGTCTCGTCACGTCCCAGCTTCAGCGCCGACGGTTCTTCTTTTACCCCGGAAAGCTGCTGCAGGGCACGTTCACTGACAGTTAAACCTGTATAAAGGAGAAAGAAGAACAACAAAAAAATAAGCAGTACGGAAAGGCCCGCATGCTTTTTCATCAAATCCCTCCCCGGCCGGTTCTTAACATTATTTTTCCCGGCAGGCTTGTCACTTTATACATCATCATAAATACTCCCGGTAAAGACGGTAAATTGCTTCTGCCAAAACAGGCAGCGTCCGGCGGGCTTCCGCCAAAGAATTCTCATGTCCGCCTAATTCAATTAAAAGCGAGCCTTGATGACAATCCTGGTTATATACAAGGGGACGCCGGCGGATACCCCGGGAAATACCGGGGGCAATTTCCTCCAGGATGGAATGTAAAAGTTGAGCTTTTTGCAGATTTTCTTCATATCCGTCATAGCGGGTACCGACAACAAACAAGATACGGGCCGCTGGTTGGCCATCCAGAGTCCCGGTGGTAATTTTCTTACTAATTCCGTCCCGGTGCAGATCAATTACCAGTTTTGCCTGCGGGTACTTTTCCAGCAAAACTTTCAGGGTAGGGCGTGCCCTCTCATAGGCTCTGCTTCTGTCCCGGTCATGAATGGTCTCATCATGCACCACCGGCACACCATATTTTTCTTCCAGAATCTGTGCCAGTTCTTTACCTAACTGGGCCACAGTCAAAGATAAATCCTCCGTAAACCAAGCCTGTGCCGTAGGCTCAAAAGCTTCCGTGGTATGCGTATGATAGATAATGATTTGCCCTGCAGCCGGACTTTCAGTTCCGGCCGGCACAATAATCCTTGGCTTATTTGCTTCCCCTTCCGGCTGTGTGAGCAAAGGCTGCAGAGTAATGTCAGGGTCACCCAAATAAGGGATTTGTGCCAGCATCAAAAATTTGGGATCGTGCAGGCCGGGCAGCGAAAGCTTGTGTAACTCCTGTTTTTCCCGGGCACCTGTGCCGTTAGCAGCCGGCAGGCTGGAAATTTCGCTGATCCCGGGAATCACAAAGTTCAGACTGCGGAGGTAAAAACTATGCTTGTTGGGAGCAGTCTGTGCCATTGCCGGCAGCGCTCTTTGCAGGTAAAGAAAAGAGGCGCCGGCTACTACAAACACTGCCGCCAGCAGGAAAAGAAGCAAAACTTTGCCGGTACTGCGGCTTTGCGGGCGAAAGCGCCTCCTGTCGCGTAATCTGAAAAAGGCCTGCCTGGCCATGCCACTCCCCCCTTGGTTCGTAGGCTTTTTTTGCCCATCCCACCGCCTGTCTATAACTTATGCTGTAATTTTCAGCAATATGACCAAAGATTAAAACCTTCCGCCAAAGCAGGAAAAAGCCTTCCCCTATTTTGGAGAAAGCTTTTTCCGGTCTTTTTTGCAGTGCCTTGGCAGCTATTTAATGAAGATATTTTGTGGATTCCTCCCTACCAATGGCGGGATGCAAGGCGGCATTGATACCGCCGGCTAAAAGTCTTGCCATATCTTCAATTAAAGTATCAATTTCCTTTGGCGTCACCATTAAACGGCCACCGTAGGGGTTCAAGATTTCCGCCATCACCGTACGCTTGTCACTTTCGGCAATACTTTGCACAACTTTAAAAACGGGAGATTGGGGACCTGCCTGCTCCATAATGGCAGCCAGCAAGTGACTTGTCAGGTCGTCGGCAATGGTGACGGCATCCACCACTGTGGGTACACCCACGGCAATTACCGGAATACCGATGGTTTCCTCTGAAATGGCCAGGCGCCTGTTGCCGACGCCGGAACCGGGAGTAATGCCGGTATCGGCAATTTGAATTGTAGTATGTAGACGGCTGAGATTACGTGCCGCTAAAGCATCAATGGCAATCAGAAGATCCGGTTTCGTTTTTTCCACCAGACCCTGAATAATTTCCCCGGTTTCAACACCGGTTATGCCCAGCACTCCGGGAGCCAAGGCGCTGACGGCGCGAAAACCTTCACCTAAAGTTTCCGGCTGTAGCTTTAAAATATGGCGTGTCACCAGCAGATCTTTCACTACACGGGGGCCCAAGGCATCGGGGGTAACATTCCAGTTGCCCAGGCCAATTACCAGTACGGAGGAATCTTCGGCCAATTGCACCATGGACAGGAGTTCTTTTGTAAACTGCCGTGCCACCATTTCCTGCAGCTCCGTATTTTTTTGTCGCAAACCAGGCACTTCCAGGGTAGTATACTGTCCCTGTTTTTTGCCCATGCGTTTTTCTGCTTCCGGTGTGGTAATTTGCACCCGTGTCACCTGAAAATCTGTAAAATCCTCACTTTGCACCGCCACCCCGGGTATCTCCCGCTCTACCTCACCGATTAACATCTCCCGGGCTTCAATGGCCAGATCAGTGCGAATACTTTGCTGAGTTAAATCGGCATGCATCTTATGTCCCTCCAGATTTAGGCTTAAGCTAACGTAATTCGGTCGGTACAAAAGCATCAATAATGCCGATTACTAAAGCGGCCAAAGCAGCCCCAAGGATAGTAACACTCATCCCGGGAACAAGCCACTGTGCCACATAAATCACAATGGCAGAGACAATAAAACCGACAATGCCTCTATTGCGGGGAGAAATACTTTCCCCCAGTACACTTTCCACAATAAACCCCAATAACGCTATGACGACGGCAGCAATTAAGGAAACAACAAAGCCCATACTGGCAAAGCCAGGCAGTAAAAAGCTTACCAGCATTAACACAATGGCAGAGACAATAAACCGTACAATTAAACCCAGCATAAATTCACCTCCCTGAAAAAGTGATATTCTGCCATTAGCTTAACCAAACCGTTTCTTCCTATACATTTGCAAGAATTGTTGCATTTTAAATAAACACGTGGTAAAATTGACTGTGTCTTTTAAAGCCGGTGAAGGAGGTGAACGCATGCCAAATACAAAGCAAGCAAAAAAACGGATGAGAGTAACCGCAAAACGGACTGCGCGTAACCGTCGGGTGAAAAGCATGGTGAAAACTGCTATCCGCCGGTATGGGGACACACTGGCTGAGGGCAATTTGGAAGAAGCCGGTATTAAATTAGCATACGCCGTAAAATTACTTGATAAAGCTGTCAGCAAAGGCGTTCTGCATAAAAACTCTGCGGCTCGCAAAAAATCCCGCTTGGCTTTGCGTTATAACAAAGCTGTTGCCGCCCAAGCAGCAAACGAATAATCATATGACAACAAGCCCGGCTTTACCGGGTTTTTTGTTACCAAACCACCTCCTTACCGGAGACGTAAAATTTATGTTTAAACCGGAAAAAATAAGAACCGAAGGCACACACCTTCGGTTCTTTTTTATTGGCAGGAAATTATATCAAGCTTGATTTGTTTCTTCCTATCCGCTGCGGGCTGTGAAGCACCATTCTTATGCGGCTCCTAAAGCAATGATTAAAGTTTCCAGGGCCAAAACCGGTTCAATTCGTCCCCGTTTGATATCCAGTTCACACTGCGCCAACAGCTCCACCGCCCGTTTTAAGTACGCCTCACTTGTTTTTGCTGCCTGTTGCGTAATTTTTTTGGCGGCATAGGGATGGATCTTCAGCGCCGCTGCCAAGTTGCTTTCACCGGCAGCCAGTATTTCCTTTGCTTCTCCCAGAAGGCGAAACTGGCGAATTAACATGGCTAAAATAACTAAAGCAGGTTCACCGGCGGCCAAAAGATCACGCAAAAATAATAAAGCCTCCCTTGTTCTGCCGTAAACTGCCGCATCCACTAAAGCAAAAATATCCGCCTGGACGGTGCGTGTACAAACTGCCGCAATGCTCTCTTTGGTCACCGTCTTTTCTTCCCCCAAATAAACTGCCAGTTTAGCAATTTCAGAGGCGGCATTACGTAAATCGCCGCCAATTCTCTCTTGTAAAAAGGCTAAATTCTCACCGCCAATGGTTTTGCCGTGGGCGGCAAGTTGTTGTTTGAGCCAGTTTTGCAAAGCATAACCTTTAAGCGGTTCAAAGCGGTAGAGGGCACCGCGGGCATTTAATTCTTTAACGATTTTAGCGGTGAAAGAAAGTTCAGGAGCAAAAAAGACAAGGCAAGCCTCGTGTTTTCTTACCAGTAAACGCCCTACCAGCTCTTTATCAAAACGCTGGGCTTTGGCAAAATAGGGGGCATTTTTCACCAGCAACAGACGGCTGCCACCAAATAAAGAGACGGTATCCGTCATGGCCAAAACTTCTTCCAAAGCAAGCTCTTTCCCGTCCACAACGGCACTGGCTGCCCCGGCTTCACTTTGAGGAAATATTTTTTTTACTAACTCTGTCGCCGCTTCTTCTGCCAGAAAGTCCTCCTTGGCGTAAAAAAGATAGACAGGCCGTATTTCACCGGCCTTCAATTCCCGCATCAGCCGCAAATAATCTAATTCCTGCTGTTTTCGCATCTGGTTCACCCGGCTTAATTTTATCTTTCCCCATATATTTTTCCATGCAACCGGGTTTTCCCTGCCAATTTTTTTCTTAGCGTTGAGAAGGCACCATGGCGGTGGGACCTGCCAAAGGATCAACGGGCCAAGCTGCTTCACCGTGCTTGGGGAAAATAACCGGGTTACGGACTTCTAAGGGCAGATCTTTGCCACAGGCACGGTAAAAATTGGCCAGGTGTTTGCGGAAAAGTGCTTCAAAGGGGGCCACCTGGTAGTAGGGCATACTGTCCACCCACCAGGTAAAATCGCTGCCTTCGGCAATTAAAAGGTTTTCCTTGGCCTGCATAAACTGCTCAAAACTAATACTTCCCCTGACCTCCTCCAAGGTCTGCCGTGCTTTTAGCAGCATTTCCCAGAGCTTGTTTTTACCTTCACTGCCGATCCAGCGCACCAAGCTGTGATCAACCCAGGAACCGGAAAAGATTTGTTTAATCTCACGTGTGGGCGGGTACTGACGGAGAAAATCATGCACCGTGACAGTGATTAAACCACTTTCTGCAGACAGGCGGCTGTAAAGTTTATGTAAAAATTCATTTTTGTCATGAGGATACCACTCCCAGGCATTTTCACCGTCCAGGGCAATAGTTACTAAATGGGGGCCGGTACAGGACGCCACTGATTCTTGTATGCGGTGCAAACGTTCAATCAGGTCATCGACGGCATGGTCCATGGACATCTGATGATAAACGAAGCCAATACGGTCAGAAAGATGATGATCGCGAAAAACCATGGCTATTTTTTTCTTACCTGCCCGCACCAGGTAGGGACGGTAAAGCTCGTCTGCATTTAGCACATGACCAAAACCGTCGCGGTAAAATTCAATACCCAAAGAGCGGGCAAGAATATCCTCATCGGAAATTGTCCAGGAAAAACCGTGTTCAGCAAACAGAGCAAGAGTTTCCGGGCTGACAGCCTGTTCAGGCGGCCAAATGCCATCGGGAAAAGTTTCAAAATAATGATAGTACTGATTAACGGCTTTGACAATTTGATCGGCAGCAGCTTCAGGATAATTATACGCAGCGGGGATTTGTAATCCGGGGGAGGCCCGTAAGGCACTGCGGCTGTCAATAATCAGGGGCATAATGGGATGATAAAAAGGTGTGGTGATGACTTCAATCTGCCCGGAAAGAGCCAATTCCCGGTGGATTGGTATTACCTGGCCCATAATCTCCCACTGTTTTGCCATTACTTTTTCCTTATCTGCTTCCGTAAAATTATGACCTTTGCTTTGCAGTTCCTGCAATTCAGGGTCATTGGCTCGTATTTCCGGGTCAATCCAGGTTAAATTAAACCAAACCTGCAAATCAAGATAATCTTGATCAGTAAAACGAACCAGAGCCTCCTCCACGGCCTCCGGCTCCCGGCAACAACCCTGCTTCATTAAAAGTTCCTGATAACGGGGCCAAAGCGCAATTACTCGCTCCCAGTGGATATCAAAATAATGCTGCAACAAAAA
>JAAYSO010000035.1 GCA_012523945.1 Bacillota bacterium
AAAAAAAAAGCGGCCTGCAGGCCACTTTAAAATAAAAATTTTTACTTGACTGATTTGAGATGACGGTCTAAAAATTTAATCACTTTATCTAAATTCTCCCGGTCATAAAAGCGCGGATCCTCATGAGCGGCTCCAGGTAAAATCTCCAATACTACTTTCTCTTTCCCGATGGCTTCCTCCAGCTTTTGGGCAAAGGGAATGGATTGTTGGCAGGGAACAACCATGTCCCGGTCACCATGCTGAATCAGAAAGGGAGGTGCTTCAGGCGTAATATAGGTTGTCGGGTCGGCAGGTTTGGCTTTTTCCGGTTCCTGGGATAAATCTGCGCCGATGAATAAATCCTCCATGGTACAAATATCCTGGTTCCAAGTGGGAAAACCCTGCTCCTGGAGCTGTTTTTGCATGGCTGTCAGATTCGTTGGTCCAAACCAGTCCACCACCGCCTGAACTTCACTTGATTGCTCAGGCCAACCCAGGGACAGATCCTCCAGCTGGCCGGCAGCTCCGGAGGTTCCGGCCAATGCAGCCAGATGGCCCCCTGCTGAATCCCCCCAAACGGCAATACGTCGGGCGTCTAAATTGTAAGTGTCGGCATGTTGACGCAAAAAGCGTACGGCTGTTTTCACTTCATAAATTTGTGTAGGGAATTCGGCCTGGTCGCTAAGTGTGTAGTCAATGGAAACAAGGGCATAACCATGCTCCAGGACGTAAAAAAGCGGTTCCATATATGCTACCCGCTTATGACCAATTAGCCAGGCTCCGCCATGGATGTAAACAACGACCGGATACGGGCCTTCAGTGTTTTCCGGCAAATATAGATCCAGCTTCGGCCCCTGGGGATTATTGGTGTAAGGAAGGTCAAGCCATTTATGCTTAATTTTTGATACGTCCACTTCCGGCGCATTTAACATTTCCTGAGGTAAAAGTTGGCGCCATTTGGCAATATGTTCCGACTTGGGAATTCCTTTTAGCATTATTTCAGCCTTGCTCATAGAATCTTCCTCCTGTTTTGATAAAAATTTCCTCCTCTTTCTATTATAAAAAGGAAGGACTTGAGAAGCAATGAAAATAAATGTGGGCAATTAAATTTTTGTCAAATAGCGGAGATCTGCATTGAAATGTAAAGAACCATTATGTATAATGACAACAAGAAAGACGCTTTTCTTTCTTTTTTAATATTGCGTTTTTCTTGTTATAATTTCTTAACCGATGAAAAAAGCCGTGGCAGACCACGGCTTTTCATTAAGTTGGGAGGAATACATATGTACCATATATTAAGTTGCGATCAATTTGCCCGGGATGATTTGGAAAGAATTTTTAAACTGACGGATGATATCCGGACTAATCCGGAAAGGTTCACTACTTCGCTTCAGGGCAAACTTGTGGCCACTGTATTTTACGAACCCAGTACGCGGACAAGATTGTCTTTTGAGGCGGCAGTTTTGCGTTTAGGCGGGAAGATTATCAGTACGGAAAATGCGAAAGAAATGTCCTCTGTAATTAAAGGGGAAAGTCTTTTTGATACTATCCGTGTCATTGGCGGTTATTGTGATGCCATTGTGTTGCGCCACCCGGAAAGACAGTCGGCTGCTGATGCTGCCAGTGTTGCACGTGTGCCCATCATCAATGCCGGTAGCGGCAGCGGTGAACACCCGACCCAAGCACTTTTAGATGTTTATACAGTTTATAAATATAAAAAGACACTGGACGGTCTTTCCATAGCGGTGATGGGTGATTTGCTTTTTGGGCGTACTGTCCATTCACTGGTTAAACTTTTGGCTCTCTATAAAGATGTTACCATTTATGGGCTTAGCAGGGATGTGCTGGCGCTGCCGGAAGAATATGTGGTTTATCTGGAAGAACGAGGTGTTCGCTACATACCCTGCCGCTCTTTTGAGGAGCTGCCGTATGATTTGGATGTGTTATATCATACACGCACACAAACGGAACGTTTCCATACAGATCTGCAGGTTGAAGAATTCATCATTGACCCGGAAGTAATGAAGCGCTTTTCCGACCGGACAATTTTACTGCATCCACTACCCCGCAGACATGAAATTTCTCCCGCCGTGGATACAGACAGCCGGGCAGCTTATTTTGCCCAATCTCATAACGGCATGTATGTGCGGATGAGTTTACTGCACAGTATTATTGGGACAAGCTTCTGATGGTGCCGGAAGATAGGTGGTAAGATGCAAAGAATTCGTGAAGTTAAAATAAGAGGCTGTTGCCTGGGAACTTACAGCAGTAAAATCTGCGTCCCGCTCCTTGCCCATGAGCTTCCTGAACTGCTTTTTGAAGCACAAAAAATAAAAGAGTCTGCACCGGATCTTATTGAGTGGCGGGCAGATTATTTTGCCGCCCAAAATCCTGCTGAGCTAGTGGCGGTGGCAGAAAAATTGAGGGCGGTAATAGATGAAGTGCCCCTGATTTTTACCTATCGTGATTATAGTGAAGGTGGTTTTGCAGAAGTTAGCCTGTCACGGCGCTCCGCCCTTATTGCTGCTGTGCTGGCAAGCGGTTTGGTGGACTTGTTTGATCTTGAGTTGCAAACAAATCCACAAGCACGTCAGGAGCTTATGCAGGCAGCCAGGGAGAATAAAGTCGGTGTTATTTTATCCTATCATGATTTTCAGCAGACACCGTCAAATGAGATTATCATAAACATCCTTAAAGCGCAGCAGGAAGCCGGGGCCGATCTGGCCAAAATTGCCGTGATGCCGCAAGTGAAACAGGATGTTCTCCGTTTTATGGAAACAATCCATCATTTCAATACAAATTATGCCGATATTCCTGTGGTCGCAGTTTCCATGTCTCAATTGGGGATGGTCAGCCGGCTGGCAGGCAGTCTTTTCGGATCCGCCATTACTTTTGCCGTTAACGGTAAAGAATCGGCTCCCGGACAAATTCCCATAAAAACATTGCGACCGGTGCTAGAGGTTATGAGTCCTCCTGGCAAGTTTTTAGACTGACTGTATTGACTTCGTGTTAAGGACCTGATTTTGCTCCAAGGCTTCTTTTTCCCTGGCCAATTGTAAAACGCCAGCCGGACAGTTGACTGTACAGACGGCACATTTAATACAGGCGGGATCCATAAATTGATTGGTGTGGGAAAAAGACAAGTAAGGTTCAAGCTGCATGGGGCATACCCTTGCACATTTGCCGCAGTGAAGGCATTCTTCACTGCCTGAAAGGGTAACTTTTACGTCGGTTTTAGGGGTTATCCCCAACAACTTGCCCAGTTTATAAGAAAAAGTTTGTATTACTCCCATGGGACAAAAGCTGCACCAAGTTCGGGAGCTGATAAAACTGCTTAAAACACTCCCGGCCACAATTACCATGAGATATGTTGTAACAAAGACAAAGCCCAGCCGGTCCCAAAAGGAAGCAGTTCCTAAGGTGGAAAATGTACTAATCAGTTTTCTGCTCAGATTAAAAGCAAAAAAGATAAAAACTGCTGTAATAAAGATTTTGGATTTTAAGAACTCAGGAATCTTTTGATTTTTACTTAAGGGTAAAAGCGCATCGAACAAGCTGCCGTGGGGACAAAAATTGCCGCACCAATACCGTCCTCTGAAAAAAGCCATGAGCGTCAGGCTTAACATGACAGGAATTACCAACAGGCCTAATTTGGGATAAAAAAGACCACCTATACCTACCAGCAAGGTAAAGATCCAGGCAAATTTGCGCAGGGGAGTAAGCATTCGCTTTGTTTTTAGATAAGAAGTTTCCATTATTGTTTCCTCCTTCGCTTTTCTATACCCTATACCCCTATATGGTATATAGTATGCTTTTTTCTCTTCTCTGTCAAGAATTGCTTTCCGTGCACATGGTTTTAAAAGCCAAATAGAGTCAAAGACAAAGGTGAACCGCGCGCAGTAGAGAAAGGGTGTTAACCGGCGATGATTGTCAAGGTTGACAATTTGCTGCTTCCTGTGCTACAATCCTGCTAATATATTTCCGGGCAGGAGACACTATGAAACAGAAATTTTTTATTCGCGAGCTTGTTTATATCGCTTTTTTGGCAGCTATTACATCCCTTTTAGCTTATCTTGCCATCCCCTTGCCCGCCGGCTTGCCGCCCGTTACCGGGCAGTCGCTTGGGGTGATGCTGGCAGGATTGCTTTTGGGCGCGAGAAACGGTGCCATCAGCCAAATGGTATACCTTTTATTGGGTGTGTTAGGCTTGCCGGTTTATGCAAACGGTACTGCCGGAGTCGGAGTGTTGGCAGGACCTACAGGCGGATTTATTTGGGGATTTGTTTTGGGCGCTTATGTTTGTGGTAAACTAACGGAAAAAAACAGCCGCGCAACTTTTTTGCCTTTGGCAGGTGCGGCCGTTTTAGGTGGAGTTGTTGTGGTTTATATACCGGGAGTTTTGCAATTGGCTTCAGTTACGGCGGTGACGCCTCCGGAAGCAATGGTTATGATGTTGCCTTTTCTGCCGGGGGATTTAATTAAAGTACTGCTAGCCGCCGCCTTGGCACAAAAAATCCGCCCGGTGATAAAAAAGAGATAAAGAAAGTAAATGACAAAAAATGGAGTGTCTGTGATGGTTAAACTCCCGCAAACAGATATTTACGCTATTACCTGTGAAAAGCTATCCCGGGGAAGAGATAATCTTGAAGTTGTAAAGCAGTTGCTTGCTGCCGGAGTTAAAATAATTCAATACCGGGAAAAAGAAAAAACAAAGAAAGAAAAATACCGCCAGTGCCTGGCTCTTAGTAAGATGTGCCGGGAAGCGGGGGCACTATTTATTGTCAATGACGATGTGGATATAGCCATTTTAACTGATGCCGGTGGTATACATGTAGGACAAGATGACTTGCCGGCAGATGCGGTACGAAAACTGGTGGGACCTAAAATGATTATTGGTGTTTCCGCCGGCACTCCCCAGGAGGCGGCAGATGCTGTGGAGCACGGTGCTGATTATTTAGGCGTTGGCCCGGTCTTTGGCACGGGCACAAAAGAGGATGCCGGCAAACCTGTTGGCTTGGACTTTCTCAAGTTTGTGGCACAAAAATACCGGCTGCCGCTGGTGGCCATTGGCGGTATTAATGCGGATAATATTCACCTTGTAAGTGGTGCCGGTATTAAATATTTCGCCATGATTTCCGCCTTGGTAGCCGCAGATGATATTACAGCGGCCGTCCATGGCTTGCGCCGGCGTCTGAAAGCCCGGGAAAATTTCTTAACTGACTAAACAGGATTTTTTTGTCTGCTTTCAAGTTTATGGCGCCATTGTAGCAGGCTGGTTACTTTGGGGCTCTCTTTATGTGTTATTGGTTTGCGAAAACCTAAATACCACAGGCGCCCGTCAAATAACTCTTTTTGCCGTACTTCCTCCACATTTTGCGGCAGGTGGAGTTCCGGGGCGGCCATAGCATTGTCGTGTTTAAAAAATTCTTTAACTATGGGGATTTTAGCTAGTTTTTTTGTAAATTTATCTGTTTCATCGACCACTACAATTTTGCTTCCTGGTTTGGCTACACGCACCATTTCCTGTAAAGCCTGTGCCGGGTCAGAAAAGAAATTGATGCCTCCCATATGGAAAACCACATCAAATTGATTATCACAAAAAGGCAAATTTTCGGCGTCACAGAGAAACAAATGGGCTGTAAGGCCGATTTTTTTTAGATTTTTCCGGCATTGGTCCAGCTGCCCCCGGGAAATATCCAAGCCAAAATAATGAGCATGGCGGGGTAGCAAACACAAATTGGTGCCGGTGCCGACAGAAACTTCCAGAACCTGCATTCCCGGTTTAATTTCCAGTTCACAAAGATACTGGCGTCGCACGTCTGCTTCCTTTGCTCCCATCAAAAAGATGGCTGTTTTGGTTGCAAAATTATAAAAGGGAGAAAGCAAATCATATTGTTTTTGGTACTTTAAATTTAAACCGGAAACAGGGCGCTGATGCAGAAAATCAGGAATACCGTTGTGTATTGGGTAGATTTTGCCTGCTTGAGGCTCTACTAAAAACTCTGCACCTTTTTGGTTAACGCGATAGGAAAGAGGACGGCCATTAACCGGGTCGCGAAGCATTTTAATAATCTTTTTCATAGGACTCCTTTCGATAAACGAGGGGACTACAAATTTAATATAGTTATTTGTTGTCTATCCCAAATTTATGCAAATTCAGGATAAGAAAAAGAGGCTGTGGCAATTTGGTTAAACTTTGCCACAGCCCCTGTTTTTATGCTTTTGTATTAACTTTATTATTTTCTAAATCCGCTTCCATTTCTTTAAAGACGCGTAATACTGCTTTTACAGATAAGACAAGCATTTCCCGCTCTTCGGGAGACAGGCGGTTTGCCAGGTTGGTAAAGCGTAAAGAACGTCTTTCAAAAACCAGACTTGCCAGCTCTCTGCCGTATGAAGTAAGATAAACTCGTACAACACGCCTGTCATGCTCATCACCCCTGCGCCGCACTAAATCAGCTTTGACCAATCTGTCCACCAGACGCGTGGCGGCACTTTCTGCCAAGTATGTTTCGGCGCTAAGTTCACCCATGGTTAAATCATCATGCATATAAAGTATTAAAAGTGCATTAATCTGTGCCGGCGTAATATTCAAGCCGGTTAACTCGCGGATTTCTTCTTTTTCCAAATAGTGCATTAGCTTAGGAAAAATTTCCTGAAACACGGTAGTAAAGTCCTGTGGATTTTTGAAATCAATCAATCTTTTCACCCCTTTCTTTGCCGAAATTTCATTTGATTATAACACCAAGAAATAAAAATATCCAGCTTTGTCACAGTATTGTAAAATATACGAAAAGATTTTGTATTAAGTAAGATTACTTTTCATATTTTTGTGTTTAAAAAAGGAATTTTGCCAGGTGATTTGGTAGTAATTATAAGTTAAAATAAAGGAGGATGTAAAATGCTGGTTGTCGGCCTGACCGGGGGAATAGCTACCGGTAAATCTACTGTTGCCGCCTACTTTGAACAATTGGGAGCTTTGCGCATCGATACAGATGAACTGGCCAGGCTGGTGGTGGAACCGGGACAACCTGCCTTGGCGGAAATTGCCCGCCGTTTTGGCGTTGAAGTTATTGATGAAAAGGGTAGATTAATACGCCAAAAGTTGGCTGCTTTAGTTTTTAAGGATGAAAAAAAACGCAAGGAACTTGAGAGCATCTTACATCCTCGCATTAGAGAAATGTTAATGTTAAAGCTGAAGGAGGCTCGCAATCAAGGTTATGAGATTGCTTTAGTTGAAGTTCCTTTGCTTTTTGAAACAGATTTTCACCGGCAGGTGGATTGTACTGTGGCGGTGGCCGCTGCCGAGGATATACAATTGGTTAGACTGAAAGAGCGCAATGGCTTAACTACAGAAGAGGCCCGCCTGCGTATTCATGCCCAAATGCCCCTTGCCGAAAAAATAAAGCGAGCCCATTTTGTCATTGATAATAGTGGTACCCGGGAGGAGACAAAACAGCAGGTAGAAAAAATCTGGCAGTTATTAAAGCAGGAGTATAAAAATGACTGTAAAAACTAACTTACTGCGTTTATTGTTATTAACTGTGATCATTACTGCGTGCCTGGTAGCCATTACACGTACGCCACGGTTTCTTAAATTTTATTATCCTTATCATTACCGGCAAATAATAGAACTAAATGCAAAAGAGTTTGGAGTTGACCCGATGCTGGTGGCAGCCATAATTCGTACGGAAAGTCATTTTCGTGAAGATGCCGTTTCCCCTAAGGGTGCTTTAGGTTTAATGCAGATTATGCCGGAGACTGCGCGCTGGATTGCTGAACAACTAAACTTGGGGCTGCTAACAGAAGAACAGATCATGGCCCCCGAAATAAATATTAAGTTAGGAACATGGTACTTGGCATCCCTCTTAAAAGAGTTTAACGGACGCGTAGACGTGGCTGTTGCAGCTTATAACGGGGGAAGAGGAAACGTAAAAAACTGGCTACACAATAAGACCTGGTCAGGGAATTATCATGATCGTCACCAAATTCCCTTTCCAGAAACCAGGCAGTTTTTATATAAAGTGCGATCTGCATATGAAAAATACAGGCGGCTTTACTCTTAATGAGAAAATATTGTCGCAAACAAAGAATCATGTTAGAATAGATAAGGTACAAACAAGATAATGTAGACTGTTTTGCTTAAATTCTACAGCTAATGCGCTTTTCGGGGTGCAGGGCTGTTTTGGGGAGGGATAAAAATGGCCGGTCATTCAAAATGGTCGAATATTAAACATAGAAAAGCACGTCAAGACGCACAAAAAGGAAAGATTTTTACCAAAGTATCCAAAGAAATCATGGTGGCGGTGAAAGAGGGCGGAACGGATCCAGCCAGCAATTTCCGTTTACGCCTGGCGCTGCAAAAAGCACGCGCCGTCAATATGCCCAACGATAATATTCAGCGAGCCATCCAAAAGGGATCCGGTGAGCTTGACGGTGCCAGTTATGAGGAAATTGTCTATGAAGGCTATGGCCCTGCCGGAACAGCCATTATGCTGGATATTCTCACCGATAATCGCAACCGGACGGCAGGAGAAATTCGCCATATTTTCTCAAAACATGGAGGCAGTTTAGGAGAGAGCGGCTGTGTAGCCTGGCTTTTTAAGCGTCAAGGATTTCTTGCCGTTGACCGCAAGGATGTTGACGAAGATGAACTGATGCTTTTGGCACTGGAAGCAGGTGCAGCCGATTTTGAAGTGGAAGACGAGCAATACGAAATTTATACGTCACCGGAAGAGTTTGAAAGCGTGAAGGAAAAACTGGAAGCCGAGGGTGTAAAATTCACCGAGGCGGAAATCACCATGATTCCGGAAAATACCGTTGAGGTAACGGAACTTGAACAGGCACGCAAAGCAGTTACTTTAATTGAGCTTCTGGAAGATCATGATGATGTGCAAAATGTTTATACAAATCTGGATATTCCTGCCGAGATTATTAAAACACTTGAAAGTGAATAACTAATTATTGTATAAACCCCTCCTTCACGGGGAATTTATTAGTATAAACCGTGAAAGGAGGGTTTTTATGTTTACCAGGCAAAAAAAGATTTTCCCGGTCGGTTTTATAACATTAAGTTTTTGTCTTGGTTTGGCTGTAGGCATTTTTGTGATGCAATTACCTGCTATGAAGAAACAAAACAATATTGCCGCGGCAGAAAGTGCCGGGTTCTGTGCGGCGGAAGCAGAGAGTCCGGGTGGCCCGGTTGAGGTGCAGCGGAAATATCAGGGCTACCTAGGAGTGTATAATAATCACCTGGCTGTTTATGACGGCCTGCCGCCCCATGGTATCCTCAAATATGTAATGATGGATTATGTGGCCCGTGACGATATCCGGGCACAACTGGAAGCAGGAGTTCCTTTTACTGATACTTATGATTTATTACGTATTCTGGAAAATTATACGAGCTGAATAAGTAAGAAGATTTAGGTTAAACTATACGATACTTTGGGGGTGCCGCAGTGAAATTTTCCCAGGAAACTGTGGGTTTACCTGTAGTACATCTTGACAGCGGTCGTGAACTGGGAAAAGTCCGGGAATGGCTTGTGGATGAATTTGGGCAAGTAGTACTTGCCTTAGTGGTTGAAGGGGGTGGGTGGCTACCGCAAAAACGCATTATCCCCTACCATGAAATTTATAGCATCGGGCCGGATGCCATCATGGTTACTCATGTTGGTGAGTATGCCAGCGGTGATCCGCCGGCTCTTAACGGTCAGGCTACCTGTCGTGTTATTGGTATGCGCTTGCTGGCTGCCCATGGTGAAGAACTGGGTATAGTGGAAGATTTTTTGTTTGAAGAGGCATCAGGCCGCATTACAGGCTGGCGTCTTACTTCCGGATTAATCGATGATCTTCTGTACGGTCGGATTGTGTTAGAGGAACCACTGCAACTGACCATGGGAGAAGATGCACTGATTGTTAACGGGATTGAATTAAAGGAATGAGGTGAAAAAAATGCACTGTCCTTTATGTCATTGTAAAGATGTGGGCAGGGTGGGAACAGATCAGTACTATTGCTGGAATTGCCTCATTGAGTTTTCGCCCAAGGGCAAAAACGGTCCTGCTGCCTACTATGTTGATGAAGAGGGTACATTAATCTCTTTAAGTGATATGGTGCAGCACTCACAGCAAGAGAGTATCCTGGGATAAATAGTTATGGTCTCCCTCTTGGACGCATATAGATAGGTACAGAGACGGAGGGGGTGTAAAGTTGCACCTTAAGGATTACTCTCGGACAGGTTGGCGCTATGTGATTATTGGTCTAGTATGTGCCTGCTTGCTTTTTGCTTTTTTTCTGCTTTATCGTCTTGGTGTGTTACTTTTTTCCGTTATTATTCCTTTTTTAATTGCAGTTATTTTGGCTTATATTTTAAATCCACTGGTAGAATTCCTGGAAAATCGGCATATACCGCGATCTCTGGGGATTTTACTTATTTATGCAGTCTTTTTTTCCGCTGCTTTTCTTTTTAGCCTTACCGTGGTGCCGAAACTGATGAATGAACTGTATAAACTAGGGGAAATGTTGCCGCAGTATACAGGTCAGTTTCAAAAATTTCTCTTGCATTTGCAATCTGATTACCGGCGCATTGCTTTGCCGGACAGTATTCGTTTGGCTTTAGATCAAAATATTGTTAATCTTCAGGCTGAAATCCAAAATCTATTGGAGCGGATAACAGGCAGTGTCATAAGCCTTTTTTCTAATTTGCTTGCTATTTTAGTGATTCCGTTAACAGTGTTTTATATTTTGCGCGACATGGATAATTTAAAGCGGTCTGTCGTCATGTTATTTCCCAAAAGATATCGCACCTATATAGTGGCCATGGGCAGTGAAATGGACAGAACTTTAGGTGCCTATTTTCGTGGAATGTTAATTATTTGCTTTATTGTGGGGCTGTTTACCTATCTTGGTCTCATTATTATCGGTTTGGACTATGCTTTGATCCTTGGCATTGTGGCAGGCATTACCAACGTCATCCCGTATTTTGGGCCTATTATCGGTGCCATTCCCGCCGTTTTCATGGCTTTACTGACTTCACCCGGATTGGCCCTTAAAACAGTGATTGTTTACGTAGTAGTACAGCAGCTGGAAGGCCACCTCATTGCGCCGCAAGTATGGGGGCGTACGTTAGGTTTGCACCCGTTGCTGGTGATTTTTGTGCTGCTGATTGGGGGAAAATTCTTTGGTCTGGCCGGTTTGATCTTTGCCGTTCCCTTTACGGCCATGGCTCGCATTTTTCTTAAACATGCCATAGATTTAGCCGCTAATCGTTGATAACAACATTTATTGACACAATTCGGATTCATCTTATATAATGAACTGTGATACGATTCAGGGGGTGTTTGGCATGCTGTCCAAAGATATCCGTTCTACTTTTCTTAATTTTTTTGAAGGAAAAGATCATTTAGTTTTACCCAGTTTTTCTCTGATCCCGCAAAATGATCCTACTTTGCTTTTAATCGGCGCCGGTATGGCGCCGTTAAAACCATATTTTACCGGAGAAAAAAAGCCGCCCCATCCGCGGATTGCAACCTGTCAGAAATGCGTACGTACTCCGGATATTGAGCGGGTAGGCCGCACTTCCAGGCATGCAACTTTTTTTGAAATGTTGGGTAATTTTTCTTTTGGTGATTATTTCAAGGAAGAAGCAATTACGTGGGCCTGGGAACTAATGACGACCGGGTATAAGTTGCCTGAGGACAAGCTTTATGTCAGTATTTATCAGGATGATGATGAAGCCTTTGAAATTTGGCATAAAAAAATCGGTCTTTCTCCGGAGCGCATTACCCGGTTAGGCAAGGAAGATAATTTTTGGGAAATCGGGCAAGGCCCCTGTGGCCCTTGTTCAGAAATTTATTATGATTTGGGACCGGAGCATGGTTGCGGCCGCCCGGATTGTGCTGTGGGGTGCGACTGTGACCGTTATCTGGAAGTTTGGAACTTGGTTTTTACACAATTTAATCGTACAGAAGACGGTGAATACCTGCCCCTCAAACAAAAAAACATTGATACCGGGATGGGGCTGGAACGTCTGGCTTTAGTTTTGCAGAATGTGAATAACCTCTTTGAAATAGATACTGTCCGACCAATTTTAAACTTTTTCTGCCAAGCTACCGATCAGGTTTACGGTAAAAATAATAACGTTGACGTTTCCTTAAGAATTTTAACTGAACACCTGCGGGGGATTACCTTTTTAATTGGAGACGGTGTGTTGCCCGGTAATGAAGGTCGCGGTTATGTTTTGCGCCGGCTATTACGGCGGGCTGTAAGGCACGGTAAAATCCTGGGCGTTAACGAACCCTTTTTACATCAGGCTGTTAAGATAGTGGTGAAAGAATACGGTGATTTTTACCAGGAATTAGTCAGAAACAATACTTATATTGAAGATGTGGTACGGCTTGAAGAAGAGCGTTTCCATGAAACTTTAGAACAAGGCATGAAGATTTTGACTGAACTGGTGCAGACTGCCGGCAGTAATGGCGTTGTAGCCGGCAAAGATGCCTTTAAACTTTATGATACTTACGGTTTTCCCATCGAATTAACGAAGGAGATTTTGGCGGAAAACAAGTTGACTTTGGATGAAGAAGGTTTTCAAGCTGCCCTGGAGGAGCAGAGGCAGCGCGCCCGCAGCGCCCGGAGCGCAAATACTTTTGGCAGCGAAGAGCAGTCATATCAGTTGCTGAAAGATTTTACCACTGACTTTGTGGGCTATGAGGCTTTGGGGGCAAATACGAAAATCCTTGCCATTCTTAAAAACGGAGAACTTCTAGAAAAAGCTTCCGCAGAGAGCGAAGTTGAAATTGTGCTAAAGGCAACACCTTTTTACGGGGAGCGCGGCGGTCAAATTGGTGATACAGGTGTAATTAAAACGGAAAAAGCAACTTTCAAAGTTTCTGCTACTATCGTTACAGCAGATGATGTGGTGGTACACCGGGGCATGTTGGTAAGCGGTACATTATCCGTAGGTGATGCGGTGCAGGCAGAAGTGCACACCGCAAGGCGCAATGACATCTGTCGCAATCATACTGCCACTCATATTCTGCATAAAACACTGCAGGAAGTTTTGGGTGAACATGTTAAACAAGCCGGATCTTTAGTTGCACCGGACCGTTTGCGCTTTGACTTCAACCATTTAAGTGCTTTAACTGCTGAACAATTAAAAGAAATAGAGGCACGCGTTAATGATATTATTTTGGGTAATTTTCCGGTAAAGGTTACTTTTACCGGCTTGGAAGAAGCGAAAGAAATGGGTGCCACAGCTTTATTTGAAGAAAAATACGGTGATGCCGTCCGCATCGTCCGGGTGGGCGATTACAGTATGGAATTGTGCGGCGGTACCCATGTGGACAGTACCGGGGAAATTGGCTTGTTTAAAATCATTTCCGAGTCAAGTATCGGTGCCGGCCTGCGGCGGATTGAAGCCATAACCGGGAAGGCCGCCTATGACTGGTTTGCCGTCCGTAATGAGCTTTTAGAACAAGCTGCTTCTTCGTTAAAAACTAAACCTGAACAGTTACTTGACAGAATCAATGCCCTGCAGGCGGAAAATAAAGAGCTGGAGCGTGAAAACCAGCAATTGCAGCTTAAACTGGCAGGCTCCAAAGTGGATGAACTCCTGGCCCAGGTTTCAGAAAAAACAGGTGTGCCTGTACTGGCGGCAGAAGTTAGTGCCGGTAGCATGGAAATGTTGCGCGATCTGGCAGATCGTTTGAAAAATAAAATGACGTCGGGTATTATAGTTTTAGGTGCTGTTGCTGAAGGAAAAGTACTGCTGGTGGCTGCAGTGACCAAGGATCTGGTCAAATCAGGTTATCATGCCGGCAAACTTATCGGTCAGGTGGCAAAAATCACCGGAGGCGGCGGAGGCGGACGCCCGGACATGGCGCAAGCAGGAGGAAAGAACCCTGACCTTCTCAAGGAGGCACTGGCGAAAGTAGAAGAATTTGTCCAGGCGCAACAGAATTAAAGGAAATATTTGTTCTTTTCTAGAATAGTTTAGTATTGATCCTACCATGGGGGGTGAAGTTAATGGGTTCATTTGACCAAACCATGAAATATAAGCGAACAGGTGATGAAGCTTATCAAGCCAGAGATGTGTTTGCCGTGGTATATGCAGCTTTGAAGGAGAAAGGTTATAACCCTATTAACCAAATAGTAGGTTATCTCCTTTCCGGTGACCCGGCATACATTACAAGCCATCAAAATGCCAGAGTGCTCATTCGCAAATTAGAAAGAGATGAGCTGCTGGAGGAACTGGTAGGATCGTACTTAAAAACACTGGATAATATAGATAAATAGGAGACATAGATGGAATATCGAGTTTTGGGAAAGACGGGGATCCGTGTTTCCCGTCTTTGTTTTGGCACCTTAACCTTAAGCCCCCTGCAGGGAAATACTCCTGTGGACGTGGGGGCAGATTTATTATTATCTGCATACGAGCGGGGAGTAAACTTTTTTGATACCGCGGATCTTTATGAGACTTACCCCCATCTGCGCGAAATGTTAAAGTACTGCAATAAGCAGCCGGTCCTGGCATCTAAATCTTACGACTACACACGTGAAGGCATGAAAAAAAGTTTAGAGCGGGCTTTAACGGAAATGGACATTCCTTACATCGATATTTTCCTGTTGCATGAACAGGAATCCCATCTGACCCTGGCCGGACACCGCCCGGCTTTGGAATATTTGCTTGAAGCAAAAGAAAAAGGACTTGTGCGTGCAGTTGGTTTTTCCTGTCATACGGTAGCTGCCGTTCAGGCAGCACTGGAGATGCCGGAAATTGATATTGTCCATCCCCTCATTAATATGCGTGGCATTGGTATCAATGACGGCACAGCCGGGGACATGCTGAATGCAGTAAATCGACTGCATGAGAAAGGTGTTGGTATTTATGCCATGAAGCCTTTAGGTGGTGGGCACCTGATCAAAGAAAGTGAGGCGGCCTTTCGTTTTGTTTTAGACAGGCCCTGTCTTGATTCCATAGCAGTCGGGATGGCCACTAAAGAAGAGATCGCCTATAATTGTGCACTTTTTTCCGGGGAAACCGTCTCCCCGGAAATGGGAGAAAAACTGCGGAATAGAAAAAGAAGCTTGCAAGTACAGGATTGGTGTGCCGGCTGCGGTAAATGTGTCAAGCATTGTCCGCAACAAGCATTGCAGGTTGTTGAGGGAAAAGCCGTGGTGGCGGCGGAAAAATGCATTCTATGTGGCTATTGCGGTGCTTATTGTCCGGATTTTTGTTTGAAAATCTATTAAGTTGAGGATATTTATGCGTACTATGGGACTGGATGTTGGTGAAAGAACAATCGGTGTGGCCGTCAGCGACGCTTTAGGTTGGACGGCACAAGGGCTGGAAGTGATTCGCCGTGGCAGTTGGGAAGAAGATCTGAAACGGCTGCGGGAAATAAGTGAACAATATGACGTGTCTGCCATTGTGGTGGGTTATCCTAAAAATATGAACGGTACCATCGGTCCGCGGGCAGAAGCGGCGGCTGCTTTTGCCAAACGGCTTGAGGCAGGATTAGGCCTGCCTGTTAAACTATGGGACGAGCGTTTGACCACAATGGAGGCAGAACGTTTACTGCTTGCCGCTGATGTCAGCCGTGGCAAGAGGCGTAAAGTGATTGACAAAATGGCTGCCGTACTTATTCTGCAAAGCTATCTGCAGGCTCACCCTGCTTCCGGCTCGGATAGAAACTGGTAAGATTGTAAAAAATAAGAGCGTTTACTCTAATTAAAAAAGAGGTGTATAATTAATGACGGAGATGCAAAATGAGTTAATTACACTGGTGGATGAAGAAGGTAATGAGCATCAGTTTATGCTGCTTGATATCATCAATGTCCGGGAAAGCGATTATGCCATTATGGTTGCCACAGATGAACTGGCTGATGATGAGGCAGATGAGCAGGAAGCAGTGATTTTCCGGATCGAGGAAAATGAAAACGGACAGCAAACATTGATTGTAGTGGAAGAAGATGACGAATGGGAAGCCGTAGTTGCTGCCTGGGAAGAACTTATAGGATTGGAAGACGAGTAGGAGTAGAAAACGGGGGCTTAGGGCATGAGGAAGGGGAAAAAGCTGCTGGCAGCATTGGGATTGTTATTATTACTGGTTGCTGCCGCTGCAGGAGTTATAGCTTTACAGGTTCATAAATGGTTACAGCCGGTACCTGCCATGGCTGCTGAACCTGTATTGGTTACCATTCCGGCAGGTGCTTCATCTACCGGCATTGCCAAGATTTTGGCCGATCAAGGTTTGATCCATAATGCCACTGTCTTTCGTTTTTATGCAAAATATCGTGGTTTAGATCAAAAATTACAAGCCGGCAACTATTTGTTCCGCTTTGGCATGACCATGGATGAGATTTTAGAGCAGTTGATTAAAGGTGATGTCTACAGACCCACTGTTACTGTTACCATCCCTGAGGGTTTCAATTTGGAACAAATTGCTAAAAGAATTCAGGCTCAAGGCCTGGCAGATTATGATGAGTTTATGGAATTGGCCAGGCTGACGGTGCCTGCTTTAGGACAGGTAAAAGACGGTCAGCGCTATGCTGTGGAAGGATATCTTTTTCCTGACACCTATGAATTTGATGTCAGTGTTACACCAAAACAAATCCTTGACCGTATGCTGGCACGACTGGAAGAAGTCTTTACTGCGGAAATGCGCAGTCGCTGCCAGGAATTAGGTTTAGAGGTACATGACGTCATGACTCTCGCCGCACTGGTGGAAAGGGAGGCGCAGGTTGCTGCCGAGAGGGAATTAATCGCCGGAGTTATGCATAACAGATTGCAGAAAAAGATGCCTTTACAAATAGATGCATCTGTAATTTACGCCCTTGGTGAACACCAAAATGTGGTATTACTGGAAGACTTGAAAGTGGATTCACCTTATAATACCTATAAATATCCGGGGCTGCCCCCCGGTCCTATTGCCTCTCCCGGTAAAGCCGCCATTATGGCCGTACTGTATCCGGCCGAGACAGATTATTTGTACTATGTGGCTAAAGGAGACGGTTCAGGTGAACATTATTTTGGCCGGACCCTGGCGGAGCATAATGCCAATATTAAAAAGGCCAATGAAAATCGAAAACGGTAGGCGTAGCTTATGAAAAGACCTGAAATCCTGGCACCGGCCGGTAATCTGGAAAAATTAAAAATGGCCATCCTTTATGGCGCCGATGCTGTTTATCTGGCAGGCAAAAGTTTCGGCATGCGTGCTTTTGCCGGCAATTTTAATGAGGCTCAGATGCAGGAAGGTATTGCCTTTGCGCATCAACATGGTGCCAAAGTATATGTCACAGTCAATATTTTTGCCCATAATGAAGATGTAGACAAACTGCCGGCTTATTTGAAAAAGTTGGCTGACTATGAGGTGGACGGCTTAATAATAGCTGATCCGGGCGTTTTCGCCCTGGCTCAGGAAGTTGTTCCCCATCTGCCCTGCCATTTAAGTACACAGGCCAATACCATGAACTGGCGCAGTGCACTTTTTTGGCAGAAAGCCGGGATAAAAAGAATTATTTTAGCCAGGGAATTAAACCTGGAGCAGATTGCCGGGATCCGGCGACATACTGAACTGGAGCTGGAAGTATTTGTCCATGGGGCAATGTGTTGGGCTTATTCCGGCCGTTGTTATTTAAGTCATCATCTGGAAGGGCGTAGTGCTAACCGGGGTCAGTGCGCGCAGGCATGCCGCTGGAAGTATTATTTGGTGGAGCAAAGGCACCCCGGGGAATTTATGCCTATTGAAGAAGATGAGCGGGGTATTTATATTTTAAATGCGCGAGACCTTTGTCTGCTTGATTATATTGGACAACTGACGGCAGCCGGTGTTAATAGCTTTAAAATTGAAGGGCGCATGAAAAGTGTGTACTATGTATCACTGGTGACACGGGTCTACCGCCAGGCTCTAGATGCATACTGGGCGGATCCGGAAAATTTTGCCTTGGATCCGGCCTGGTGGCGGGAGTTGGAAGCCGTCAGTCATCGCCCCTATTCAACCGGATTTTTAGTGCAAAATCCCGGGAGGGAAGGGCAGGTTTTTGAGAGTACAGAGCAAGTGTCTACCCATGAGTTTGTGGGGGTTGTACAAAGTTATCATGAGCAAACCGGGCAGGCAGTGGTGGAGATGCGTAACCGTTTTGCCGTGGGAGAAAAGTTGGAGGTAGTAGGCCCTAAGACTGACCCGCGGGAATTTACGGTAACAAGCTTAATTAACAGTACCGGCCAACCCATTGCAGAAGCAATTCTGGTACAGGAGCATGTGAGCATGCCTGTACCTTTCCCGGTAGAACCTTATTCAATTATAAGACGAAAAAAATAGTATAAGAAAACACCTCTGTGAACAAACTAAACTTTTGAATCTTGTTCACGAGGTGTTTTTTATGCGCAGGCACAGGCGGCAACAAAGAATTGCCGTCATGATTTTTGTTTTTATGTTAGCCGCGGGGCTGCTTTTAGGGCGGGTTTTTTATCTGCAATTATTGCGGGGCAAACAATTAGCCGCCCAAGCTGTGGCACAAAGGTCCGGTACTTATGTTTATGCTTCCGGCCGCGGGCAAATTTTAGACCGCAACGGCAAGCCGCTACATGCAAAACAGGAGCCTGTTACTGCTTTGGCCAAACAAGAACTGATTGCTTATCATACTCCTTTAGAAGTGATGAGTAATTTTGCCCTGCAGGAGGAAATTCGCTACCATCCAGGCTCACTGGCTACTCATATCACCGGTTATATTAAGAAACCCCGCAACCCTTTGCAGCCACAAAGCGGCCTCAGCGGATTGGAGCGCTCATTTAACGAAGAGTTATGGGGCACTCCTTCCGCAATAGGGGTAATTGTTGATGCAAAGGGGAAGACAATACCGGGCCTGGGGATTATGGAATGGCAGTACCGGCATTTTCGCCGCCCTTATAACCTAGTTACAACTTTGGATGCCAAACTGCAGGAGATTGTTGAGAGAGAGGCTGCCGGCAAAATCAAAAAAGGTGCCGTGATTTTTTTAGATCCGGCCAAGGGAGATATTTTGGCTATGGCATCTTTTCCACGTCTGCCGGTGGAAAAACTGTACCAGGGCGGAATTACCGACGAGGAACTAAAGCAACTGGAACTTAACAATCCTTATATAAACAGAGCAATTATGCAATACCCCACCGGCTCTGTTTTTAAAGTCGTGCTGGCTGCCGCCGCTCTGGAGCAAAAATTGCCGGAACCGGAAGGACTTTTTATCTGTAAAGGAAGCTATGATTTGGGCGATACAGTTTTTCGCTGCTACCAGGGTACGGCACATGGCGTACTGGATTTACACGCGGCACTGGCGCAATCCTGTAATGGCTATTTCATTGATCTTGCCCTGCGCCTTGGTAAAGATGTAGTTGTAGAGGCGGCGCGCCGCTTTAAACTGGGGCAGCCTACAGGCATCCCCCTGGGCCGGGAAGCGACCGGATCTGTACCAACTATAAGTGATCTGCGCTATGGTGGTGATGTGGCCAATATGGCACTTGGGCAGGGAAAATTTACTGCTACTCCGCTGCAAATAGCCCGGATCATGGCCATTATTGCCAATAATGGACGGGATGTTTATCCCCGTCTGGTAGCAAAGATTATCGATAAAAACGGGAATACAGTGAAAAATTTTCCCGTACAATATGGTGCCCGCATCATCTCACACGGAGTCGCCGGTGACCTGCAGCAAATGCTCACCACGGTGGTGGAGGAAGGTACCGCGCAATATGCTTTCAGTCCCCTTTATCAAGCTGCCGGCAAATCGGGGACGGCTGAAGTGGCCGGTGCAGATTACAGTCACTCCTGGTTTGCTGCCATCGTCAAGACAAAGGAACACCGGTTGGTTGCCGTAGTTTTTGTGGAAGAATGGCGGCCGACAAATGCCACTGCATCAGCCGTTTTTAAGACAATTATGGAGGCAGTTGTCAGGGAAGGTTAAAAAGGTTGCAGAAGCGTCCAAGATCTGATAAACTATGAGACAAAACAGGATATTTCTGATGCAGGTACTCGTAAGAGTATAAAGGGAATCAGGTGCAAAGCCTGAGCGGTCCCGCCACTGTAACCGCGAGTTTTAAAGCAAAATGCCACTCGCCAGGCTGCGGGGAAGGCGCTTTGAAATGTTGACCGGGAGCCAGGAAACCTGCCTGTGTCAAGTTTAATCGTGCCCTCGGGTTAAGGGAAACGTGTATTTTTTTGCGCTTTTCTTCAGGCCGTTGGCCTGATTTTTTCTTTCTGCAGAACCGGCAGCGGGGAGGAGATAAAATGTTTACAATTGTGCTTGCTTTTATTATAGATGCACTAAGCGGTGATCCGGACTGGTTCCCGCACCCGGTGGTGCAAATAGGTCGTTTAATCACTGTGGCGGAAAAACGTCTCTACAACGCAACAAAACCGGCGCGCAGACAGATTTTTGCCGGTATTTTACTTGTGATATTTATATTGTTGGTAACCTTTATTGTGAGCTGGGGCGTCGTTTTTCTTTTTACACGCGTACATACTGTTTTGGGGATATTGGCAACCATTATTTTGCTGTCAACAACTTTTGCAGCACGGGGACTGCAGGCAGCTGCCCAAGAAGTGCTCTTACCCCTGAAAAAAGGTGATTTGGCGGCGGCACGGCAGGCTGTGGCCATGATCGTGAGCCGGGATACTGAACAAATGTCAGCCGGTGAAGTTGCTCGTGCTACCATTGAAACGGTGGCGGAAAATACTATAGACGGTGTTACTGCCCCTATTTTTTATGCGCTTTTAGGCGGGGTGCCCCTGGCAATGCTTTATAAAGCCGTTAACACTATGGACTCAATGTTGGGATATAAAAATGAACGCTATCTTTATTTTGGACGCGCCGCAGCCATTTTGGATGATTGGGCCAATTGGCTGCCGGCCCGTCTTACTGCTCCTGCCATGATTTTAGCCGCCTATTGTTTGCGCTACGATGCAAAAGCAGCTTTTAAAGCAATGCGGCGTGACAGCCGTTTACATGCCAGTCCCAACAGCGGTTTTGCAGAAGCCACCACAGCCGGTGCCCTTAATATTACTTTAGGCGGGCAGAGCAGTTATTTTGGGCGGATCAGCAAGCGGCCGCTTTTGTGGCCGGAAGGACGTCCGCCTCAAGTTTTAGATATTGAAAAAGCCACGAAACTGATGCGGGTAACATCCGTGATTTTCTTAGCCTGCGGCCTGGTTGTGCGGGCTCTGCTTGTTTTTTGTCTAAGCTTGATAAGGTAAAACTGGAGGTATTAGTTCATGCCCACAAAAGCAAATCTGCACCCTTTCGGACATGGCGGTGACCTGGTTACAGCAGCCGAAGCTTACGGCCTGGCGGCTGAGCAAATTATCGATTTTAGTGCTAATATTAATCCGTTAGGGCCGCCTCCGGGCTTAAAAGAATATTTAATGGAGCATTTTGCTGTCATTGCCTCTTATCCTGATCCGGCCTGCCGCAGCCTGATTGCTGCCATTAAAGAAAGATATCAGCCTAATCACGAGGTTGTGACCGGTAACGGTGCCGGAGAATTAATTTATGATCTTATGCGCTGCCTCCCTGCGGGACCGGTTTTAATTCCGGCACCCGGCTTTACACTATATGCCACAGCGGCAGAAGCAGCAGGGAGGCCTGTCATTTATCACTACCTTAAGCGGGAACATGATTTTATACTGCAAGTGGACAGCTTCGGCAAAGAAATCAAAGAGAAACGCCCGGCGCTGGTGATGATCTGCAATCCTAACAATCCCACCGGAGCCGGTTTAACCCGCCCCGAAATTTTAGCAATCAGCAAAGTATGTGCCCAAAGCGGAGCCTATCTGGTAGTTGATGAAGCTTTTTTAGAATTTAATCCCTACTGGCAGCAGCGTACCATGGTGAGCTCAGCTCCGGAAAATGTACTCGTGCTTTGTTCTTTGACAAAAATGTATGCCATTGCCGGGCTGCGGCTGGGTTTTTTAACTGTACCTGCTCATTTACACAAGAAATTACTTGACGCAAAACACCCCTGGAGTGTAAATGCTTTTGCCCAGTTGGCCGGCCAATTTATCTTACGCGACCGGAAATATGTAGAACAAACTGTGGACTATGTGAACCGGCAGGCGGGTGAGCTTTATGATGCCTTAAAAAATATCCCCGGCATTAATCCTTTTCCGCCCACAGCAAATTATATTTTTTTGGAAACGAGAAATTTGCCTTCTCCTGACCTGCAGGCCGCACTCATCAAAGAGAAAATTTTAATTCGCGATTGCGGAAACTATCAAGGTTTAAACCAACACTATGCCCGCGTGGCAGTACGCAATTCTGCTGACAATAAAAAACTAATTGCAGCACTGTCAGCAGTAGCGAATAAAATTTGAAGGCTTAAGAGTATGAAGGTAAGAAAATTACAAACACTTTAACACAATTGGCACACGGCGGCATATACTGTAAGGAGGACATCTCATGGGAGGTGCTTTTTTGCTTGGTATAGTTGCCGTAATTGCAGCCGTTGTGCGTGAAATCACCCTGCTGGTCTCTTATCTGAACAATAATTCTTTTCCGCAGCCGCTATCCCCGGAGGAAGAAAAAGAATATCTGGAAAGACTGGCTGCAGGTGATCCGGAGGCTCGCAGTGTTTTAATTGAACGTAATTTACGCTTGGTAGCCCATGTAATCAAAAAATTTGAGAACACAGGCGAGGACCAAGAAGATCTGATTTCCATCGGTACAGTTGGTTTAATAAAAGCCATTGATTCCTATAAAAGCAACAAAGGGACAAAACTAGCCACCTATGCCGCCCGCTGTATAGAAAATGAAATTTTAATGCACCTTCGTGTGGTCACAAAACGCAAGGCGGAAGTCTTACTGCAGGATCCAATTGGTACAGACAAAGAAGGAAATGAAATAACTTTACTGGATATATTAGGCACGGATTCAGAAGAAATTTTAGATGAGGTAGATAAAAAAATCCTGGAAGCAAAACTGTATAAAATTATTCGCCGTCTGAAAAAAAGGGAGCGCACAGTGCTTGCGTTGCGCTTTGGCCTGCCCATGGGGCGGCGGCAAACCCAAAAAGAAATCGCCAAACGCCTGGGCATTTCACGTTCCTATGTATCCCGCATTGAAAAAAAGGTAATTGCCAAAATAGCGGAAGAATTCCGCCAAGAGGAGGCAACCCTGTAATTATTTTAGTTTTACTAACATACCACGAAAAGCAGCAGCTCAAATTACGGAGCTGCTGCCTGCTCTACTCGCGAAAAAACTCCGGCAGCTTTGAACTGCCGGAGTTTTTGCTAGATAGCTTAAATTATGCTCCTTGGTCTTGGGCGGCATCATCAGCCCCGGGAGGTGTCCAGGAGTTGGTAACGTCAACAAATTCGAAGTTGCCTTCAGGCTGCTGTTGAGCCACCACCAGTCTTTCGTGGAATTTCTCCAGAGATGAACGGTGGCCGATGGAGACAATGGTAGTATCTTTCATCCGCTCTAAGAGCATGTTGTACAGGATTTCTTCTGAATCTTCGTCCATACTTGCCGTAGCTTCATCAAAGAAGAGATAATCCGGCTTATAAAGCATGGCTCTGGCAATTCCGACTCTCTGCTGTTCACCACCGGACAGAACACGATACCAGTGAGCTTCTTCATCCAATCTATCTACAAACTGACCAAGGTCAACATCACGCAATACTTGCTCCATTTCTTCACGGCTGTATTTTTCAGGCGGCTCGGGATAACTGATAACTTCTGCCAGGGTTCCAATGGGTAGATACGGTTTTTGTGGTAAGACGATAACTTTTTTGTCTTTAGGTATTAAAACTTTACCGTTACCAAAAGGCCAAATACCTGTAATGACTCTAAAGAGAGTTGTTTTACCGGCGCCTGTTTTCCCTTTAATCAGTACTTTTTCACCTTTATTAAAGGCCAGATCTTGTGCTACAGCTTGTAATTCACCGGTTGGCAGGAAGATATCCATTTTGGGAATATGAACATTGTCAGCATCATGTTCATCAATGACAATATTGGATGCTTGTGTGATCTTTTCAGCTTCTTCGTGGCTGTCAAGGAAACCGACAAGACGGTTAATAACAGCTTTCCAGACGGCGAGGTCGGCGTAGATGGTTTGGAAAAACTTAAAGGTCAGGAGTACCTGTTGGAAAGCGTTGGCAATCTGCATGATGGAACCGTAACCGCCGGGGATTGCTCCCAGGAAATAGGCAGGTCCCAAGAGAATGGAAATGACGACACCATCGGCAAAAGCAAAGCCTAAAGTGATAAATTGTAGTTTCATCCGCCGCATTGCCATTCTGAAAGTATTGGCAATAACGTTGTTAAAAATCTCCATGACACGTGTATGTTCTACTTGTTCACCGCCAAGCAGGGAGATTTGCTCACTGTTCTCCCTAATTTGGACCAGTGAAAAACGGAAGTCAGCTTCATATCTTGTCTGGTCATAAGTGATACCGATTAAAGCTCTACCAAAGAAGTGTGCACCGTAGGTGCCGATAACTGACCAGATGAAGGCAATGACAATGAAGTAACCGGGGAAAGACCAGTCTCTGCCAAAAAGAATCATAGGAATTGTGGCAGACAAGTTCCACAGAATTACAATAAAGGAGCCCAATGTTAAAAGGTTTTGGAACAGCTGAAAAGTGTATCTCCAGGTGAAATCAAGGAAACGGTTGATATCTTCTGCAATCCGCTGGTCCGGGTTGTCAATTTTGCTACCTGTAAATTGCATGCGGTAATGGTTAAAATCTGTCATCCAGTTATCAATAAAGCGGGAAGACATCCACCTGCGCCAGCGAATGGCTATCCATTGGTCCAGATAATGCCTGAGTCCGCCACTAATGGTGGAAACCCCGGCGAAGAGGGCAAAAATAATGAGTTGCTGGTTCCACAAGGGACGGTCAACATTAACATAAGCGTTTGTCCAGTCAGAATACCAAGCGTTAATACGGATTAATGCGATAACGGAAACAACCATTAGGAGTACGTCAGCAATCAAAAGCAGCCAGCTGCCAAGACGTTCTTCAGATTCGAGCCAGTATGGGGCCGCCAATCTCCATAATTGTTTTATCGCGCGAACAATTTTTCTCATTGTCGTCATAAACCTCCATATATATAATTAAACTCTCGCACTTTCCCGCCGGATTAAATTTTTCTACTCTTTTGCCAATGTATGTTTTCTTGTTTTTTACCTATGAAAGTGATGGCAAAGATGACGGGGATAAAAATGGCTAATCCGCCGAAAGTCATTATCTGTAAAAGTACGTCACCTTCAAAGACAGGCAAAGCTTCTTCCTCTTGTTGAACAGGTGCTGCTGCCGGATCATCAGCACCTGAGCTAACACCGCCGTCAACGGGGATGGCAGCTACATTGCCTACTGCAACTACGCCGGTAGCGGGAACAGTGATATTACCTTCGGCATCAGTTGCACCTAAAGATGCGCCTGTTTCCGGGTCAATGACTTCAGCATTTGCCAGAGGAGCAGAGCTATAACTGAAGGTTGTAAAATCCAGGATCCATTCGGTTGCGGTAACAGTGGCTGAATCACCGGAAACAGAAACTGTTAAAGCAACTGCCTGTGCCGGTACTGCCGGGTCACTGGAGAGGGACATGATGATATTGTCTCCGCCTTTGACTGCGGTAATATCAGCAGTGCCTGGGTTTTCCGGAGCCCCTAGAGGTGCGCCGTTAAGAATAACAAATGGGGTTGTGTTAACGCCCCAGGCTTTCGTGATTAAAAACATATTCCACATAGAATCAATGCCTGCTTCATAGCCGCTTTCTCCACCTGGGAAAAAAGCTGCGTGGGCTGCTTTCAGAGCGCCGTCTACAGTCATTTCCGCGGGGGAGACGGGCTGAGCAGCAACTATCAGTTCACCGTCAACGCTAACAGTTATATAGACAGTGTTTTCTTCTGCCAAGGCAACTGAAGTCATTGCTATCAACATCATGACAGCAATGAAAAATATGAGTGCTTTTTTCATCAGGTATCCTCCTAAAAGTAGATTTTATTAGGCATGTTTTTTAAAAGGGTCTTGGATTCTTTTGGCAGCAAAATTAAAAATACCCCTATACAAGCAAATAGCCTCACCTCACTGCAGACATTTCTTTAAATTTGATTTAAGTTTTTAAGTAATGTGTTTACACTACCCAAAACTTTCGACAAATCAGAAAGTTGCGAAAACGGCTGTCGCAGTGATACTATGACCTTTAGTAGAAAAGGGCATGTTTGGTGAGATTACCCTGCTAAAATTCGTAGGGGTATCCTGCTGAATTTACGTTGCCTAAATTTTTAAGCAAAGTTAAAGTTGTTAAAAGGTGTGCCAAAACATGTCGATACAAATATACCACCGGTGATATCTTTGCACCTATAAGTAATTTCCACAAAAGTTCCTTTTTTCCTTTCTAATATAAAAAAATTCAATATATTCTTTTTATTGAAAAAGTTGCGACCTACATTTATATCTATGAATATCAGCAGAAAAAAATAAACGGAGTGCTGCAAAAGAGAAAACTTTGCAGCACTCCACATTAATTATGCTCTGCTTTGAGAAGCTGCCTCATCGCCAGCAGGAGGGGTCTCGTCTCTGCCCGAATCTACAAACATAAAGCTGCCGCTGGGTTGCGGTTCGGCAACAATTAGTCTCTCGTGGAATTTCTCCAGTGAAGAACGGTGGCCGATGGAAATAATAGTTGTATCTTGCATCCGTTCTAACAGTATTTTGTATAGAACTTCTTCTGAAGGCTCGTCCATTGAGGCAGTTGCTTCATCAAAGAAGAGATAATCTGGTTTGTAAAGCATGGCGCGGGCAATACCGACTCTCTGCTGTTCACCGCCGGAAAAGACACGATACCAGTGAGCTTCTTCATCCAGCCTGTCTACAAACTGGCCAAGATCAACATCGCGTAGTACCTGTTCCATTTCCTCGCGGCTGTACTTTTCAGGCGGCTCCGGATAACTGATAACTTCTGCCAGTGTGCCGATGGGCAGGTACGGTCTTTGCGGCAGGACAATGACTTTTTTGTCTTTTGGTACAATAACTTTACCTTTACCGAAAGGCCAGATGCCGGAAATGACTCTAAAGAGTGTAGTTTTACCTGCACCTGTTTTTCCTTTAATCAGTACTTTTTCACCTTTCTTAAAGGCCATATCTTTTGCTGTCACTTGTAACTGACCGTTAGGCAGGAAAATATCCATTTGTGGTACTTGTATTTCTTCTGTATCTTGTTCTTCAATTTCAATTCTGGATTGACGTGTAATTTCAGCTGCTTCTTCACGGCTGTCCAGGAAACCGCAAAGACGGTTGATGACGGCTTTCCAATGAGCCAATTGCTCATAAATTTGTTTAAAAAATTTAAAAGTAGTTAAAACAGTGGAGAATGCCTGTGAGATCTGCATGATGGCACCGTATCCGCCGGGTATCGCACCCATAAAATAGGATGGCCCCAAGAGTACGGAAATGACTACACCGTCCGCCATATCAAAGCCTACAGACACAATGCTTAATTTCATTCTCCGCAGCATAATTCTAAAATTGTTGGCGATAACGTTGTTGAAAATGGACATTAGTTGTGAATGCTCAACATTTTCGCCGCCTAAAAGGGCAATCTGCTCACTGTTTTCACGCACACGAACCAGTGAAAAACGGAAGTCAGCTTCGTATCTTGTCTGGTTGTAGTTTAAACCGATTAAAGCTTTTCCGAATGTATGTGAGAGGAAAGTTCCCAGGGCTGCCCACAGTAAAGCTATGACAATGAAATACCCGGGGAAAGACCAATCTTTACCGAATAGCATCAAAGGAATGTTATTGGAAAGGTTCCACAAAATAACGAGAAAGGAGCCCAGTGTTAAAACCTGCTGCAGCAAGTTAAAAGTAAACATCCAGGTGTAATCAAGGAAAACCTTGACATCTTCAGAAATGCGCTGGTCAGGGTTGTCAGTTGATTTGGTAAACTGCATTCTGTAGTAGTTGAAATCTTCCATCCAGTTGTCAATAAATTCGGAAGTCATCCACCTTCTCCAACGGATGGCAATCCACTGGTCAATATAGTTTCTGAAACCTGCACCAAATGTCATCACGATGCCGACGGTGAGAAAGACCCACAGCTGCTGCTTCCATAATGGATAGTTTACATCAACATAGGCATTGGTCCAGTCGAGATACCATGTGTTCATACGCACTGAAGCTGCTACAGTTAAAATCATAATGGAGAGACTAGCCAATAGCAGCAGCCAGCTGCCAACACGCTCCTCTGACTTGAGCCAGTAAGGAACTGCCAGCCTCCAGATTTGTTTGAGCATATTAATAATTTTTTTCATAGTCTTCAACCATCCCCCAAAAAATATTTTTACTACAGAAACAGCAATCTTCTGCTCTTCAAACTCTGCTTAAGATATTTTCCGGCTTTTTTGCTCGTAGATATTTTCCTGTTTCCTGCCGATGGTCATAATGACAATAAAAATTGGTACAAGCAAAATAACTCCCCAGATGACTATTTGCATTAAAAGCTTGTCACTGGTCAGGGAGTAATCTTCTTCCGGTACAGCAGGCGGTTGTGCCGGTGTTTGCGGAGAGGCAGGATCTGCCGGTGCCGCCGGCGCGGCAGGAGAGTCTGTCCCGCCAGGAATTGAAGCTGAAGAGCCGTCTGCGGGGATAGCTGCCAGACCGTTAATGGCTACTATGCCGCTTGCCGGAATAGAAATGGTGAGACTGCCGTTGGCATCCGTTGTACCCAGGGAAGTCCCGGTGTCCGGGTCAATAACTTCGGCATTGGCAAAGGGAACAGAACTATAAGTAAAAGTAGTAAAATCAAGTACCCAGTTGGTTGCTCTTACTGTTACCGTATCGTCTTCCACTAAAGCCGTGAGAGAAATTGCCAGAGCCGGCACCGTCGGGTCGCTGGAGACAGACATAATAATGTTGTCACCGGCTTTAATCGGTGTAACATCGGCTGTCCCCGGGTTTGACGGAGCACCCAGAGGCGCATCGTTTAGGATGACGAAGGGAGTAGCGTTAATGCCCCATGCTTTAGAGATTAAAAACATGTTCCACATCGGATCGATGCCGCTTTCATAACCGCTTTCTCCGCCCGGGTAAAATGCGGCGTGGGCTGCCTTTAGTGCTCCCTCCACAGTCATTTCCGCAGGGGAGACGGGCTGTGCGGCAACTACAAGCTGGCCGTCAACACTTACAGTTACATAGACAGTCGTTTCTTCCGCCAATGCAACGGTAGTCAGCGCCAATATTATGGCGATGACAAGTACGAATACTTTTTTCATAGTGTTTCCTCCTCACAATGATTTTTGTTTGTTTTCGAATAGAGCTGCAAAAGTATGGGGCGGATAATATGCATCATATCCGCGCAAATCTCATGTGACCATTTCGTATCCGGTTTTTACATCAAGACAACAAAAACATCACCTCACTTTTTGTGGCTTGTTTGACCCCGTTATCTGTGGACAATAATTTTCTCTAATCTATAAACTGAATAGATATAATTTTTGCACAGATGAAGTTGCACTTGGACAGAAAAATAAAACCAGAGATGGCTTTTGGGCACGATAATAGCGAGGGGTCACTTTCCGGCAAATGTTTTGATATTTTCTAAGTTGTGCGAACAATTAGATTGTTGCAACTCCTCGCATTTATTGGACATTGTAAAACAAAGTTCACGCAAAGTCTGTAATATTTTGTCGATATTAAAGAATTTCAAAAGCCTTTAACTTTACTTAACAAATAACCTAGATTTAAAGTTTTAAAGTGACAAAAAAAACCGGCGGTTGCCGGTACGCTTTTTAGTGGTAAGAAATTACATCCTTGATTTGCCTTCTTTTTTGTTAATCAGTTGAACTATGTTTATATTCCCAAGCCCTGAGCAGGTTAAAATCTTCTTCATCCTCGTTATGCTCCTGTTGCATTTTGTGTAATGCCTGTAAAAGGTCAGGGTTGGATTCAAAAAATGTGATTAAATTGTTGATCAGTTTCATAGTTTTAGGCGTTATATAATGTTCGAATCCTTCCACCTGTTCATCGATGCCGGATTTAGCATTAAGCAGGGTTAAAAACCTTTTTAAAGTAGCGTCACGCCAAACTAAAAACTTTCCATACTTTTCGCCCATAGGGGTAAGTGCAATATTACGGTATTTTTCATATTTAATGAACCCGGCTTCATCAAGCCTTTGAATCATTTTCGTAACGCTGGATGCTTGAAATTGCATTGCCTCTGAAATGTCAACGGCGCGGACATACCCCTTTTTCTTAACAAGTCGATAAATCATTTCCAGGTAATCTTCCATGCTTTCCGTGAGCAAAATCTTTCCTCCATTCTCCCTTAGTGGAACCTTACATTTTTAGTCTATGCTAAAAAGTTGTAGGAAATAACTTTTGTCATGTGCAGGCTTAATAAAACACTGCCGTACAGACAGGCAGTGTTAAAGGGGCAAATATTTTTTAAAGAAGCCTCCGGAAGTTTTTAAATGACGCTTTTTACACCAATCCCAGTATCCGGGCCCCCTGGGCCACAATAAAACAAATTATTATTCCGGCCATGGTGGGAATTAAAAAGGAAAGTAGCGTCCATTTTACACTTTGTGTTTCTTTGCGGATGGTCCAAAGTGTTGTACCACATGGCCAGTGATTAAGGGCAAAGAGCATCATGCAAACTGCAGTTAACCACGTCCAGTCATGATTTATAAATAATTGTTTTAACTCTAAGAAGCTATCCAGTTCAAGCATAGAACTTTCGGCCATATAGCCCATGATTAAGATGGGGATGACAATTTCATTGGCCGGCAGGCCTAGAATAAAAGCCATTAAGATGTAACCGTCTAAACCGATGAGATGGGCAAAAGGTTGCAAAAATTGAGCACAATGTGCGAGTAAGCTTTGCCCGTTAACGGAAAAGTTGGCCATGAGCCAGATAATTAACCCTGCAGGTGCAGCAATGGCAACGGCACGGCCAAGGACAAAAAGAGTCCGGTCAAAGACGGAGCGTATAATAATTTTGCCGATTTGAGGTTTTCTATAGGGCGGAAGTTCCAAGGTGAAGGAAGAGGGCAGACCCCTTAAGATGGTGGCCGATAATACTCTGGAAGTGAGAAAGGTTAGTAGGACGCCTAAAATAACGGCGGCCAAAACAGCAAGCGTTGCCGCCAGGGAGCTGAAGGCTCCGGCACCGCTCACCAGGAAGATGCCGGCCAGTGCAATTAAGGTGGGGAAACGCCCGTTGCAGGGTACATAATTATTTGTAAGAATGGCAATTAAACGTTCCCGGGGCGAATCAATAATCCTGCAGGCAATAACCCCGGCTGCATTACAACCGAACCCCATACACATTGTTAAAGCCTGCTTGCCGTGTGCACAGGCTTTTTTGAAATAATGGTCCAGATTAAATGCAACTCGCGGCAAGTATCCTAGATCTTCCAGGAGGGTAAAGAGAGGGAAGAAGATGGCCATAGGTGGTAGCATCACGGAAACTACCCAGGCTAATGTGCGGTAAACTCCCAGAACTAAAATGTCGTAAATAAAACCGGGTGTGCCCAGCCATTGCAAAAACAGGGTTAAGTGCCCTTCCAGGTGATAAAAAACGGTGGTAAGAAGGGCAGAAGGATAATTGGCACCTTTAATTGTCAGCCAAAAAACAGCTCCCAAGAGGGCAATCATAATTGGTATACCGAAAAAACGTGAAGTTAAAATTCCGTCCAGCGTACGATCAAAACGGTTATAATTTTTGTTTTCCACCGTTACCACCTGGTGGCTGATCTTTTCCGCTGTTTTGACAATACCGGTAACTATCCGGTCGCGTAATTCATTAAGATCAACTTGGTTTTTTTGTAGTAACAGATGTGCCTGGGCCAAACTCTCCCTTAAAATATTATCGTCGGTTAAGGTGAAATTGAAAAAGCGATTCATGGCTTCCAGTAGCGTTCGGTCTGAGTCTAGAAGACGCAGGGCCACCCAGCGGCTATTAACTTTTTCACCCAGAAGGGCATGCACACGAGGTTCAATGAGTTCAATGGCTTCCTGCAGTATGTTGTCATATTCTGTACGTCTGGGCTGTACCGGGAACTGCTTTTTTGCCACCAATTTGATAGTTTCTTTTAGTTCGTTTAAACCTTCTCCCGTTCTGGCAGCAGTGCCCACGACAGGAATTCCCAGCAAAGCGGACAGTTTTTGGAGATGAACAACAATGCCCTTTTTCCTGGCTTCATCCATTAAATTGACGCAAAGAATCACTTTATCGGTGATTTCCATAATTTGCAGAACAAGATTTAAATTTCTTTCCAGGCAGGTGGCATCTGCCACCACCACTGTTACATGAGGTTGCCCAAAACAGATAAAGTCCCTGGCAATCTGCTCTTCAACGGAATTTACCAGCAGGGAATATGTTCCGGGCAGATCAATGAGGAGATATTTATCGCCTTTATAAGTGTACTTGCCTTGAGCGTTGGTGACAGTTTTGCCCGGCCAGTTTCCGGTGTGCTGTTTAAGGCCGGTCAAACTGTTAAAAACAGTACTTTTACCAGTGTTGGGATTACCGGCCAAAGCCACAATTAAATCGGCCGGGGAATCTGTTTGTACCTCAAACATCTCTTTTAGGATGCCTACACCTGTAGACTGGTGAGTTAAACCCATGGGGCGGAACTTTCCTTTCATAAGTAATTTAAAATTTTAATCATGGATAATTTCAACGAAAAGTTTACAGGCTTCTTCTGAGCGTAAAGCAATGACAGCGCCTCTAATTTGGTACGCAGTGGGGTCTCCGGCAGGACTTTTTCTTAATACTTCAACCACAGTATCGTTGATTAAGCCTAAATCAAGTAGTCTTCTGCGTGCGGCGCCTTCGGCAATCAGTTTTTTTACTTTACCATAAAAACCTGCAGGCACTTGGTGCAGGGGAATTAATTTATTGTTCACAAAAAAACCTCCTGTCGGTACTAAATCTACCTGGTGAAACATCTTTTGCCAAAGCTAATTCACAATATGCCATAGTGAAAATACATGTTACTGATTTTAAATTTCCAAAAAAAAATAAGTTTTTGCCGCTAAAAACAGTAGGCAAAAATGGCAGAATCCAGATTTTTTTATCATATCATGTAGTAAGAGGTATTATCATACTTGTTTATACAACCAGTTTACTTGTTAATAAAGACGGTTTGAAATCCATTGACATGACTGGGCGATTATGGTATACCATAAGTAAGATTTATATGTAAATACAGGTAAGCGTAGCGAAGCAAGTGAAAGATTTATCAATCCGGCGGCAAAGTTGCCGCTTGACACGAACTTTCACGATAGAGCTGTAGAGCTTGGATATTACTTTGGCATTGGGCATTCTGGCGATTGGGGCTGATACATTATCATGGCAAAGGAAGATTTTTATGGGCAAAAACATTCAGAATATTATTTTTAATGCGGCAAAACGGCATGAGTTAACTAAAGAAGAAATTATTTTTCTCCTTTCATGTGAAGATTTCCACAAGGATAGCCTTTTTGCAGCTGCAGATCGTGTGCGTGAAAAATACCTGGGGGATGCAGTGCATCTGCGGGGACTAATTGAGTTTTCTAATTATTGCAAGTGTAGCTGTCGCTATTGTGGCTTACGGTGTGGAAACAAGAAACTTAAGCGTTACCGTATGACAATAGAGGAAATTTATCAAACCGCTTTGCGTGCCCATGCTTTAGGTTACCGGACGGTTGTGCTGCAAGCAGGTGAAGATCAATACTATGATGCCGACAAAATTGCCGCCTTGGTATGCCGGTTGAAAAAGCTTGGCCTTGCCGTCACCTTAAGCTGTGGCATTAGAAGTTACGAAGAATACCGCCTTTGGCGTGAGGCCGGAGCAGATCGTTATCTACTGAAGCATGAAACTGCCGATCCCAAACTATACAAAGCTTTGCATCCTGATTCCAGTTTGGAGGAAAGGCTTGACTGTCTCTTGCAGCTGCGCAGGCTGGGGTATCAGGTAGGTTCCGGCTGTATTGTGGGGCTGCCGGGCCAAAACCTGGAAACATTGGCGTCTGATTTGCTGCTTTTAAAAGAGTTGGATGTGGAAATGGCGGGAATCGGTCCTTTTATTCCCCATCCTGAGACGCCGCTGGCTTCTGTTCCCAAAGGCTCGGTAGAGCTGACATTAAAAATGATTGCTGTTTTGCGTCTCCTTTTGCCTCTTGCTCACCTGCCCGCCACCACGGCTTTGGCTACAGTTGATCATGACAGCAGAGCTCAGGCTCTGTGTTGCGGTGCCAATGTGGTTATGCCCAATGTAACACCGCAAAAGTACAAACAACTCTATGAGATTTATCCTGAAAAAGCCGGTACTAATGTTGCTTCCACTCAGAATCGCCGGCAAATAATTGAATTGATTACGGCCTTGGGCAGAAAAGTTGCCACCGATCAGGGACACAGCCCGAAAGAAAGATTCCAGGCTGTTAGTTAGGAAGGAGTGCCTGTATTGCAGACTACGCCCAGAGGAAACCGCCTGCATATAGCCTTATTCGGCCGTCGTAATGTTGGCAAATCCAGTATTATTAATGCCATCACCGGTCAGGACATTGCCCTGGTTTCACCTGTTCCCGGTACAACTACCGATCCGGTTTTTAAAGCCATGGAAATACCGCCCTTGGGGCCTGTTGTTTTAATTGATACAGCCGGTTTGGATGATGAGGGCAGTCTGGGGGAATTGCGCGTTAAGCGTTCACGCAGGGTTTTGCAGCAAGCGGACATGGTATTGCTGGTGTTGGAAGCCGGCAGTGCCTTGACTGCACAGGAACGGGAGCTGCTTGAGCTTTGTCAGGAAAAAAAGCTGCCTGTGGTGGCAGCAGTCAATAAGATTGATAAACAAAATTTTCTTTTCACCTTGGAAAACCAATTAAAAGAACTGGATATTATTGCTGTTCCCGTTAGCGCCTTGACGGGAGCAGGGATTACCGCTCTAAAAATTGCTTTAATCCGCTCGGCACCCAAAGCCTGGGATGACCGGCCCTTGGCGGGAGATTTGCTGGAACCCGGTGATACGGCTGTTCTGGTTGTGACCATTGATGCGGCGGCACCGAAAGGGCGGCTAATCCTGCCGCAGGTTCAAACTTTGCGGGATCTTTTAGATCATGATGCCATAGCCATAGTTTGCAAAGAAAATAAAGTAAAAGAAGCTGTCCACGGGCAAGACGTTAAAATAGTCATTACTGATTCGCAAGTTTTTGCCCAGGTGGAGGCACAAACACCGCCTGATGTGCTTTTAACTTCATTTTCTATTCTTTTTGCCAGGCAAAAAGGCGATTTATTAACTTTGGCAGCCGGCGCACAAGCCATCGATAATTTGCGACCCGGCGACAAAGTTTTAGTTGCGGAAGCTTGTACTCATCACCGTGTTGAGGACGATATAGGGCGTGTAAAACTGCCGCGCTTATTGCAGCAGAGGGTAGGGGGCAAACTGCAATTTTCTTTCTCAAGCGGTACAACTTTTCCTGAAGATCTACCTGCATATAACCTGATTTTACATTGTGGCGGTTGTATGATTAACAGGCGAGCCATGTTGGCTCGCATTGCCCAGGCGAAAGAAGCAGGCGTTCCCATTGTTAATTATGGTGTTGCCATAGCCCATCTGCTGGGAATTCTGCCGCGCGCTCTGTCTCCCTTTCCTGAGATTGGACGGAAGCTATTTCCATAAATTTATAAAGAAAGGTCGAGGTAAAAATGAAAACAATAAGCCAAAGAGCAAAGGAGTGGGAAGCAGCCGATTTTATTAAGGAAGAAAAAATCGTAGCACTGCTTGCAGCTGCAAAAAACGTTTCCAGAGATGAAACGGCAAACATTGTTGACAAAGCCAGGCAGGCAAAAGGCTTAACGCTTGCGGAGACGGCAGCATTACTGCAGGTGACCGATCCGGAATTGTTAGCCGGCATCTTTGCTGCCGCCAAAGAGGTTAAAGAGCGTATCTATGGCCGTCGCGTCGTGCTTTTTGCTCCGCTTTATGTAAGTGACTATTGTATTAATAACTGTCGCTACTGCGGTTATCAGAAAAATAATAAATTTAAACGGCGGAAGCTCACCCGGGACGAATTAATCGATGAAGTGAAACTTTTGGAGAGCATGGGGCATAAACGTCTGGCTTTGGAAACGGGCGAGCATCCTGCCGAATGTCCTATAGAATATGTACTGGACTGCATCGATACCATTTACGGCATTAAATTTGAAAACGGCAGTATCAGGCGCATAAATGTCAATATCGCCGCCACCATTATTGATGATTACCGCCGTCTTAAAGCGGCAGAGATAGGCACATATATTTTGTTCCAGGAAACATACCACCGGGAAACATATATAAAAATGCATCCTGAAGGGCCAAAAGCAGATTATGACTGGCATACGACGGCACACGACCGGGCTATGTTGGGTGGCATTGATGATGTCGGTTTAGGTGTTCTCTTTGGCCTCTATGATTATAAGTTTGAAGTCCTGGCTCTGTTGCAACATGCAGGACACCTGGAAGAACGTTTTGGGGTAGGACCGCACACTATTTCTGTCCCCCGGTTGCGCCCGGCCCAGGGAGTGGATTTGTCCACTTATCCTTATTTAGTCAGTGATGAGGATTTTGCCAAAATAGTAGCCATCCTGCGTCTGGCCGTGCCTTACACCGGTTTAATTCTTTCTACCCGGGAGACGCCCGGTTTTCGTGACCGGCTTATGGATTACGGCATCTCGCAAGTTTCTGCCGCCAGTTCTACCGGCGTGGGAGGCTATATGGAAAAGCAAAAAAGTTCAACTGCAGAAGAACCTTCCATGCAATTTGCCGTGGAAGATACGCGTAGCATGGATGAAGTCATGACCAGTATTTGTGCTTCAGGTTATCTGCCCAGCTTTTGCACTGCCTGTTACCGTCAAGGTCGCACGGGAGATCGTTTCATGCCCCTGGCAAAAACGGGGCAAATCCAAAATGTATGTCAACCTAATGCCATCTTAACATTTAAAGAATATTTAATAGATTATGCTTCACCTGAAATGCGCCAGTTGGGGGAAAAAGTAATTTCCGAGCACCTGCAGCAGATTGCAGACCCTAAAATCCTGGCTCTGACTAAAGAGCGACTTCAGGAAATAGAACTGGGTGAACGTGATTTATATTTTTAATCAGTGATACTTCAGTACCGGGAAGATAGTTCAGATAAAAACACAATTAAAAAACGTTTTACTGTTAATAGTTAAAGTTTTTTGTAAATTTTAAATATTTATCTTTTCAGGTCAGCATAAGGAGCTGTATAAATGAAAGTCAGAAAAATTGCGCAAATTTTAGAAGCCAGGATTGAGGTAGAAGGTAGCAGTTTAGATCTGGAAATAGAGGCTGTTTGTGGAGCCGATCTTATGAGTGATGTAATGGCTTTTGCAAAAGACCATGTACTTTTGCTGACAGGCCTCGTCAGTCCACAGGTGATCAGAACTGCAGAAATGCTGGATATTAAAGCAGTAGTTTTAGTGAGGGGGAAAAAACCGGATACAAATATGCTCAGAATGGCAGAGGAAAAAGGAATCACACTCCTTTCCACTAAAGAATCCATGTTTACTGCCTGTGGCAAGCTGTATTGCATGGGGCTTACAAAAAGGGGTATTCGGGATTGAGTAAATCTATTCAACTTCATTTTGAACTGCCGGGCAATGATCTTAACCTGGCGGGTGAAGCTTCCAGCAAAGTAAAAAAAACATTAAACCAGCTGGGCCTGAAACCGGCAGTGGTGAAAAAGACTGCGGTTGCCATGTATGAAGCCGAGATTAATGCCATTATTCATGCCGGTGGCGGTACGCTGACGGCAACCATTGATCAGGAAAGTATTGTTGTTGTTGTTCGTGATCAGGGACCGGGCATAGCCGATTTGGAGTTGGCTATGCAGGAAGGGTATTCGACTGCGTCTGAGAAAATCAGAAAAATGGGTTTTGGCGCCGGGATGGGATTACCCAATATGAAAAGGCATGCGGATCTATTGGAAATAGAGTCGGCGGTGGGGCAAGGGACACTGGTAACCATTACAGTATTTTTGTGATGCCGTTTTGCTTTGAGGGACAATGTAGAGAAAGTGGTGCTGGAAGTGAAAAAGTATTTTCATTCCGTGACGCTGGATGAAGAAAAATGCCGTGGCTGTACAAATTGTATTAAAAAATGTCCCACGGAAGCAATTCGCGTCCGGAAAAGTAAAGCCCGTATCATAGAAGAACGCTGTATTGACTGCGGGGAATGTTTACGCGTCTGCCCATACCATGCCAAAAAGGCCATTACTGATGATTTTGCCAAACTAAGTGAATACCGTTACAAAATTGCTTTGCCTGCACCGTCATTTTACGGCCAATTTAAAACCACTTATTCCCGTAGCGATATTTTAGCAGCACTTTTAAAAATCGGTTTTGATGAAGTCTACGAAGTGGCCAGAGGAGCGGAAATTGTCACGGAAGCAACAAAAAAATTATTGCAGTTGGAAAAACTAAAAAAACCGGTAATTTCCTCCGCCTGTCCGGCTGTAGTGCGCCTGATTCAGGTGCGTTTTCCCAGTCTCATTGACAATTTATTAAAACTGGAGTCACCCATGGAAGTGGCGGCTGCCATTTCCAGAAAAAAGGCGGCAGAGACCTATAAGCTTAATGCCAGTGAAATAGGAGTGTTTTTTATCTCTCCCTGTGCGGCAAAAGTAACCAGTGTCAAGGCTCCTTATGAAAAAGAAAAATCTAATGTTGACGGCGTACTGTCCATGCAAGACGTTTATCTGAAAGTGGTTGCTGTTATTGAGAAAAATATGGGATCGGAAGCACTGGAACAGGCAGGTTATGCAGGTATCCGCTGGGCCGGTTCCGGCGGGGAAGGCCTGGCTTTGGGTACAGAACAGTTTTTGGCCGTGGACGGGATCCAAAATGTTCTAACTATTTTGGAAGAGATTGAAAACGGCCAGCTTGAAGAGGTGGAATTTGTTGAAGCACTTGCCTGTTACGGCGGTTGTTTAGGCGGACCGCTGACGGTGCAAAATGCTTTTGTAGCCAAAACAAGACTGAAAAAACATATTGATAAAGCTAAAAATAAAGCTGTGGCCGTCACTGTGCCCAGGCATGACGAATTAATGTGGACATTGGATATTGAACACCGACCGGTGATGAAACTGGATGATGATCTGGACAAGGCCATGAAAAAGCTGGAAGAATTAGAGGAAATCAATGAAAAACTGCCGGGGCTGGACTGCGGTGCCTGTGGTGCCCCCAGTTGCAGAGCTTTGGCAGAGGATATAGTACGGGGAATTGCCAATGAAACAGATTGTGTCTTCCTTTTACGTGAAAAAGTGCGTGCTCTAGCTATGGAAATGATGGAGCTGGAAGCAAAAATGCCACCGGTTCTGGATAAAGGGCAAACAAACGGCAAAGGAGAGAACGGGACAAGGAGGGGATGAGATGACGGTAACAGAACTGGCGGCAAAACTCAATTTGCGCATTTTAACTCAAACCGGAGCCACAAAAAAAGTAACAGGCGTGTATAGCGGTGATTTGTTAAGCTGGGTAATGTCACATGCGAAAAAAAATGATGCCTGGGTGACTGTACATACCCATGTCAATATTGTGGCCGTGGCAGTACTGGCAGAACTGGCTTGTATCATAATACCGGAAGGTATTGAAGTGGAAGCTGCAACGCTGGCTAAAGCGGAAGAAGAAGGTATCGCTCTGCTCGGAGCAGATGCAGATGCGGCTGAACTCTGCTGGAGAATTTATGAAGTACTACATTGACCTGCACATTCATTCCGCTTTGTCACCGTGTGCCGACGATGAGATGACACCCAATAATATTGTCAATATGGCAGCCTTAAAAGGACTGGACATTATTGCCGTTACCGATCATAACTCCATAGGTAATAGTGAGGCTGTAATTCATTGCGGTAAGTCTGCAGGTATACTTGTCGTCCCCGGCATGGAACTGGAAACCTTGGAAGAAGTCCATCTTGTCTGCCTTCTGCCGGATCTAAAACAAGCACAGCTTTTGCAAACATATGTGTATGAAGCCTTGCCGCAGCGAAAAAACCAGGAAGAGCTTTTTGGCAAACAGCTTTTGTTTAACGCAGAGGATAAAATTAAAGGCTCTGAATCACGGTTACTCCTTACTGCTGCGCAAATAAGTTTACAGGAAGCTGTGCATTTAGTCCAGGAATTAGGCGGTGCCACCATTCCTGCCCATATTGACAGGCGCGCAAACAGTATTTTGACGAATTTAGGCTTTATACCACAAGATTTAGATTTTCATTACCTGGAGTTGTCGGCATCTTGCCGTACAAGTGAGTTCCTGGCCCTACATCCACAATTGCAGGCCTACCGGTTTATACAATCGTCGGATGCTCACCGGCTGGAAGCTATGGTCAAAGAAACCGGTTCCATCGAGCTGCAGGAAAGAAGCATTCCCTGTTTACTAAACAAGCTCAACGGAGGGTAAATGATATTTCTTGTCGGAGCAAAACTATGAAGATTGATGGCAATAGGTTTTGGCACAGCTGTTTATGTGAAAAAGTTAACATATATGTTTAGGAGGGATTCTAGTGAGTAGTACATGTAGTTGCAGTAAAGAATTTGTGGACGAAAGGGAAGAAAGATTGACAGAGGTGATTGAAAAGTATCGGGGAGTAAGGGGAGCATTAATTCCGGTACTGCATGAAGCCCAGGAGATCTATGGTTATTTGCCCTTTCATGTGCAAAAAAGGATTTCTGAGGAAATGCAGATTCCTATGGGGGAAATTTATGGTGTTATTACTTTTTACACACAATTTTCCCTGGAGCCAAAAGGGGAGTATCAGATTCAAGTCTGCCTGGGAACGGCTTGCTATGTGAAAGGCGCCAACCTAATCCTGGAAAAATTTAAAGAAAAACTGGGGATAGATGTTGGCGGCTGTACTGAAGACGGTAAGTTTTCCTTACAGGCATGCCGTTGTGTCGGTGCTTGTGGGCTGGCCCCGGTGGTAATGATTAATGAAGATGTATATGGCGGACTGAAGCCCAGTGAAGTAGAGAAAATATTGAAAAAATACCAATAAGATCATTTTGTTAATGGGCGTGAGGTTGATGCGGGATATTTCTTTACATTTGCTCGACATCCTACAAAACTCGATAAGTGCCAAAGCAACTGAAATTACTGTACACATTGGTGCAATCCCTTCGCAAGATTTGCTCTACTTAAAAGTAACAGACAATGGTGTTGGTATGGAAAAGGAGCTGTTGCGACGCGTAGTCGATCCTTTTGTCACCACAAGAAAAACGCGCCCCATAGGCCTGGGGCTACCTTTATTAAAAGAAGCAGCCAAACGTTCCGGCGGTGATTTGGTAATTACATCCAGCAAAGGACGTGGCACCAAGGTTAAAGCTACTTTTGGGCTTACCCATATCGACCGGCCGCCCCTGGGCAATATTGCCGACACCGTTGTAGTTGTAGTAACAGCTCATCCGGACCTGGAACTAGAAGTTAGTTTTTCCAACCAGACGGCTTCTCAAAAACTAAAATTGGCGGAGATTCGCAAACACCTGGGAAATGTTCCGCTTAATGAAGCAGAAGTATTAAACTGGATTAAGGACTATCTCAAACAAAGCCAAAAAGCAATCTTTGGAGGTGTATTGGATGAAGTCAATTGCTGAGCTGGAAGAGATCAGAAAGAGAACATTAGAAGAAATCGGCCTGCGCAAGAATAAAAACAGTTTCAGAATTGTGGTCGGCATGGCCACTTGTGGTATTGCCGCCGGAGCCAGGCCGGTAATGCAGGCTTTTGTGGAAGAATTAAAAAAGCGTAATCTTCATGATGTGCAAGTGACCATGACAGGCTGCATCGGTGTCTGTCGTCTGGAACCCATTGTGGAAGTAATCAGCCCGGACGGTAGTAAAGTAACTTATGTGGAAATGAATCCGGAAAAGGCAGTACGCGTAGTTGCGGAACATATTGTCAACGGCAGAGTTTGCCGGGACTTAACTATTGGCGAGGCTGAAGGAGTAAAATAATCTGAATTTTCCCATCAGTAGATAAATTTTTAAAACCGGGAGGTTTTATTGATGCAAATATATAGAGCACATGCTTTGGTGTGCCGCGGTACGGGATGTAGCTCTCATAAGGCGGAAGAAATTTTCAATGAATTGGAAAGGCAGCTGCAAGATAAAAAGCTGACCAATGAGGTGAAAGTAGTAACAGCGGGCTGTTTAGGTCTGTGTAAAAGCGGCCCTAATCTTGTTATTTACCCTGAAGGTGCAATCTACAGCGGTTTGCAAGTGGAAGATGTGGAAGAAATCGTAACGGAACATTTATTGAAGGGCAGAATTGTCAAGCGCCTGCTATTTGGCGATACGGAAGCAGATGCAGGCATAAAATCACTGGATGATGTGGGCTTCTTTAAACGGCAAAAACGCATTGCTCTGCGCAATTGCGGTGTAATCAACCCGGAAAGCATTGACGAATATCTGGCCTTTGACGGTTATAAAGCTTTGACTAAAGTCTTGACGGAAATGGAGCCGGCTGAAGTTATAGATGTTCTAAAAAAATCACAGCTGCGCGGGCGTGGTGGTGCAGGTTTTCCCACCGGCACCAAATGGGAATTTGCCGCCAAAGCTGAATCCAAGCAGAAATATGTTTGCTGTAACGCTGATGAAGGCGACCCGGGCGCCTTTATGGACAGAAGTATTCTTGAGGGGGATCCGCATTCATTAGTAGAAGCCATGGCCATTGCCGGTTATGCAGTTGGTGCGGATAAAGGGTTTATTTATATCCGGGCTGAATACCCAATTGCCGTTAAACGGTTACGTCTTGCCATTGAACAGGCCAAGGAATACGGTCTTTTGGGGGAAAACATTTTAAATACCGGTTTTAATTTTGATCTGGAAATCAGATTAGGTGCCGGTGCCTTTGTCTGCGGTGAAGAAACCGCGCTTTTGACATCCATTGAAGGCAAACGGGGCGAACCGAGGCCCAGGCCGCCCTTCCCCGCCGTCAAAGGACTTTGGGGTCAGCCCACATTATTAAATAATGTGGAGACTTATGCTAATGTGCCGCCGATTATTCTCAACGGTCCCGACTGGTTTACGCAGATTGGCACGGAAAGAAGTAAAGGTACGAAAGTTTTTGCCGTGGGTGGTAATATCAATAACACCGGTTTGGTGGAAATCCCCATGGGCACAACTTTACGCGAAGTCATTTATGAAATTGGCGGCGGAATTCCTAACGGCAAGGAATTTAAAGCGGCGCAAACAGGCGGGCCTTCCGGCGGCTGCATTCCTGCCAGCCATATTGACACACCTATTGATTACGACACATTAGTTGAGCTGGGGGCCATGATGGGATCCGGCGGCTTGATTATCATGGACGAAGATACATGTATGGTAGACATTGCTCGCTTCTTTTTGGAGTTTACCGTCGATGAATCATGTGGTAAGTGTCCGCCCTGCCGTATTGGTACAAAACGGATGTTGGAAATTTTGAGTAGAATCACAGAAGGCAGAGGCGAGGAGGGCGACATTGAAAAACTGGAAACCCTGGCGAAAAATATTAAAGCTGCCGCTTTATGTGGCCTGGGTCAGACTGCACCTAATCCGGTTTTAAGTACATTAAGATATTTCAGAGATGAGTACGAAGCACACGTCAGAGATAAGAAATGTCCTGCCGGTGCTTGCAAATCACTCCTGGATTATGTTATAGATGCGGAAATCTGTAAGAGCTGCGGCATTTGTGCCAAGAATTGTCCTGTTGACGCCATTGAAGGCGAGAAAAAGAAAGGACCCTTTGTAATTATACAGGAAAAATGTATTAAATGCGGTACCTGTGTGGAAAAATGCCCATTTGACGCAATAAGCGCAAGCTAGGAAAGGAGCGAGCAGAATATGGAAATGGTGACACTAACTATTGATAATAAAAAAGTGCGAGTGCCAAAAGGTTACACCGTCCTGCAAGCGGCAAGGGAAGCCAAGATCGAAATTCCCACCTTATGTTTTTTGAAGGATATAAATGAAATTGGTGCTTGCCGCATGTGTCTTGTGGAAATTAAAGGAGCCAAAAAGCTGGAAACAGCTTGTGTTTACCCTGTCTCCGAGGGGATGGAAGTATATACTCAAACCCCTCAAGTACGGGAAGCCAGAAAAGTAACGTTGGAGCTGATCTTATCAAATCATGATCGCAGTTGCTTAACCTGTGTACGCAGCGGAAATTGTGAATTACAAAAACTGGCTGAACAGCTGCAAATTGAAGAATTACCTTATGAAGGTGAAACGCATAAACGGCCTTTAGATAATTTCTCACCTTCTATAATCCGTGATCCCAACAAATGTATTCTCTGCCGCCGCTGTGTCAGTATGTGTAAAGAAGTGCAAACTGTTGCCGTCATTGACGTCATTGAGCGCGGCTTTGATACCATCATCTCACCCATCTACGAAAAATCATTAAATGAAGTGCCTTGTGTCAATTGCGGGCAATGTATTACGGTATGTCCCGTGGGCGCTTTGCGGGAAAAGAATGATACGGAAAAAGTCTGGGACGCTTTGGCCGCTGAGGATTTACACGTCATTGCCGTAACTGCACCGGCCATCCGGGCGGCTTTAGGGGAAGAATTCGGTTTCCCCATGGGTACGCCGGTTACCAGCAATATGATTACGGCATTGCATAATTTAGGCTTTGATAAAGTCTTTGACGTTGATACGGCAGCGGATCTGACCATTATGGAGGAAGGAACGGAACTGCTTAACCGGATTAAAGAAGGTGGTAAACTGCCGCTCATAACTTCCTGCAGTCCCGGCTGGATCAAATTCTGTGAACATAATTTCCCGGAATTTTTAGACAATCTTTCCACCTGCAAATCGCCGCAGCAAATGTTCGGGGCAGTGTTGAAAACTGTGTATGCAGAAAGAATGGGTATTGATCCGGCGAAAATTTTTGTTGTTTCTATTATGCCTTGTACAGCGAAAAAGTTCGAAGCTAAACGTCCTGAAATGACATCCAGCGGCTACCCTGATATTGACGTCGTCTTAACCACCAGGGAGCTGGCACGCATGATTAAAGAAGCAGGCATTGATTTTAATGAGACTACCAGGCAGCATTTTGACGATCCCATGGGCGATGCCTCCGGCGCCGGTGTGATTTTCGGAGCCACAGGCGGCGTCATGGAAGCCGCTTTACGGACAGTGGCGGAAGTTATAACCGGACAGCCCTTGTCCTCACTTGATTTTACTGAAGTGCGGGGCGTTGAAGGCATAAAAGAGGCAACAGTGGATGTGGGAGAAATGGAAATTAAAGCGGCTGTTGCCCACGGTCTTGGCAATGCCAGAAAATTGCTGGAGCGTGTCAAATCCGGGGAAGCCAAATACCATTTCATTGAAATTATGGCCTGTCCCGGAGGCTGCGTGGCCGGAGGAGGACAGCCGATCCAGCCGTCACAAGTACGCAGTTGGATTGATATCAGAAGTGAGCGGGCAAATGCTCTTTACAAAGAGGATAAAAAATTACCCATCCGCAAATCTCATGAAAACCCAACGGTACAGAGACTGTATGATATTTATTTCAGCAGTCCCGGTAGTCCCAAAGCTCACGAGCTTTTGCATACCCATTACACGCCCCGGGAGAATTACCCCGAAGAATAATAAAGATAAAGGCTTGTGTACGCGAAGGTGTACACAAGCCTTTATTATTGAGAGTTGGACCGGGACTATTATAGCCCTAAAGCAGCTAAAGCATGCTGCCTTTCCTTAAGACTTAAATAATTTTTTATTAAAGCATGAAACCAAGACTTACAATCAAAATCCGGGCAGTGTCTGGCCATGGTTTTGGCAAAGTCATCCAATAACAGGCGTATATTTTTCGCCTTTTTGCCAAACAATATAATTCTCTCCAGTCAAAGTATTGATTATTTTATATATATGCTGCAATACTGTTTGCAGTTACATTTTTGTACTCAACAACCACAACAAGGAAGATTGTAAAAACGCCAAATTATATTTTTAAAAGATTAAAGCAGGCATCTCGATTTATAAGGGGGAGCCTGCTTTACTTATCCTGATAATTTTCGCCTGAATAATTTGCTCTTGTTTTCATTCTCGCTTAGCCTAAATTTTGGTATTATCTCAGGTAAGGTTTAGGTAATATGCTTGTTTTTTGCGCTATAAAACACTATAATGAGGAAATAGGTGGTAAAGCATGAAAATCGGGAAAATCGGCGAGCGAGCCTTAATAAACGAAATTGCCGCCCTGGTGGCAAAAACGGCAGATAAACAAAGTCTGGGCATCGGGGATGATGCTGCATTGACAAAGGTAAGCACGGACTGCTGGCTGGTCACCAGTAAAGACATGCTGGTGCAGGGAGTCCATTTTTTACTGCCGGAAATCACGGCACAAGATTTGGGATATAAAGCATTGGCTGTGAATTTAAGTGATCTTGCCGCCATGGGGGCCAAACCACGGCATGCTTATGTGGCTTTGGCTCTGCCGCCGGAAACGGAAACTGAATTTGTGTTGTCATTTTACCAGGGCATGCTGGAACTGGCAGAACCTTTTAGCGTCTCAATCAGCGGTGGCGATCTTGTTGCTTCCCCGGGGCCGGTAATTGTCAGTATTACCGTGCAGGGAGAGGTGCCTTCTAAGCAGGCTCTTTTACGCAGCGGTGCTTCTGCCGGAGATATTATTTGCACCACGGGACCTCTGGGTGCTTCAGCGGCAGGCTTGCTCTTATTAACTCACAAGATTGATTGCCCGCCGGCTGTACGGGCGGCGGCCCTGCAGGCTCACCACCGTCCCGAACCCCGTATAAAAGAAGCTATCTGGCTGGCAGAAAGCGGTGTAGTCACTTCTGCCATTGATCTTTCTGACGGTTTGTTAAAAGATATCCGGGAAATTTTGGAGCACAGCAGATGTGGCGCCTTGCTGGAGGCGGAAAAAATTCCTCTGCATCCGGCGGCGGCAGAAGTTGGCGCTGCTATGGGTAAACCGGCTTTAGAGCTGGCTTTAAACGGCGGAGAAGATTATGAATTATTATGTACAGTCAGGGCAGCCGATTTTTTAGAGCTGGCCAAAGCGTATGAAGCCCGTTTTTCGCAGCCGCTTTATGCCCTGGGCCGCATCAGTGCAGAAAGTGAGCTGAAAATGATTACAAAAGAAGGAAAAGGGGAAAAAATAGAGTTTACAGGTTTTCAGCATTTTTAAAGGTGAAGATTTATGGAAAAGATAATCATAACATACAGTGAAGAAGAAACCGAGGTGCTGGGTAAGGAACTGGGAGAATTACTTTTTCCCGGAGCCATTGTTTTAGTCAATGGCGGTCTGGGTGCCGGCAAAACCGTCTTTGCCCGGGGCGTAGCCCGGGGTTTACACGTTTCTGCTCCCATCACCAGTCCAACTTTTACGCTTTTACATGTCTATCAGGGCAATATTCCTTTTTATCATTTTGATTTATACCGGCTTGATAATGTGGAAGAGCTTTATGAAATTGGTGTTGAAGAATATATGACGGGAGACGGCGTCTGCTTTTTTGAGTGGGCGGAAAAATTTCCCGACTTTTTTGAAGAGGAGAGTTTACAGGTAACAATTACATCGGAGGGCCCCACGAAGCGCCGTTTTACCTTTTCCGCCAACAGTGAAAACTATCTGAAAGTTATCCGGGCATTAGGGAGATGAAAACCTTTGTACATTTTGGGCATAGATACGGCTACGCTGGTCTGTAGTGTGGCCTTGGTGACAGAAGAAAAATTAGTGGCTGAATATACTTTACAGGTAAGAAAAACACATTCGGAAAGACTCCTGCCGCTTATTGCCTCCGTTCTGGAAGGAGCAGGCATCAAGCCTCAAGAGCTGGACGGAATCGCCGTAGCGGCCGGTCCCGGTTCCTTTACCGGGCTGCGTATTGGTGTGGTAACGGCTAAAGCACTGGGGCAAGCTTTGGAACTGCCGCTTTGCGGTATTTCCACCCTGGAGGCTTTGGCGGCTCAACACCCACTGTTTAATGGGCTTATTTGCCCCATGCTTGATGCCAGGAGAGGACAGGTTTATAATGCCTTGTTTTTTGGCGGCAGCGGCATACAAAGAGAAACAGATGACCGTGCCGTTACTTTATCCGACTTACTGGCAGAGCTTTTCGAACGTCAGGAACCTGTTTTGTTTGTAGGAGATGCAGTTAAGCTGCACAGACAAACACTCATAGACGCTTTGGGAGCAAGGGCTTGCTTTGCCCCTGAAGAGTCAGCCGTTTGCCGCGCCGCTACAGTTGCGCGGTTAGGACTGTTGGAGCTACAGGCGGCCAAGGGGCAAACATGGCAGGATTTGGTTCCTCACTACATCCGTCGTGCCGGTGCAGAAAGAAAATTTCAGGCCACAGGGGATTCTGGGGGTAGAAAGTAATGTCCATTACCATAGAACCAATGAAATTTTGTCATGTTGATGAAGTCAGTGAAATTGAAAAAGCTGTCTATCCGACACCATGGACAAAATTTGCGTTTATAAATGAAATTATTGATAATGGTTTTGCTTACTACTATGTTGCCCTTAACGACAAAAAAGTAGTGGGTTATGCCGGTATCTGGGTGGTTTTGGACGAGGCGCATATTACCACCCTGGCTGTCAGTCCGCAGTGGCAGGGGAAAGGGATTGGCAAAACTTTGCTACAGCATGTAATCAATGAGGCGGACAGTAAAGGGGCCGTCCGCATGACACTGGAGGTTCGTGTCAGTAACAGCAAAGCACAGGAACTTTATAAAAAGTTTGGTTTTGTGGCCTGTGGCAGGCGGCCCAATTATTATCATGATGAAGATGCTTTAATTATGTGGCTGGAAAAACTGCCGGTCAGTAAGTTGATTTAAAAATTAAAAGTATGATTGGAGACAGGAGAAACTAGCAATGACAGATTTGATTTTAGGAGTGGAAACATCTTGTGATGAAACGGCTGCCGCAGTGGTGGCCGGCGGGAAGAAAATTTGCAGCAATATTATTGCTTCACAAATAGATATACACGAGAAATTCGGCGGGGTAGTGCCGGAAATTGCCAGCCGCAAACATCTGGAGGCCGTCAATTTTATTATTGCCCAGGCACTGGCTGAGGCAGGTTGTACTTTTCAGGATTTGGCTGCCATTGCCGTCACACATGGTCCCGGGCTGGTGGGTGCCTTGCTGGTCGGTGTGAACACGGCTAAAACACTGGCTTATGCTTTAGGGAAGCCTTTGGTAGCCGTCAATCATGTGCTTGCCCATGTGGCAGCCAACTACCTGGTTCACGACATTGATTTTCCTGCAGTCTGTCTTGTGGTTTCCGGCGGGCATACCAGCCTGTTATATCTTCAAGCACGCGGTGAAGCGGAATTTTTAGGCGCAACCCGGGATGATGCCGCCGGTGAAGCCTTTGATAAAATTGCCCGTGTTTTGCAGTTAGGCTATCCCGGAGGACCTGTTATTGATAAAATTGCCAGAGAAGGAAACCCGGACGCTTTTCCTTTTCCCAGGGCTTTTAGTGGCCAGGATGACGTTTTTGAATTTTCCTTTTCCGGTCTCAAATCAGCAGTTATTAATACCATCCATAACCTGCAGCAAAAGGGGAAAACAGTACCGGTAGCCGATGTGGCAGCCGGCTTTCAGGCGGCAGTAGTAGATATATTGGTGGAAAAGACATGTTTGGCCGCCAAAGTTAAAGGGACAAAAAATGTGCTTTTGGCCGGCGGCGTAGCTGCCAACAGCAGGCTGCGTGTCGCTTTAGAAGAGGCATTGGCAAAAGAAGAGCGTAAACTTTTCTTGCCTCCTCCGGCACTTTGTACTGATAATGCTGCCATGGTGGCAGCTGCCGGTTGGGATCTTTATCAGAGACAGGAATTTGCAGGACTCGACTTAAACGCTGTTCCCGTTTTAGACATAGGCAGTCAAAAATAATGCTTTTTTTTATTTTTCAGTAGACTTATTTATTATGGTAACAACTTGTGGATACTGTGGATACTTTCCGAGAACCCGTCTATTAAGCGGTTATTTCTGTGGATAAGTTTGTGGATACTGTGGATTACTTTGTGGATATCTTGTTAGTAGAATAAACAAATTGCTGTCCAAATAGGCGTCTTTCTGTAAAACGGTAGCTTTACATAATCATGTTGCATAAAATCCAGCACCTATTTTCGACAGCAGGAAAAGTAAAGGTTTGTCACAATTAGTCAGTTGAATTTGTCGATCTATTCAGTTCAAAACAGAGATTTTTGTCATAGAATAGAAAGGAAGCTGAAGGAAAAGAGGGGTTATTTTGCTTACCGGAATTAAACATGTCCATTTTGTCGGTATCGGCGGGTACGGGATGAGTGCTCTGGCTCTGGCCCTTTTGTCTTTAGGGTATCAGGTTAGCGGATCAGATCAAAAGGAAAGTGCCATCACAAAAGAATTGTGTCGCCGGGGGGCTTTAGTTTACCTTGGTCATAAAGCGGAAAATCTGGGTAAAGCAGATTTACTCGTCTATTCGACGGCAATCCCCGCCGATAATGTGGAATTAAAGGCAGCCAAAGCCAAAGGAATTCCTCTTTGGCATCGTTCAGAATTGCTGGCTTGTTTTATTAACAGGCGTTTTGGCATAGCTGTCGCCGGCGCCCACGGAAAAACGACTACCACTTCCATGGTAGCATCAGTGTTAACGCAGGGCGGACTGGATCCCACCGCCTTTATCGGCGGTATTTTTACCGAATTTGGCGGTAATGCCCGTATCGGCAAATCAGATATAGTTATTGCCGAGGCCGATGAAAGTGACAATAGTTTTTTGCGCTACCGGCCGCAGATGGCTGTAGTGACTAATATTGAAGCCGACCATCTGGAGCATTACCATGGTGATTTTAATTTGTTACTTCAGGCCTATGAGGCTTTTTTGGCTAATGTTGTTGCTGGCGGCACTGCTGTTTTGTACGAGGAAGATCAGTATCTAAAGACAATGCGCCCAAAACATTTAAAAAAGATTGTAACGTTTGGGCTACAGTCCGGCCATTGGCGTGCCATTGGGGTGGAAGCGAAAGGCTGGGGAAGCCGTTTTCAGGTGGTGGGTCCGCATAAACAGCAAGCTCTTATTACGCTGCAAGTCCCCGGAAGATATAATGTTTTAAACGCACTGGCTGCAGTGGCGGTGGCCCGGGAATTAAATGTTGATTTTGCCCATATCCAAGCCGGGCTGGAACAATTTCGCGGTGCAGAGCGCCGTTTTCAGTTCCTTTATGATAATGGGGACTTTATCGTTGTTGATGATTATGCCCACCATCCCACAGAAATACGGGCAACTTTGCAGGCTGCACGTACCGGCACCGGCAAGCGTATTATTGTTGTTTTCCAGCCTCATCGCTACAGTCGCACTAAATGGTTTTTTGATGAGTTTGCCACGGCTTTTACGCAAGCAGATCAGGTTATTTTGCATAAAATCTATGCAGCCGGCGAAGCGCCTCTGGCTGATGTAAGTATTGACAGCCTGGCGGAAAAAATCAGACAAAACGGCACCAATGTAAAACAGATAAACGATGCAGAAGAAATTAGTCAGCACATCCTCAGTGAATTACAGCCGGGTGATCTGATTATTACCATGGGAGCGGGAGATGTGACGGATATTGGCCATACACTGGCACAAAAACTGGAGGAAAAGTATGGTTGCTGATTATTATCCCTACCTTTTGGAAGCGTGCCGGGAAAATGTTTTACCTCTAACATCACGCTGCAACCTAGGCTGTGTTTTTTGCAGTAATAAACAAAACCCGGCCCAAATTTTTACCTACAAACTGCCTGCTTTACCGCAAACCACAATTCGTCAGTTGATACCTTTATTAAACCCTCAGGAAAAAGTTATTATCGGAGAGTCGGCCACAAAACTTGATGAAGGAGAGCCCTTTACCCATCCGGAGATTTTATCAGTGTTAAAGATGCTGCGGGCTGCATTGCCCAAAACAATGCTTGCCATTACCACCAACGGCACCCTGCTGACAGAGAAAGTTATCAGGGAACTGGCGGCATTAACCCCGCTGGAATTAACTGTTTCCCCTAACAGTGCAACTCCTCAGGGCAGGCGAATATTAATGCATGATGAAGCGCCAAACCGGGCACTGCAGGCTGTTGACGGTTTAGCCCGGCATGATTTGCCTTTTCATGGCAGTCTGGTGGCCATGCCACATCTGGTGGGGTTTGAAGATATTAAAGAAACAGTTTTTTTCCTGGCACGGCATGGGGCTCTTACAATACGGATTTTTCTGCCGGGCTATACGAAATTTGCCCCGGAAAAACTAAAATTTCCGTTACAGCTTTGGGAACAGATCGTTTTTTATGCACAAGAGTGGAGCAACCTCTTAGATTTGCCGGTGATTCCTGAACCTTTAATTCCTGATAATTTGGAGCCGTGTATCTGGGGGGTAATACCGGATTCACCGGCGAAAAGAGCCGGTTTGCAGGCAGATGATTTAATAAAGGAAGTAGACGGCAGGGTGGTGCGGACACGGGTAGAAGCATTTATGGTTGCCAAGAGTGCACATAATCCGAATTTAACGCTAACGCGGAAGTCTCAAGAATTATCACTACAATTAAAAAAAGAGCGGGGACAGTCACCGGGATTTGTCGTGCTTTATGATTTTGATCCGCGCCGTGCTGTGCAAGTCCAGGCACAAATTAGGCGTCACCAAGCGATAAAACCTTTACTTTTGACTTCTGAATTCGGGACAGTGATGGTGCAGAAAGTGCTGAAGCATTATGCTATTCAAGCTGAAGTCAAAACAGTACTTAATTGCCTTTTTGGCGGTTCCATCCGGGCGGCAGGTTTGCTGTCAGTGGACGATTTTCACAGGGCAGCCAAGGCGGCTTTGTCTCAAAAAGCTTATGATCTGCTGCTAGTTCCCCGTGAAGCTTTTGATCATAGGGGGCGGGATTTAACCGGTCAAAGTGTAGACAGTCTAGCGGCAGCGCTGAAAGTTCCGGTGGCGCTGGTTTAAATTAGGTGGGTATTTTTTTATGTGCGCCATTATAATTTATGAAATTTTGTCCAAAAATACAAAGAATTGTGAAAATCTTCATGGTGATTTTAAAAGGATTTAACAAAAGTTGGGCGAATATACGAGGCTTATAAGCTCATAAAAATTAAATCAGGGGTGAAGAAGGAAATGAAGCAATCACAATGGATCGGTTTAATCAGTGCTATCGTGATTTTAGTCGCAATGAATTTTATTCCAGAATCAGAACTACTGACACGAAGCGGTATTAGTACCATAGGGATATTGCTCGGCACAATTATTCTCTTCATCACGGAACCAATTCCCCTGGGTGTGACCTGCCTGACCAGTGCGGCTCTGCTTGTTGTCTTTGGTGCGGCACCAAATGTTTCGGCGGCATTGCGCGGGTATACAAACCCCATTCTCTTTTTTGTTTTGGCATCTTTTGGGGTTTCCATGGCTATCACTAAAGTGCCACTTTCCAACAGGCTCCTGCGCGTATTAATTGTTAAGTTCGGCAAAAATGTAAAACTTATTTTATTTGCTTTTATGGCAGCTTCTGCTTTGTTGTCTTCAGTGATTTCCAACGTGGCGACAACGGCAGTTTTTATAGGAATTGTCTTAACTTTTCTTGATATTTATAAAAATGAAGCGGATCGTAAACAAACCGGCAAAGCTTTTATGATCGGACTGCCTGTGGCCAGTATGATTGGAGGTATGCTGACACCTGCCGGTTCATCGTTAAACTTAATGACTTTAAGTTTTTTGGAGGATCTTACCGGAATCTCCGTAAGTTTTGTTGAATGGATGATTATTGGCGTACCCGTTGTAATTATTGTTTTGCCGCTGGCTTGGTTTGTGATCCTTAAAGTATACGGGGTCGTAGAGTTGTCGGAAAAGGAGATCAACCGCTTTGTGGCCGGGATGGAAGTACCGGAAAAAATGGACTTTAAAGAAAAATATGTGCTTATACTGGTGCTTTTAATGCTCTTCTTCTGGATTTTAAGTTCCTGGTATACCGTCTTCGATATTACACTGGTTATTTTGATTGGGTTTGCTTTTTTATTCATACCGAAATATGCCATCCTGACCTGGGATGAATTTGTGGAGAGTGTCAGTTGGCCGGCATTCTTCCTCCTGGGCAGTATTATTACCATTGGCAATGCTTTGATTGCGAACGGGGTAAGCGATTGGCTTATTGCTACATATTTCCCCAGCGTCATCAATTTACCACTTATAGGAGTTGCCTTTATCGCGGCCATTATTGTCTTTTTAATGTTAATTGTTGTACCTGTGGCTCCGGCACTGATTCCTTTACTGTCGGCACCGTTTGTGGGCTTGGCACAGAATATGGGAATTTCCCCGGTCTTACCGATGATGGTTTTAGGCTTGGCTGTGGCTAATTGCTTCTTTTTACCGCTTGATACAGTGCCTTTAATTACCTATATGACCGGCTATTATACAATGTTGGATATGCCCAAATCCACGGCATTTATTCAAGTCATTCTGGCAGCAGTCATTGCCGTCTGGGTACCTCTTGCTTTGAAATTGCTCGGTTTTATTTAAGCTTTTCCGTCTCAAACCTTTACTTGCCGGAGGGGCAAGTAAAGGTTTTTCTTCAGCAAATAGAAATTATAAATGGTTTATCTCTTGATCGTTTACCTGTAAAAAAGGTAAGATTGATGAAGTAGCTATAAAAAGGAGAGATCTGACATTGAGTACAGTCATTTTGGATCAGATTGTTTTTAACGCTCCGCTGGAGATGTTTACGGAAAGATTACGCATACAAAATAAGCCGGCCTTAATTGAAGAATTTGCCGGATTACTGCAGGAGGCAAAAACTATAGCCCGGCCGAAGGTGATATTTAAAGCGGCAGAAATTACAGCAACCGGTGATGACTATGTGGCAATTGCCGGGCAAACTTTTTACAGTCAAACTTTAAAGGAAACACTGGTAAATTTAAAACGTGTCTTCCCGGCCATTGCCACTTGCGGCCGGGAGCTGGCAGAGTGGGCTGACGGCATTGACGGCGTCTATACAGCTTTTTGTGCCCAGGTGATTTGTGAAGCAGCTATGGGGTGGGCGCAAGATTATTTTGCCCACTATGTTGCCCGGCATTATCAAACCAAAGAAATAGCTTATATTCTGCCGGGAACTTACGATTGGCCACTGGTGGAGCAGGAAAAACTTTTTTCTTTACTGAATGCTGCAGCCGCCATCGGTGTTGAATTAACTGCTTCCGGGACGATGCGCCCAATAAAAACAGTTTCTGCCGTTTATTATGAGAAATAGAGAAACAAGGTGCCCATGGAAATGTTATGCGGCTGCTGGGTTAAACCCGGCAGCCGCTTTTCCGTGCATAAAAGATGAGAATATTTTCATTGCATAGAGAGTTGGCGCTATAAATATATTATTTCAGCAGTGATTATTTTGCCCAATGTGAGCAGGCCGCAGCTATGGCGCGGTTCACGGCGGCGATCCGTAGGTGAGCCGGGGTTAAAAAGCAAAACTCCGTTTTCCTCTTTTTGATAGGGCCGGTGGCTATGCCCAAAAACAACTGCGTCCACATTGTCTTGTGCAAATATTGCCAGGGCTCTTTGCGGCGTGGTGCTACGATAAGAGCCAAGGTGCCCATGGGTAAGTCCAAGGCGGAAACCTGCCACTTCCAAAATTTTTTTATAGCCTAATTTTTGCTGGCATTCAGGGCTGTCCATATTGCCTGCCACTGCTTCCACCGGTGCAATGGCGGCTAAATCCACCAGAACCTGCGGGTCTACCAAATCACCGGCATGTAAAATCAGATCCACATTCTCAAACAGGCAGAACAAAGCGGCTGGCAGGTGTTTTGCCCGGACGGGGATATGAGTGTCACTGATTACACCGATCCTCATTTCCATTCTCCTTACCTTTGCTTAATGGGAAAATCTACTTTATTATAACGCAGTCTTACTGGCATGCAAAGCAGCGCCGATTCTTAATAATTTCTTACAGTATTGCGTACTGTAAGGGTTAGAGCAGGAATCTTAGCTGATGACGCGAATAAAACTAAAGATTGTGTATTTTTGAACTTACAAGGAGGTCCCCATGGCAAGTAAAAGCAAGCTGGCACAGTATTTTCAGCTTTTCACCCTTGCAAAAGAAGAATCTGCCCTGCAGGTCCAGGGACCGGAAGCAATGTCAAAATTAGTGGAGAAAATCGAAGCATTAATCGTGATCCTCGATGAAAGGGGCCGGATAGTAGAGTTTAACCCCGCCAGTGAACGGTTGTCTGGTTATAACCGTAAAGAAGTTTTGGGCAGGGAACTTGATTTCCTGGTGCCGCCGGCTGAAAAAGGCCAGGTAAGAAAAATTACACGGCAACTTTTAACTGAAGAGACGCGTGCCAGCTATGAAAGTCATTGGTTAACTAAATCAGGCCAAAAACGTACGCTGGTCTGGTCCGGCAGTAGCATCCGGGACAAAAGAGGTAAAATTAAAAATGTCGTCTGTTTTGGTCTTGATGTTACGGAAATACAAGTCCAGGAGGACAGGCGCCTGGTAATACTGAATCTCCTTGAGGTTCTTGCCAGTCCCGGTGATCAAAATTATGTTTTGGAGCATATCTTGGAAATTGTCCGGGATTATTTAGATTGTGCTGCCGCCGGAATTCGCCTGCGCAAAGGTGAAGATTACCCCTATATAAAAACGCTTGGTTTCACTGAAGACTTTATTAAAAGCGAGTCTTTTTTAACCTGTCTTGAAGCAGGTTCCATTAAACGTGATGATGACGGCACGGTACATCTGGACTGTATCTGCGGCCGCGTAATCAGAGGGGATTTGACAGAGGGGCAGTCAGCTTTAACCGCTGACGGTGCCTTCTATACCGGCAATATTAATGAACTGGTCGCCAAGTTTTCCTCTAGAAAACTTCCTTTTAAAATACGTAACCACTGTGGGAGAATGGGCTATAAATCTATTGCTTTGATTCCGCTGCGTTTCCATGACAAAACTGTGGGACTTTTACAGTTAAACGATTATGATGAGGATAAATTTTCCGATGATGAAATCGATTTTCTCACAGTGGCCGGCCAAAGCATAGGTGCCGCTCTGGTTCGCTTTCAAGCTGAACAGGAAAGGCAGAAAGCGCAGTTAATTCTAGATACTGTAATCCGGAAAGCGCGAGAAGGCTTTTCCTTAAGTACACAGGATGGGAAGTTTTTGATTTATAACGAAGCAATGGAGCGCATCACCGGCTATAATCTTGAAGAAATGAACCACCATGGTTGGTTTTACCTGGTATTTCCCAATGAGGAAGAACGCCGCCAGGCAGTATATAAGGCCCGGCAAGCCGTAGCAGGTAAAATTGATTATATGGAGCTAATTATAACCCACAAGGACGGTACCCGCAAACCGGTAGCTTTGACCCTGACGCCGCTGGAAATTGACGGTATAACCTATAATTTTAGCACAGTCATTGATCTTTCAACAAAATATGAAAATGAAACTTTGTTTTAAAACAGATAAAGTAATGCAGTCGTTGGCCCCAAAATAGCAAAACTAAAATGGCTGCTGCAGACGATAAATAATCGTTGCAGTAGCCATTTTTGTACAAAGAATCCAGTTACAAACAGTACCGGTTTATGCGGTTTTATGGCGTTAGCTGGCTTCAGTTGCAATCGCTTCAAATTGGCGGTTTAGTTTTTGCACACATTCCTGGCAGACCATTTTACCATGGTAATCTATGACATTTTCAGCATTTTGGCAAAAAATGCAGGCAGGTTCATACTTTCTAAGAATAATTTTCTCGTCATCAACAAAAATCTCCAAACCGTCTTTTATCTCAATCCCCAGTGTGCGGCGCAATTCTACCGGAATCACTACCCGTCCCAATTCATCAACTTTTCGCACAATACCTGTAGCTTTCATCGTCTCACCCCCTACACAGCAAAGATAACATTTATAATTGTAAAATACAAGCACAATATGGGTATAATGTTAATTAATTCATTTTGTGTTAACATTTTGCGAAACTGTCTTATGCAGAAATATTTTATTTTTAAGCAGGTTTGACTGAAAAGTATGCGAATATTAAAATACTATAAGTTCCCTGATGGCAGAAGCAGGTAAAAAAGGCTTTGCAGGAGGTAAGAATGACAGATTATATCGCCAGAGCAATAGCAGCAGGCAATCAGATCCGGGCCTTTGCAGCAACTACAAAAAACCTGGTGGAACGGGCACGGCAAATTCATCATACTACCCCGGTGGCGACTGCGGCCTTGGGCAGGCTGCTTACCGTAGGAGCAATGATGGGGGTGATGATGAAAAATCCCCGTGATGTTTTAACCTTGCAGATTAAGTGCAGCGGTCCCTTGCGGGGGCTTTTGGTGACAGCCGATGCCAGTGCCAATGTAAAAGGTTATGTGCACCGTCCTCAGGTAGATCTTCCGCTCAAAGCAAATGGTAAATTGGATGTGGGCAAAGCTGTGGGTAAAGGTGTTTTAAGCGTGATTAAGGATTTAGGCCTGAAAGAACCGTATGTGGGCCGTACGAAGTTGATTTCCGGCGAAATAGCCGAAGATTTTACATATTATTTTACCCACTCTGAACAAATGCCGTCTGCGGTGGCACTGGGCGTTTTAATTGATACCGACTACACCGTCAGACAGGCCGGGGGATTTATTATCCAGGTATTGCCGGGCTGCAGTGAAAGCGTGGTTGGCTTGGTTGAAGATAAAATCAGCAGGATGGCAGCCGTCACCAGCCTCTTGGAGCAGCAACTATCGCCTGAGGCTATTTTAGAGCAAGTTTTGGGTGATGTGGGGGTTAAATTTCAAGAACGTATACCGGCACAATATGCCTGCAACTGCACAAAAGAGCGTGTGGAAAAAGCCATTATCAGTATCGGCAAAAAGGAAATTGAGGAATTAATCGCCGCTAGGGAACCTATTGAAGTGAACTGCCATTTTTGCAATACAACCTATGTACTAACCCAGCAGGAATTAGAGAAATTGCTGGAAGAAGCCACCGGTGCATAGTAAAAAATACCATAATCAAGGAGGCGAGGGCAAAATGAGTATTCGGGTATTGACCGACAGTGCATCAGATTTGCCACCTGCATTAATGCAGGAGTACAACATTGAGATGATCCCCTTATATGTGTTTGAAGGGGATAAGGAGTATTTGGACGGTGTAACTTTAAAATCAGATAAATTATTTGATGCTATGCGCCGGGGACAAGTCTTTAAAACTGCACAGGCTGAACCGGCAGCTTTTAAGGAACGTTTTCTAGAGTTTGCCAAAAACGGCCAAAACTGTATCTATGTCGGCTTCAGTTCCGAGCTGTCGTCCACATATCAATCGGCCGTGATCGCCCGGGAAGAAGTGCGTGAACAATATCCTGATTGGCAAATTGAACTTGTTGATACAAAATGTGCCTCCATGGGGCAGGGACTGGTGGTATATCACGCTGCCCGGTGGGTTAAAGAGGGACTACCCCTGTCTGAAGTAGTGGAGAAAACTGTTCACTGTGCCCAGCACATGGAACATATCTTTACAGTTGATGATCTGGAATATCTCTACCGTGGGGGCCGGGTCAGCCGTACCGCAGCCATGATTGGCGGAATTTTAAATATTAAACCGATTTTACACGTCGAAGACGGGAGACTGGTACCGCTGGAGAAAGTACGGGGCAAAAATAAAGTTTTGCGACGTATGCTGGAAATTATGCGGGAGCGGGGTCGCAATCTAAAAGAGCAAACAATTGGCATTAGCCACGGAGATGATTTAGAAAATGCCAATAAACTTATGGAGGCTATCCGCAAAGAATTTGGATGCCACGATTTTATTATTAACCCCATTGGCTGTGCCGTGGGAGCACATGCCGGTCCCGGCACGATTGCTCTCTTTTTCCAAAACGCCTAAACCGGACTTGTGGTGACTTGCCTAAATCCATACGTGCTCTATTTTAAAATACGTCTCAATAATGTGAACAAATATTTTTCGGATACGGTCAGGAAAGCTCTTCCTGGCCTTTTTTTTACAACCCAAGAACTTGGCTGTTTTCTTTTTCTCTTTTTCATGAAGTCGATCTCACCGGCTTAATATATTTGTTCCGGTTGAGACTGTCAACTATTTGTCAACCGCTGGAAATGGACAATTGCCTGCTAAATGATGATTTGCAATTTGATTCTGTTAGAATAAAGTTAGCAGCTTCCTGTTGGTAACATCGAGAAAACTAAACGGGCTGGAGGAAAGAATGGAAAACTATATTGAACACAACAATATCCCGGTTTGGGGCGAGTATGACGTTATTGTTGTAGGAGGAGGTGTTGCCGGTGTCAGTGCTGCTTTGGCAGCGAAAAGAAATGGCTGTAAAACACTTTTAGTGGAAAAAAGTGTGATGCTGGGAGGACTGGCAACCCTAGGGCTTATAGCCATTTATCTGCCGCTTTGTGATGGCAGGGGCAGAAAAGTGATAGGCGGCATTGCGGAAGAACTATTACAGCTTGCTATCAAATATGGTTATGATAATTTGCCGCCGGAGTGGGAAAAGGGATGCAATAGGGTGGAGACACGACGCCGTTATATGACTATTTTTTCACCGGCCGAATTTGTCATTGCCCTTGATGAAGTTATGCAACAAGAAGGTGTGGACCTCTTATTTGATACAGTTTTTAGCAAACCTGTAATGGAAAACGGTATTTGTCAAGGGGTAATTTTAGAGAATAAATCTGGGCGGATTGCTTACCGGGGAAAAATGATTGTAGATACTACAGGCGATGCAGACATTATGTTCAGAGCAGGAGCAGATTGTGTGGAAAGCCTGAATTGGCTGTCATACTGGGCTTATTCCACGAGCTTAGCGCAGATGAAAAAAGCAGTAGAAACGGCAAATATTGTGGACGGTATCCGTTTACAATGGTTTGGCGGTGAGGCAGACGGAAGGCATGCCGTTAAAGGAGCAAAAAAATATTATGGCACAAATGCACACGAAGTGACAGAATTTATTCTCAAGGGTAGAGAGCTGTTAAAAAGTAATTTAGATAACGCAAAAGCCAAGCAAAGAGCTTACATTACCCTGCCCGGAATGGCTCAATTTAGGACAACACGCAGGATAAACGGGTTTTATGTGTTGCGTGAAAACGACATTAATACACATTTTGATGATTCTATTGGCACTACGGGCGATTGGCGAAAAGCAGGTCCTGTCATGGAAATTCCCTATCGTAGTTTGATCGCACCCGGTATTGCTAATATCATTACAGCCGGTCGGACAATTGCTGCAGACGGGGATGCCTGGGAAATAACGCGGGTAATTCCACCTGCCGCCATGACCGGGGAAGCTGCCGGGACAGCTGCAGCCTTGGCTGTGCAAAAAAGGTGCAGTTTGGCAGATTTGCCTGTGGTCGATTTACAGCATGCTTTAGAACAGGCAGGAGTGCTTATTCATTTCTGATTTGCCGGCAACGGCTATGAGCGGGAAAGAAGTGAGTGGATGTAAGGTAGTGGTTTAAAGTTAACGGTAAATAGATTAACAAGTCAGAATACTGTCAATTTACTTGTCCTTGAAAGGAGTAAGATGCGCGTGAGTGGTGTTTTGCATCAAATTTTAGATCCCCGAGGCTATCAGGAAAGACCGTTGCTTAAATTGGCACCAAGGGTCAGCCTGAAGGAATTACAAGAGGGCAAAATACTTTTCTACAATAACACTAAATTAGGTTTTTGTAATTACGGGGAAGTTTTTGTCCGCATTAAAGAACGTTTTCAGGAAATGGGGATTTCAAACTTTGTTGATTATTGTGAGACGGTTCGGGGTAAAGACACACAGCGGCTGGAAGAATATGCAGCAATGTTGGCGGAAGAGAAGCCTATTGCAGCCATCGTAGCCTTAGGTGATATGGGAACGTCCCCGGCTACTTGCATTGTCACTATTGCCCTTGAAAAACTAGGTATTCCCAGTGTTTATATTACAGCGCCTCCCGGGGGCGAATTGGTAGAGGGTGTTGCTTTTTACCGGGCAGGCCGCCTTTGCCTGTGTAAAATTGATATTTACCAGGCCAGTACTAAGGAGGAAGTACGGGCACAAATTGACCTTAAATGGGATTACATTATCGATTCACTGACGGCAACAGGGGAGAAACTGGAGGAAGTAGCACACATTGATTTTCAACTTGATGCTGTCCCGCCCGCCGGAAACGGCATTCTTGACATTACGGAAAGAATTAATATTTCTGAAGATAAACTTTATGAACCAGGTTGTTATCTGGAAGAAATCAATGATTATTTTAATGAATTGCACATTAGTGATGGCTTGCCCATCATACCGCCAACACAGGCCCGTTACGAAAAAATGCTGGAATATTGCCCCTTTGATCCGGATATGGTTTTATGGCGTGAGATTGGTCCTACCGGCAAAAATGTAACTGTCAAAGATGTAGCTATTGCCGCCGTAATGGCAGGATGTAAACCGAAAGCTATGCCCGTCTTAATTGCTGCTTTCAAAGCTATGGCCAATGAAAAGTATAACTTGCTGCAGTCAGTGACGACTTCCCATCCCGGCGGCAATTTGGTTCTGGTTAGCGGGCCTATAGCACAGGAAATCGGCCTTTCAGGCAAAGCGGGCTGTATGGGGCCCGGATATCCTGCAAATGCCACCCTTGGGCGTGCAGTCAATCTGGTGATTATGAATGTTTGCCGTTCTGTACCCGGCATCTGTGATCTTGATTGTCTGGCTTCGCAAGCAGAATTTACATATTGTTTTGCAGAAGAACCCAGTTTAGCACAGTGGGAAATGATTAATGAAGAGCATTACGATGCGGAGACAACTACTGTTTATGTCTTAAAAGCAGAACCTCAACATGATATTATCGACTTCTTAAGTTTAAACGGCCATGACCTCTTAGATACAATCACAGATTGTTGCACAACTTTAGGCTCAAATAACGCTTATATTCCGGGGCCGCTTGTACTGGCTCTAACACCTGACCATGGGATGATGCTGAAAAAAGCCGGATATACCAAAGATATGATTCGTGAACATATTCATCTGCGCGCCGTTCATGATGTGCCTATGGTAAGAAACAGGGGGTTAGTACCTGTCAGGCCTCCCGAGTTTGAAAATAAGCATCCTATGCCTGTAACCCGTACACCTAAAGATATTGAAATTGTCGTTGTCGGTGGCCGGGGTGGCCATTCCGGAGTAATTTTGCCTTGGGCGCTGCACAGTGAAGGTATTGTTGAGCCGGTAGCACTACCTAATGGCAAACCGGCACGTTCCATTGAAGAGTTTAAAAGAAAATAGCGGCAGAAAAAAGGGGAGGAAGTTAATGGAAAAGTATGGTGATTTTGATGTTGTTGTCGTTGGTGGTGGTACTTCCGGAGTTGCGGCAGCCATTGCCTCAGCGCGGGCGGGTGCTAAAACTATTTTAATTGAACGAATTGGCACATTGGGTGGGCAAATGAATGTCTCCGGTCCTCCGGGATTTGCCTATGCCTACATGTTTAATGCACGCAAGGAGCAAATTATTGGCGGCATTATGGAAGAAACACATAATAGACTGTTAAAAGAGGGCCATGCACTGCCCCATACAACCCCTGACTTTAGAATAGGTTATTCTTTTTCCCTGGTTGATCCCGATTATTGGGGCTTGCTTATCTTTGAAATGATGACGGAAAATAATGTAGAACTATTGCTATATTCTGTTGCCGTCGATGTTGTCAAAGAAGGCGACAAAGTGACAGGTGTGATTGTAGAAAACCCGTCAGGCCGCCAAGTGGTATTTGGCAAGGTTGTGATTGATTGTACCGGGGAAGGACATATTGCAGCCAGGGCAGGAGCTCCATATGAGCAAGTGCCAAAGGAAGAACTTGAACCACATACAGTATCCTTTACTATGGACGGTGTAGATTGGGACGAAGTTTTGCAGTACATCCGTGAAAATGTTTATGATTTTAACCCTATGGTTACTCCCTATCTTGATTGGACAGATGAACAGGTAAGAGAGCGGATCAAACAAGTTACAGACGTGAGGGAAATCAGCAATTTTATGGGCTTCTATTCACTGCGCGACAAAGCATTGGCTGCAGGAGACTGGCATCCCTACAGTGGGGTTGGTTTCTTTATCATGCCGCGAGAAAATGGTGTCATTCAGGCTCATTTTCAGCATTCTTCCCAGATTGATAATTGCGATCCCACTGATGTCAGAGATTTAACCAAGGTAGAAATTGAGTGTCGCAAGCAGATACAAATAGCTCTGAAATTCATTAAAAAATATCTCCCCGGATTTAAAAATGCTTACTTGACCAGAATGTGCACTGAAGCTCGCATTCGGGAGAGCAGGAGAATTATGGGCGATTACGTGCTAACAAAAGAAGATGTAAGGGAAGCAAGGAAGTTTCCCGATGTTATCGGTAAAAGCTGTTTCTCCTCCGGAGCTAAACATGTGGCCACGACAGAAACAATTACCGGGACAGATGTTGCTTTTCCCAAAGATGGCGGTTCAGTCGACATTCCCTATAGATGTTTAGTGCCAAGAGAAATTGAAGGCTTGCTGGTTGCAGGTAAAGCAATTTCTACAGATCGTGATTCTTACTGCAGGTTTTTACAGATTACAATGGTAACCGGACAAGCTGCAGGAGTAGCTGCAGCAGTTTGTGCCAGAAAAGGAATTACACCCAGAGAGTTGGAAAAAGATGTGTCAGAACTGCAGAGAATTTTGCTGGAACAAGGTGCTATCTTGTATGGGACTCACTAGCCCCCAATTTTAACATAAAGAAAACAAACCACCGTTCTTTTGGTGGTTTGTTTTCCTTTAAAAAGGAACTATATTAGTTAAATGTAGTTGGACAACTTGGTTAGTAACTTTTGCAGGTTTGTGATAACCCAGGTTTTGTCGCGCTGTATACGGGGAATGGTGGACCAATAGTTTTCAAAATGTAAATAATAGGCGTTAATAATGCTGGGTTCGTGGCTAAACAATGTTAAAGAATTTTCGTTTTCACCGGGTTGGGTACTAATTAAAAAGGCTGTATTTTGCTTAACTAAAATCGAAACATCATCAAGATCTTTGATCGGAGGGTCCTGGGCAAAAGCAATCTCTAAATTAGGGTATTTATTAATGAGTTCCAATAAATGTTGCAGATATGTACAAAAGAGAGACTGATTCAGCCTTGCCTGCTCCCCGGTATAGATAGATAAGCCTTCACACAGCAAACCATTTTCCGGGAACGGATTCTCCAGAAGATTATAGTTTAAAATCAGACGACAATAATTGTTTTGCAAATTGCGGAAGAAATGTTGCTGTTGAATTCGGTAAGCGCGTATTTTCGCTAAATTATCTCCGTCGAGGAAATTCTGGAGAAGAGAAGCCGGAAAAGTTATGGGGATGGGCAGAGAAGTATAGTAAAAACTGTTTTCCGGCTGTTTTTCTGCCGATAAAAGCCGCTCAAATAACTCAACATCTTGTTCTTTTGTATATTTCTCATAGATTAAACGGCAGTCAGACAGGAGTGTATAAAAAATCGCCTGGGCCTGTTGTACGGTTATGGGATCCGTAAAAAAATGAGTAAAGGATGGTTCGCTGGAATTATAGTTTGAAACACTGAGAATTGCAGCATGACCCTTGATAACAAGAACAGAGGGTTTTAATGGTTTGTTACTATACTTGGGAAAATAATATGATTTTAGCTTTCCCGTTAGTTCCATGGGTAGCCATTCTATGAGCATGTTAATAACTGAACTAATCTGATGATCTAAAGAGTGTACTAAACTGATGTAATTACCCCGGCGCAGTATTTCCAAATAATTGTTTTTCCAGGTGGTACTAAACATTTTGTCTTCTGAGTACCAGTTTTCCTGGGAGCTTTGAGAATAGAGCAATAGTTCCTGTGGTGGCGGCAGAGATAAAGCCAGGTTCATCAGGCGCACCGAAGCTTGTCTCCTCCCTTTATTACCTTTTAAGACATCGAAATGAGCTGTATAACTTCCTCGTTTATTTAATGAGTTAAGTAAATTATCCCTGTTTACTTTTTGGGGAGATCCCAACAGCCACTTTTTTAAAAGTGCTGCTTTTATAGCTTTAGTCTCGTTATTAAAGTTTGGATAATGTTCCTGCATAATATCGCTCAAAATATTAAATTTTAAATTACTGTCTAAAGTTAAGAAAAAATTCACTATGTTTTCTAAATGTATTGAACGAGGTGATAAATTACGCTTATTGTTGCGCCATTTGCTTACCAGTGAATGATCAACATGCAGAGCTTCCGATAATTCTTTAGCAGTGACAGTAAACTTGTCCATCAAATAGGCAAGTCGGGAAGGATATTTATTATTCAAAGGATGCACCTCCGGGAATATTGCTTATTATTTTGTTTAGATGTCCATCATTTGTCAACCGCTAAATCTGGACAAGTAATAGGAGACTGTAGTTGTTTGGTTGAATCATCTATATAATTAATTATAAGTAAAAATCTGAAAAGAGTAAAATTTTTTAAAATAGAAAATGAAAGGAGAAGGGAATTATTATGATCTAAACCCAAACCTGCCGGGAATCGGGTAAAAGAGCGGTACCGATTAACATCAACTTGATCTGGTTTGATCAGAACTTATAAAGCTAAAAGGAGAGAGAAAGATGTTGGACAAAGCTCTTAGCAGTATCAAAGAATCATTAAGTTACGATGGTTTTGACCTGTTGGCTGCGGAAAGAGACGGCGGCCTGATTGATGTCATGATTGTAGCAGGGCCGGCGGCTTGTGTAGACTGTTTGGCTCCAAAACCGGTTTTAGAGGAAATGATCGCCGCTGCTTTGCATGATAACGGCATTAAGTATTCTGAAATTAGACTCACATTGCCTGTACATTTTTAAAATCGTTACTTATGGATGATTTGCCAGTAAGCTTAAGAGCTGCAACATGAAGGGATGTGGAGAAATGTATTTAACAGATGAGGAAAAAAGAATTCTGGATGGCGAAAAGGGCGAAATAGCTCAAAGAAGTATGTCTTTTTTAGTTGAATACGGTGAAGCAGCAGGGGCGGAAAGGTTAATTGATATAGACGGCACAGTTGATGTACATCCTCTGGCTGACTGGATTCCCCAATATGCGGTGACCCTAGATGAAGTAAGAGAGCTGGTGAAAAAGGGCGAACGTTTTAAAGTGCCTACCTTTGCCAATAAGCCTGTGGCTCCGGGTTTTATTATTGACGGCTGGGAAAAATGCGGCTTGCCTAAAAACAGTGATCCGGAATATCGCAGGAAAAACATGGAGGCACTGCAGCCCTATATCGATATGGGCATGATCCCGATTTTTTCCTGCAATTACTATCTTGTCAGTTCCTTTTTACCAACAGTAGGACAACACTGTGCCTGGGTGGAAAGTTCCGCCATTCCCTGGGCTAACGCCATTTTAGGAGCCAGGACTAATTTTGACGGCTGTTTTCATACTGCTTACCTGGGCAAAGTTCCTGCTTATGATATGCACCTTGATGAAAACCGCCGGGCTACAGTACTGGTGAAATGTGAGACTGAATTAAAATCTGATATTGATTACGACTTATTTGGCTGGGCGGTTGGAGAAGCCGTTGACCTGGAAGTACCTGCTCTTGTCGGTATTGGGAAACCTACCACAAGCCAGCTGGTAAAAATGAATTCTGCTTTAAACACAGGCGGTCAGGTGAGGATGTACCATGTGCCGGGGCTGACGCCGGAAGCACCAACAGTAGAAGCAGCTTTTCAGGGCAATTATCAGCGAGAGATTTCCATTACCCGGGCAGATCTGCGCAGGGTGTATGATAAACTTAATTACGCTACCAAGGAGGATGTGGATTTTGTTTATTTAGGTTGCCCACACTATAACATTTATGATATCTGCCGGGCAGCCAAACTTTTAGAAGGCAAAAAGTGCAAAACTCTCCTGTGGATTATGACAAATCCATCAAGCTACCAGGTTGCAGAGCGCATGGGATTACGTAAAATCATTGAAGATGCCGGTGGTGTCCTGCTCTCCGGTTCCTGCCCCGGTGCTTTGCTGGAAACTCCCCCCATGAAGGTAATGGCTACAGATTCAGCTAAACAAAATTACTACCTAACCGGCATGTTTTATCCGGAAAAACTGGATGTCTGGTATGGTAGTATGGAAGAATGTATAAATGCAGCGATAACGGGCAAGTGGTCCAGTGACTGGAGGTAAGGAACATGGCCGAGACAAAAAAAATTATTCTTAAAGGCAGAAAAGTTATTGGTGGTAAAGCAGAGGGTGAAGCATTAGTTTCGCAGGAACCTTTGATGGGGTGGTTAAATGTAAATCCCCAATTGGGCTGTACTACAGAAAGAAATCACCCGCTCTGTGGAGTTTCTTTTAAAGACAAAATTTTAGTCTTTCCGACCCCGCGTGGTTCCGGTGGTTTTGTTTCTTACGGAACAACAGTTAATTACAATACGAATCCGGCTGCTTTTATCTATACAAAGGGGAACAATCTTACTATTTTTGCCAGCCTGGTGGCGCAAATTCCCACAGTTACAGATCTTGACCAGGATCCGCTTGAAATTATTGAAACCGGTGATTATGTAAAGGTAGACGGGGATCTGGGAATAGTGGAAGTAATCAAAAGCGTAGGATAGCGAGGAGTGATTCGTTTGGGCTTGGAAAGTCTTACAGCTAAAATAACAGACTTGGAAATAGAAGAAGTTTTGGCAGAAGTGAAGCAGCTCATCGCAAGCAAGACAGCACCTCTGGAGATTTTAGCAGCCTGCCGGGCGGGAATGGAAGGGGTAGGGAAAAGGTTTGAAAAGGGTGAATATTACGTAGCAGATCTTATGCTTGCGGGCAGTATTTTTCAGGAAGTTATGCAAATTCTAAATCCTGTTTTAAATAGCGGCGACAGTACACAAGTGAAAAGTTCCGGTAAAGTTATAATTGCTACTGTACGGGATGATATTCATGATATTGGCAAAAACCTGGTAAAATCTATGCTTGCAGCCAATGGATTTGAAGTAATTGATCTGGGAGTCAATGTTGAGCCTGAAGTTATTTGCCGGGAAATTATGCAGCACCAGCCGGATATCCTGGCGCTATCTTGCCTTTTGACTTCAACTTTGGATGGAATTGAAGATACAATTGCCGAAGTGACCAAACAAGGTTTAAGAGATAAGGTGAAAATTATAGTGGGCGGTGCTCCGGTTACGGAAAAATTGGCTGCAGATTTTGGTGCCGATGCTTATGGTGCCGATGCTTATGCTGCCGTACCGCAATGCCAGGCCTTACTGGAGGGTAAGCTCCATGCATGATACTGCTTTATTGTTAAAAGAGCGTACTTCCCGAATTCGGGCTGCCATTAGGTTACAAGAGCATGACAAAGTCCCGGTTGTAGGCAATTTAGGCTTTTGGCCGGTTAAATATCAAAACAAATATACAATGCAAGAGGCTTTTTATGACATAGATATCATGGGGGAGAGCTATGAATATGCCCTGCAGCGCTGGAACCAGTGGGATGCGCTTACAACCTCAGTGACCTCGCGTGCCCCGCTTTTAGATGCCATGGGTTCTACGCGCTATATTATTCCCGGCAGGGAAATCTCTCCTGATTCAGATTACCAGCATCCGGATCAGTCTTTTATGGAAGCCGGTGAATATGATGAATTAATAAAGGATCCGGTAAGATTTCAGGCTAATGTTATTCTTCCGCGGGTATGCAAAAGGATTGCAAAAGACGATCTTTACGAAACTATCAAAGCAATCGCCAAAGTAATTGTATTTTCCCGGGAGTTGCAGGAAAAATCAAGGCGGTATTGGAGCGGTTGGGCTGAAAGGTATGCTGTCAGCCCTCTTATGTGCAGTGTTTTTCTTGTTCCGGTTGATGCCATTATCGATCACTACCGTGGCTTCAACCAAGG
>JAAYSO010000002.1 GCA_012523945.1 Bacillota bacterium
CCTCTGGTCTTTTCCCGGGAAACCCCGACAGGCTCGTCTTTGGCGCAACTGTAACCTGGTATGAACTTGACGTACTATAACGTAATAATAGTGCCTAATCAAATAAGAATGTACTACCTATATCCCAAGATATAGTTTTCGAAGCATATTCGACTTGAGATAATTTCTAGCAAATCAAAAAACACCGCCTCACAAGCGGTGTAATTTTTATAAACGAATTTATATCTACAGCCCTGCTTTTACCGGGAAATTCAACAAATCTCCAAATGTTATCACTATTCAGACCGTTTTATTACTTTTTTGCCCAAACTGCTTTTCAACTGATAATTTTCTGCATAAGTCAAGACTCTTTGGACATAATTTTCAGTTTCAGGAAAAGGCGGAATCCCGTCATATTTTTTTACATTATGGGGACCTGCATTATACGCCGCCAGTGCTTTCTCCCAACTTTCAAATTCCTCATACATATCTTTTAAATACCTGGCGCCCGCTTCCAGTTGCAACTTGGGATCATGTTTTAACTCAGCCGGATTATATCCCAAAAGTTTTGCTGTTGACGGCATCACTTGAGTTAAACCGATTGCTCCCGCTACGCTGACTGCCTTGGGATTCCAGCTGGATTCAGCTGCAATTAAGCCCAGAAAAATACCTTCAGGGATACCATATTGCCGGGCAACTTTAATAGCCTGTTCACGTAGCTCCATTGTCAAATCATCCTTTTCATGCATGGTTGCAAATTTTCTTGTAACATTATATGCAACACCCGGCTTACTTTGTTTATGGTGCTATATTACCGAAGAATATTCTTAAAGGGATAATAATAAGTGTCACTACCTTTGGGAATATACCGGATATCCTCAAGCTTCCGACTATCCGCCTGAAATGCCTCCAGCATCCTGCTTTCATCTGGATGCGGATAAATTTCAGCAACTTCCTGTACCTTGCCCTCAAGACGGCAAACTTTCCCGCTTAGGATATCATAACGGTAAAAGTAATCGGTACCCACGTCATTTCCCGGATCGAAACCATGCACAAGAATACTTATCTCATTGGCACTCATTAAGGGAACAGCGGTAAACTCCGGCGGGAAAGCGTCTTCAGTCATGGCAAAGGCAACTTCCATCAAGTCCTTCTGGTAATTGTAAAGGTATATACCATCCGCCACCTGAAAACCTACATGTGTATCAGTTTCATAAAACAAAAACCAGGATTCCGTACGGTGGATTGCAAGTTCATATGCCGGTTGCCGGATAACAGAGGCCGGATCAAGTTCCTTAGTCTTTGTTGTACAAGCCACCATAAAGACGACTAAAAAAATCGGTATCAGCAAGACCGTTAGCATTCCGGTCTTTACACGTAATTTCTTCAGCATAAATTATGCCCCCAATCGCTCTAAAAAAGTTTGAGGCGAAAACCACTTTTGCCCATTTACTACATAGTATAATTAAATTCCTGCTTTTAAAGAAAAAGGACCGGACTGTTTCAAAATAAATATCAGCCCGGTCTCAAATATCCGGTTTTCACCGTGCAACTTCAATTTTATCAGAGGTATTCGTATTTTTTAGAATAGCGCGGCTTTTCTAAACACCGCGCTATTCTTTATTTACTGGATTTTTGCCCCAGCCACTCTTTTTATCTATTCTTTTTATAGAAATCTCTGCAGTATTGTTCCGCAGCTTCAGCAATCCATCTATTTTTTATTTGCGTCTTTTCATCATTTGGTGACCCTAAGAAACCGCCGGAAAAAACATAGGCGCCACCAGGTGCGTATTTATCAATCGTCCTGTAGACAGACTCCTTCACTACTTCCTCTGACACATCTTCGTTGGCAAGCTCGCCTCTTGCATCCCAAGCTCCGATAATGACCAGCTTGTTACCATATTTTTTCTTTATCGCCAGCACATCGTTGCAGGTTTGCGCCGGATTCCATGAAACGACACCGTAATCTATCCACTCATCAACAAAATCCTCACAGCGCCCGCAATTATGCATATCGACGGGTATACCACGCTCAAGTGCCGGCTTTACCAATCTCATAGTATATGGTTTAAAGAGATCGCGGTACATTTCCAGCGAAAAGAACGGCCCCTTCCATGCTGCATTATCCTCACATATGCCAAAAATATCAGGTTTATAGTAATCTATACTCTTTTCTATAAAATCTACATAAAAGTCGCATAAGTACTCCATAAGCGACTTGACTTCTTCCGGCTCTTCATACATTGCACAAAGCGCTTCTGTAAAACCCATAAAGGCGACCAGAGTCTGGAAAAAACCGACAAAAGTGTGCCAAACAACCGCTGTTTCATTTCTGTTCACAGCTGCTTCTTCAAGGTCTTTTTTTGCAAGCATTTCAAAATCAATGTGAGAAATATCAGGAGCTTTGATGAAGTCTCTCCACTGGCGTATATCCTTTAAAATAAAATTGTTTGGCTCGGGTATTTTACCACCACCCGCCTCCTCAACCGGAATATGGGTCACTCCCCATATATCCTTTGCCACACCAGGTTTAGTGAGATGCCCCATCAGATATGAGCAGAGAACGCCTGCAGTAGGAGGGGGCGCCCCTGACGGACTCGGACCAAATCTGGAATACGGCACCCACTCGGGATGCTCTCCTCTAATCATCATCATGTAATTTTCTTTTTCAGTTAACATAATGTACTCTCCCCTTTCTGCAAGTAGCACAAGCTATAATTTAGTGCAACACAGCGCTTGAAGACACACTATTAGTTGGAGAAACGGAATTGTTACACATTTCAACCCGCTCCCATTCAACTCACATTAATACAAATTGACGGCATTATTGCAATAATAGCAAAGTGGTTCTAACGTCGATCTTTTATCTTATCAATCATTCGTACCAAGGCGTTTCTTTTCGGATTTCCATTTCTGTTTCGCGTCTGGATTTAGTGAAATGGGCAACGAGAAAGACGATCGTCAGAATTGGGAATATCGTTATCGGCATATATGCCGATAACACGCCGTCGTTGATTCCCCTCACTTGCATTCTGCGCTCCAGCGGCGAATACTCACTAAGCCCGTTGACTATATACTGCATCATCACAGTAGACAGCGTCAGTTCTGACGCTTTTATATCATTCACTGGGGGGTGGCCATATTCGCCCTTAAGCATATCTACCGTGCTTCCCAGCGTTAGAGTATGCGTTTCAGAATCCAAGTCGACATTCTCCCCGTTAATCAGGATTTTGTAGACACGCTCACCAGGAGGCGCAGATACATCATAGTAAAGCTTAAAACCCGAAATCTGCGGAAACCCGTCATATGTGGAGAGCTGTTCGTCTATTCTTTCAAATGCATTAAGCGTTATATTTGCAAGCCCTCTCTCAAGTACTTGACGGAATTCTTTGACAGTTAAGCTTGCCATGGCGATTTTACTATCCTTAGTAAAAACGTTCTTAATTTCGTCATACGTAACAGTACCTGGGAGCAAGCCATAAGCCAAATCTCCTCCGCAGATTATAGCAACGTCACTATTGAGAGAAATGCGCACAGCGTCCGCGACAGCATTACCAAGTGAACTCTCATAGCAAAGAGGTTGAAAGCGTTTCCGGTCGGTGGATACAGGTTGAAAATCCCTCCAAACGTGGAGAAATTTTTGCAGAAGTGCCCCGCTCCAGCGAGGCCGACGTGGATATGGCTGTAAAAGCGGCTGC
>JAAYSO010000036.1 GCA_012523945.1 Bacillota bacterium
CACGTTTTCTTCCACATCTACGCCGTCTTCAATATAGAAGGGCGGCGTTTTTGCTTTATTTAATATGGTCAGCTTTTCCGCCCTGACTTCAATTTCACCTGTTTTTAATTTCGGGTTAACAGCCTCCGGGTCGCGGGCAATAACTTCTCCCCGCACACATAAAACATATTCGCTGCGAATGCTCTCAGCCAGGGCAAACATTTCTGCATCCTGTTCGTAATTAAATACAACTTGCACCAGGCCGCTGCGGTCACGCAAATCAACAAAAATCAACTTACCATGGTCGCGGCGCCGTTGCACCCATCCGTTTAATGTTACCGTCTGACCGATATGTTCTTTGCGTACATCTCCACAATATAGCGAACGTATTTCCATCTATTCCGCCTCCCTGATCAACCCAGCCAAGTGCGCTGCCAGCTCTGTCAATAAAACTACTTCCTGGGAACCGGCTTGCATATCCCTGACTGTAGCCTGTCCATTTTTTAATTCTTCATCACCTAAAATAACCACATATTTTACGCCTTTTTTTCCGGCAAATTTTAATTGCGCTTTTAAACTTCTGCCCAAATAATCTTTATCAGTCCTTAATCCAGCTGCTCGCAACTGCATTGCAACTTTTAAAGCTTCCGTCTCCGGCACACCGGCAGTAGCCACGAAAATATCCGGCACATCCGGCTCTTGCTTTAAAACACCTTCAGCCTCCAGGGCCGCCAATACCCGCTCAATTCCCAGCGCAAAGCCGATGCCGGGAATATCAGGACCGCCAATGGTGGCCAGTAAGTGATCATAACGACCGCCGCCGCAAATGGAGCTTTGCGCGCCCAAAGCCGGTGATATAATTTCAAAGGCAGTTTTGGTGTAATAGTCCAAACCTCGCACCAAGCGGGGATTAACCACATAATCCTGCCCCAAAGCATCCAGAGCTTGTCTGACCTGGGCAAAATGGTCGGCACATTCAGCACAAAGAGTATTGGTGAGAAGCGGCACATCCTGTACAAGCTCCCGGCACTTTTCATTCTTACAATCCAAAATTCTTAAAGGATTTTTCTCATAGCGCTCCGCACAATCGGAACACAATTTTGGCACCCGTTCTTTAAGCGCCTCCTGCAGCTGCCGCCTATATTCCTGCCGGCACCGGGGACAGCCCACACTGTTTATCTCCAGCGTAAACTCTTTTAATCCCAGTGATTTGAAAAAAAATACCGGCAGCATAATTACTTCCGTATCCACAGTAGGCTCATTAGTTCCAAAGACTTCAACCCCAAACTGGTGAAACTGCCGGTACCGACCGGCTTGGGGCCGATCATAACGGAACATGGGTCCCAGATAGTATACTTTAATGGGCTGCGCCTCGCCCTGCATTTTATGTTCCAAATAAGCTCTGGCTACTGAAGCCGTCCCTTCCGGTCGCAGTGTCAGGGAACGTTTTCCCCTGTCCAAAAAAGTGTACATTTCTTTTGCAACAATATCTGTTACTTCTCCCACGCCCCGCTGAAACAATTCAGTATGTTCAAAAATAGGTGTGCGGATCTCGTTATACCCGAATAAATTGCAAACCTCCCGCACTTTCTCTTCAAATAACTGCCACTGAGGCACCTCTGCCGGCAAAATATCATTAGTCCCCCGCGGCGCTTTCATTAACAAACAGACCGCCTCCTTTAGAAAAAAACCCCCATCCCGGGGAGTCAAAACATGCCAAGTCTTTTTACATTCTAGCCAATCAAAAAGCCCTTGTCAACGTTTCACGGTCAGGACCCGGAAGTCACAACACAATAAAGGTTTATGTCTGAACTTGTAGAAATTAAACAACAATCATCCTGCCGGTTTACATTTTGACTGACCGGCGGATATTTACAGTCGAACTGAATTACTAACCGGTCCGGTTTGCCGCAGACCGGACCGGCGGGAGGGAAACAAAACAAAATGAAGTTAATTTCATGGAATGTAAATGGTTTGCGCGCCTGTATAAAAAAAGGTTTTCTGGATTTTTTCCGGGAAGCAGACAGCGATATTTTTTGTCTCCAAGAAATTAAACTGCAACAGGGTCAAATTGAATTGGATCTGGAAGGGTATGAGCAATATTGGAATTATGCCGAAAAGAAAGGATATTCAGGTACAGCCGTTTTTACCAAACATACACCTGTGTCGGTGGAATACGGCCTGGGCCATGAGGAGCATGACCGGGAAGGCCGGGTTATCACCCTGGAATTCGATAATTTTTACCTGGTTAATGTCTATACGCCCAATTCGCAAAGAGGACTGGTACGGCTTCCTTATCGTTTACAATGGGAAAAAGATTTCCGTACCTATTTAAAAAAGCTGGATGCCCAAAAACCTGTAATTATCTGCGGGGATCTTAATGTAGCCCATAAAGAAATAGATCTGAAAAACCCTGAGACAAACCGTAAAAATGCCGGTTTCTCCGATGAAGAAAGGGCTAATTTCACCTTGCTTTTGGAACAAGGTTTCATTGATACTTTCCGTTATTTTTATCCGGATCAGGAAGATGCCTACACTTGGTGGTCATATTTCAGATCCGCCCGCCAACGCAATATCGGCTGGAGAATAGATTACTTTTTGACCTCGGAAAGACTTAAAGACAAGCTGGTGGATGCTCAAATCCTCTCTGAAGTTATGGGCAGTGACCACTGCCCCGTAGTTCTCATCCTCAAAGAAATACTGGCTTAATGATCTCTTTTCTGCGCCCGGCCTCATCTTCACATTATTTAAACAACTTTTTTATGGTCTCACCTGCCCTCCACAATCTTTCTCCGGACTCAACAAAAACCAGGAAAGATGGAGATGCGCCTGTCACTAATTGGCAGGCGCTCTTTTTCTTTAACCTCACCATAAGGTTGTAATCCATAGGCAAAACTTCCCTAATTATAAAAAGTCAGCCCTTTCTGCTGCAACTTTTCCTCCCAGAGAAACTTTAAAATTGCCAACTCTTCACTGTAATCAGTTTTCGTTTCATCTTTATCATATTGCAGTGTTTCAAGCACCTCAATAGTAAAGTCGGCTTCTCCGTACTTTTTCCAGTCCTGCTGTAACTCCTTCTTAGGGTGGTTGCCAAAATTTAATTTAAATTTTGCACTGTTAATGCTACCCTTTAGATCCTGTGTCCCTTCCAGGTAACATTTTTGCGTTGTTTTGGACTGAAGCAAGAACAAGCCCATCTCCGGCTTCATCTGCTTATACATAGCTTTAAGTTCTTTACGCCGGTCCATTTTAATACCCCATTTCTTTTAAGATCCTGGCCAGGGTCCGCAGGCGTTCCCCCAGCAATTCACCGTCTTCACTAAGCACCTGGTTAAACAATTTGATATCTTCATCAATTTTCTCATTGTCTGTGCAAACTGCTACTGTCATGGCATCTCCTTGCAAACCCACACGGTCTATAACCGGTTTTTCCGGATCATATAATTTCTCATAGCGATAAGCATCCTGAAAATAATGCAATGCCCGGCAAATCAGGATAGCCAGATCAAGCACGCGGTGTAAGGGCAATTCCTCCGACTGGCGCGACCATTTTTCTCCGGTGTGACGCCAGACTTTGGCTGAAATCTCCACTTTGCCGCGATCATTCCATTGCGCCAATCCTAAAGATAGACCCTTAGCATCCGATTGGTAAGCATAGCGGCCGTCAACATGCTCGTAATTCTCCGACACAATCACCGGTTTATGTTTTAAAGTCGTGGGTATTTTCACCACATCCACCTCCTGGATAAAATCCATACAAATTAGTAGTTTAGTATTTTACTAATTTACTGATTAATTATACGCCTTCTGCTTATTGGCGTCAAGAACA
>JAAYSO010000003.1 GCA_012523945.1 Bacillota bacterium
TATCCCCAGTACCACCTAACAAGGAGGTGAATACGTCTTAAAGTTTCTCAGGGATGTGGTTAACAATTCGGCTAAAAACGGAACTTTTAAACCGGCGATTTTAGGAACTTTTGTTCCGGCCTTGACAAGTGCGAGGAGGGGCGGAAAGTATGACCTTTTTCCCTTATCAGGATTATGATGCCATGGGTTTGGCTGAACTGGTGCGTAAAAAAGAAGTAAGCGCCGGTGAAGTTGTGGAGGCTGCCATAGCCAGGTTGGAGCAGCTTAACCCGACATTAAATGCGGTAATACATAAAATATATGATAAAGCCAGGTGGGTTGCAGAAAAGGTTACAGGTGAGGAACCTTTTGCCGGGGTTCCAATCTTAATGAAGAATCTTAATCAGGAGATTAAGGGTGAGCCTGCTACTTTTGGTTCCAAGGCGCTCCGGAGCCACCTGGCGGAGGAAGATGCTACCTTTGTGAAAAGAGTGCGGGCTACGGGATGTATTATTTTAGGTATCACCAATGTGCCTGAATTTGGCTTGATGGGGATTACAGAGCCACGGTACTACGGTCCGACAAGGAATCCTTGGAACACTGAGTATACTCCCGGGGGTTCCAGCGGGGGAGCGGCTGCTGCCGTTGCTGCTGGGATTGTGCCTGTAGCCGGGGCCAATGACGGCGGAGGGTCAATTCGTATCCCGGCCGCTTATTGTGGACTTTTTGGTTTGAAACCCAGCCGTGGTCGTATGCCGGTGGGACCTTTTGCCGGACGGCACTGGCAGGGAGCATCAGTTGACCATGTTTTGACGCGTTCAGTCAGGGACAGTGCCTATCTGCTGGATCTGGTTAAAGGTTATGAGGCGGGGGCTGCCTTTCCGCCACCACCGGTTGAGCATAATTACCTGGAGTGTGTTGCCCAGGGGCCGGTGAAAAAATTAAAGATTGCTTTTACCGTAAATTCACCTCTTGGAACGGAAGTTCATCCGGAATGCCGGGAGGCGGTCTTGCGGGCGGCCCGTTTACTTGAGTCATTGGGCCATATTGTGGAGGAAAGAGAAGCTCCCGTTGACGGGAAGAAAATTGCTCACAGTTACATGGTGCTTTATTTTGGTGAGGTGGCTGCGGCCATTACTGCACTGGAAAAAGTTCTTGGCAGGAAAGCCGTATTTGATGATGTGGAGCCTGCCACTTGGTTGTTGGGATTGCTGGGGAAAGTGATTTCCAGCGAAGAGTGGGTTCTGAATTTGCGCGAGTGGGATATTGCTGCTTTTAAAATGGAGGATTTTTTTGAGCAATATGATTTGTACCTGACTCCCACTACAGCTTATCCCCCGTCAAAAATCGGGGAACAGGATCTTTCGTCCGCAGAGGCTGCTTTGATCAAATGGGTCTCCCGCCTGAAACTGACAAAAATTCTCAAGCAAAGCGGCTTTGTTGATGGTTTAATTGAGAAGAGTTTAAAACGGACACCTTTTACCCAGCTGGCTAATTTAACCGGACAACCGGCCATGTCGGTGCCGCTTTACCTGACAAATGAGGGCCTGCCGGCAGGTGTTCAGTTTATTGCCGCCAGGGGGCGTGAGGATATCCTTTACCGCTTGGCCGGTCAGCTGGAACAAACACCGGATTGGGTAACGGTTGAAAAGAACCCGACGTTTAAAAAAACGGCTACAAGCAAGTATTAGTGCCAAATAAAAAAGAGGAGCCCCAAATTAACTCCTGCAATATAGTCAGCTAACAGTTACTTTTCCCCAGCGCTTTATCAGATAGCCCAGCGTTAACCCATAGATAATGTTTTCAACGTAGATAGAAATGTTAGTGGCAAAATCAAAGGGAACTATGGTTGCTCCTCCTAAACTATACAGGAAACCATAGACAATCAGGTGCATACAGATTAAAGTAACGGCAATTCCTTTTAACCACCAAAAGTCCTCGCCGGTTGCCTTAATTACATACGAGGTTATGATGCCAAGGGCCATGGCCGGTATTAGCCAGGTTAATGCTCCTAGAAGAAAGCCTTGAAGTGAGTCAGTTAGGCCCGGGTGAAGGTAAATACTGCCGCCTATTTGGTGACTATACCATTTAGCGAATCCTAAGTTTACAGAGAGCATGTTTACCAGTATGGCGGGAATTGTTGCTATGATGCCTGCCAGTACGCCTAGTGCAATTCTGTCCCGAATAACCACAAAACCAGCCTCCAACCGTTTTGTGGTTATTTTGTGCTTTCTTTAAGATAAAATACCCGGAATGTGCAGAGATATTTTGCCGGGAAAAAGAAAAGATATGGTCCGGTAAGGCCATATCTTTTTGGCTTTTGGATTTACCTATTAGTTTAACAATAATAAACTTACGCCCATAACGATCATGCCGGCGATGGCACCATAGATGGAGATATGTTCTTCACCGTATTCCCTGGCTGCCGGCAGGAGTTCGTCCAGGGCGATAAAGACCATAATGCCTGCAACCATGGCAAAAAGAACACCGAAGACTAAATCATTAACAAAACGCATTAAGAATAAAAAGCCTACGATGGCGCCCAGTGGTTCCGCCAGGCCGGAAAGAAAAGAGAGCCAAAAAGCTTTTTTCCGGTCGCCGGTGGCAAAAAACACAGGTGCCGAAACGGCAATACCTTCCGGGATATTGTGGATGGCAATGGCAACGGTGATGGCAACCCCCAGGGAGGGGTCCTGAATGGCGGAAACAAAGGTAGCCAAACCTTCAGGAAAGTTGTGGATGGCAATGGCCATCGCCGTTAACAAGCCTGTCCGCATCATCTGTTTCTTTTTTGGTGCTTTTTGGTGCAGTTCTTCTACTTTTGTGATTTCATGCGGGTTTTCTGCGGCAGGCACCAGGCGGTCGATAAGGGCGATGAGTATGATTCCGCCGATGAAAGCGGCAAAAGTGGCCCAGGGGCCGCTGCCTTTGCCTAAAGCAAGAGATAAAGAATTATCTGCTTCAGGCAGAATTTCCACAAAGGAGACATAGATCATTACTCCGGCGGAAAAGCCCAGGGCGGCGGAAAGAAACTTGGTATTGGTACTGCGGGTAAAAAGAGCCAGAAGGCTGCCGATTCCGGTAGCCAAGCCGGCTATTACGGTGAGCCCAAAGGCAAAAAGAACAGTATTGGTACTCATAATCTACCCCTGTCTGTAGTTATTTGCTTTTTATATCTTGCACAAGTTTAGCTGCTAAAAGTAGATGTCGAGCAGCAGTCCTTCAATATGATCGATTTTGGCCATAATGGCAAAGTTCTCTTTTTGTTCGCTTAAAAGCTGCATTGTCAGTTCTTCTATTTCTTTATCAATAATCTCGATGCGGGTATAAAGAGTTGTTTGCGTAATATTTCTTTCTTTAACAATAATGTAGTAATTTTTGAGGATGAAATTTAAGTATTCTTTGATGATTTTTTTGTATTCCTGCAGATTGGCATATGTTTGCTTATCTTTTAACCGTTTCCCCGCCACTTTGATATCATCAACCATGGCACGGAGTTGTTCTTTACTTTGCTGTTGTTGAGCAAAATCTAAACTGTCGGAAAAAGATTGTTTCCCCTTGGCGGGGGTGACGGTACTTTGTGACCACAGGGTACTTTTTTTACTGCTGGTGATTTTCATTTTGATCTTTTCCTTTGTTAAACGGTAAAGCCTCGCCGGCTACCGCTTATTTGGGAATTCTGTTTTCACAGGGTACTTTAGTCTGGCATTTGCCGCAAGCGGGATAAGGATAATGGTCCAATTCTTTGTTGTAATCAGTACGTGTTTTATCGATAAGAAACTCAAGGCAGGTTTTTTTATCATGACCGGATTCACTAATTGCTTTGGCCGGACAGCGCTTTACGCAAGCCATACAAAATGTGCAGTATTCAACAGGATCGGAATAGGGTCGCTCGGTTGCTTCAAAAACAAGATCTGTAATCACACTGCCGAAACGGCCTGCTATTCCTTTTTCCGTGATCATCCCTCTGTTAAGGCTAAAAGTACCTAAGCCTGCGGCGTAAGCGGCATGCCTTTCAGACCAGTTGCTGATTGTGGTAATTTCGATTTTAAAACCGGGGTCCAGTACCGGTGCCATGGCTTGGGCCCCGTTTTCTTGCAAATACCTGATGACATGCCGGCGCAGTTCAAAAATAAATTCTTCACCTTGAAAGCGTGCATGGATCCAGGCATCTGACATAAAATTGTCATCATAATTTGATTTTTTCACATATTCGGATGAAGGTAAGAAGAAAGAAATCACAGTTTTTGCTCCGGGCAACCATTCACCGGGCAGGCGGAAGTTGGGGCCGATAATGCCTTCATTTTTATATTCGGTAAAAATGGGATCATCAGCAGCGGCAAAGCCCACTAAAGGACGGTCGTAAAAGCGATACTGGCCTTGATAAGAGTTCTGTTCAGAGGTAAGAACAAAATCTTCAATAACCTTAATAATTGTTTCTTTTTGCATAATACCCTCACTTCTATTAATTTTTTTCCCAGTTAATTAATACGTCGAAATAGATTATTTAAAGAAAAAGTAATTTTTAGGTAAACCTGATAAAAGTAATACAACATAGGTTTGAGACATTCCTGCTCTGGCAGAAAAGAATTTGGCTGTGGGAAAAGGCTAAGTTTATTATACATTTTTTTTTGCCTGTTTTGGTAAGTTTTCTCCTTTTGTCAAGTTAAGTGAAGGGACAAAATCTAGACATAAGAATGTAAATAATAAAAGAGCTGCGTACATTTTTTAACGCAGCTCCGGCATTGTTAACCGATATTTGTTGTTTCACCCGGTTGTAGTATACGGATTTCCACTTGGGGTGCTTTTTCTCTGGCAAAGGTTAGAAAGGAATCGGGGCTTTGTTCTAAAGCGGCAAAGGTTTTGTAATGCATGGGGATGGCAATTTTGGGTTGTAAAAGCTGCAAGGCTTTGGCGGCTTGTAGCGGATCCATGACAAAAGCGCTGCCAATGGGCAATAGTGCCACATCAAGATCATAGAGCTCGCCGAAAAGCTTCATGGAGGCAAAGATTCCGGTGTCCCCGGCATGGTAAATCACTGTACCGTCTTCAAGGGTAACAATAAAGCCGCAGGGGGTGCCGGCAGCACTGGAATGGACGGCTTGGGTCATGGTGACTTTAACATCCCTGACGGTTACGGTGCCGCCGATATTCATGCCGCTACCGCTGTTAATGACGTTTTCTGCTGCTATACCGTCCTGCTTTACCTGGGCCACAACTTCAGGTTGCCCTACAACGATGCTGTTTGCCTTTACCAGCTCCGGCAGATCACTGCCATAATGATCGTGGTGATCATGCGTGATCAAAATTAAATCGGCACCGGCCACATCGGCTGCCTTAACCGGACAGGAGGGGTTGCCGGTCAGCCAGGGGTCAATCAGGATTCTGCACCCTTGGGCGGTGGTAATTTCAAAGGCTGCATGTCCCAGCCATCTGATTTTATTGGCCACAGTAACAACCTCCCTTTTATTTCTAATTTGTATCATAACAAAAGGGCGTGAACATTGCAAAGGGCCTGACCGGAGCGGGTAACCTTACCCCAGGCGGCCAGGCCCTTGTCTTAGATGCCAAGATAGGCTTTTCTCACATGATCGCTTTGTTTCAGTTCTTCACTGGTACCGTGTGAGACAATTCTGCCGTTTTCTAACACATAAGCGCGATCGGCAATTTCCAGACTCTGATTGACGTTTTGTTCAATAAGGAAAATGGTTAGCCCGTTATCACGCAGCATTTCCAGCATTTTAAAGGATTCTTTAACTAATTTCGGAGCGAGACCGTAAGATAATTCGTCAAAGAAACATAGTTTCGGTCCGCTCATGAGGCAGCGGCCCATAGCCAGCATTTGCCTCTCGCCACCACTCAATGTTTTTGCCAGCTGCTTCCTTCTTTCCTTGAGACGAGGGAAAAACTCAAAAACTTGTTCCTGTCTTTCTTTCCTTACTACCCACGATTTTTTCAGAAAACTGCCCATTTCCAGGTTTTCCTGGATGGACATATCGGGAAACAGCCTTCCACCTTCAGGCAGGTAAGAGATACCCAATTCCACAATTTCATTGGGCGGGAGGCCGGTTATATCGTGTCCCATAAAAGTTACACTGCCTGATGCCGGCTGGATCAGGCCGGTGATGGTATTGAGGAGCGTAGTTTTGCCTGCTCCGTTTGCCCCTACCAGGACAACTATTTCTCCTTCTTTTACGTTCAGCGAAACGTCCCACAATACTTGTACATTTCCATAAAAGACATTTAAATTTTTTACTTCCAACATGAGCACGTGTCACTCCCCTAGATAGATCTCGATAACTTTTTTATTGGTGGCAATTTCCTCCGGAGGTCCTTCAGCTACTTTTTTACCATGGTCGAGAACAATAATCCGTCCGCAGATGTTCATAATTGCTCTCATTACGTGCTCAATCATGATTATGGTGATGCCCTGATCGCGAATTTTCTGTACAAGAGTCATTGCTTCTTCCACTTCCGCCGGGTTTAAACCGGCCATCATTTCGTCAAGCATTAACAGTTTCGGTTCAGTTGCCAGGGCGCGTGCCACTTCTACTTGTTTTTGATCCAGCAAAGTCAGGCTTGCAGCCGGGACATCACTTAAATGGACCAGGCCTACAAACTCAAGGACTTCCCGGGTTTTGGCAGCAGCCTTGTCCCAGGAACTATTTTCGGGAGTACCGAAAAATGCGCCCAGAATAACATTTTGGAAAACAGTCAGCTCGGGAAAAACTTTGCATGACTGAAAGGTTCGTACCAGGCCTTTGCGGCAGATGGTATAAGGCTTCAGGCCGCAAATATTTTCCCCGAAAAAGCTTATTTTCCCGGCGCTGGGCTTGAAGGTACCGGAAATCAAATTGAACAAGGTTGTTTTGCCTGCTCCGTTAGGTCCGATCAGTCCGAGAATTTCGCCGCTTTCTACCGTGAGATCAACACCGCCTACTGCCATCAGTCCGCCAAAATTTTTAGTTAAACCTTCAACTTGAAGAATTTGCATGTTTTCCTCCTAAAGTCTTTTCTTTTTGTGAGTAGGCTTTTGTTAGTTTTTGCCTGATAGTTTGGACTAAACCAACGAGCCCGTTAGGCAGGTAGAGGATTGTCAACACCATGACCAAGCCGAAGATGAACATGTAGGCGTAGGGGAATCTGGTAATTAAGATTTCCCTGAGGTAGGAAAAAGCGGCGGCACCGACGATAGGACCGAAGAGATTTCCCATACCACCGAAGATAGCCATCAGGGTAGGGAAGAATGAATAGTTTAAATCAAAGGCAATATAGGCATCAATGTAATTGATACTTGTAGCCATAATGGCGCCGGCCAGGCCGACAAAAAAGGAGCTTAAGGCAAAAGTAAAGACTTTCAAAGTGATGACGTTAACACCGATATGGGCGGCTGCTTCTTCGCAGCTACCGATGCTGGAAAGCGCCAAACCATATTTGGAGCGTTTAATCAGGTATGTGACAAGGAGCAGAAGCACCGTAATGCCCAGTAAGTAATAGAAGACTGTAGTATCACTGACATGGATAATACGGTGTCCCCGGACGCCTGCCACATTGATTTCATACCAGTGCATAACATTTTTGATTAATTCAACTGTACTTAAAGTAAAAATGGCAAAATATATTCCCTTGAGCCTCAGGGTGATGGCACCAATGATGGCGGCCAGGATAAAACTGAATAAACCGCCGCAGAGAACCATCAGCGGAACCGGGAGTATATTGCCAAGTTTAGCTGCCGTATATAAGCCTACACCATAAAATGCTGCCGTGGCCAGGGAAGTATAACCGGTGGTGCCGGAAAAAAGAGCCCAGCTTAATGTAAGGATGGTAAACATTAAGATGGTTTTCAACAGCACAATCATATAAGGCCTGGTGAATGTAGGCAGGGCAATTAACAGCACCAGAATCAAAATCAGGATTACGGGCACTAGATATCTGTTGGTTAAAGCTTTTAATTTCATCTGCTACTACCTCCCAAAGATGCCCGATGGTTTAATTAAAAGCAGAATCATAAAGAGAAGGTAATAGGCTGCCAAGGTTAACCCGGGCTCATAGTTGCTGACGATGGAGCCGAAAATACCTAAAAGAAAACCACCCACTAAACTGCCCGGTATACTGCCGAGGCCGCCCAGGACAACTACAATGATGGCAATAATTGTGTATTGCATGCCCATGGTTGTATTAATGGGATAAGCCAGACTGATGAGCATGCCGGCAAACCCGGCCATCATTGCCCCTAAAGCAAAGCAAATGGCAAGCATGCGATTAATCTTCACGCCCATTAAACCGGCAGCTTCAGGGTCCTGTGACGCTGCTCTGATTGCTTTGCCGATACGGGTGTGTGCCAAAAATAAATAAAAAAGGCAGCAGATTATAACGGCAAAAACCAGGATCACCAGGCGGTTGGCTGAAAAACGGAGATCGCCCAGATAAACTGAATATGCCATAAAAGAATAACCCTCTACATTTCTGCCCCAGATGAAAATGGCAATACTTTGAATGACAAATAAAGTTCCAAAAGCCAGTAACATGGAACTGCCCTCAAAGGCAGCTGGAGAAGGGGATTTGTCCTTTAAAGTTTTAAAAAGGAAGAGCTGAACCAAGTAACCGACAACAAACAGGATCGGTCCCACCGCAATTAAACAAAGCAGTGGGTTAATGCCGGTGGCGGTATGCAGCATCCAGGTGATAAATGCGCCCACCATAATGTATTCACCGTGGGCAATGTTTAAAATACGTGCCACTCCATACTGTAAGCTCAGCCCTACGGCGGTGATGGCGTAAATCCCCCCTAAAAGCAAACCGTTGATTAATGTATTTAATATAGCAATCATTTGGTCAACTCCTGTAGGTCAGTTTAGAAAA
>JAAYSO010000037.1 GCA_012523945.1 Bacillota bacterium
TAATTGATTTGCACGCCGCTTTGCAAAAAAGCACAAATTAATGTGGCCAGTACAAAAAAAATAATCACCGGGATTCTCAGCTTAATAATTTTGGCAACTAAATTCATTTATTTCGCTCCTCTATTCGACATCTGTTTACAAATCGTCACGTGTATATTATCCTATAAGCAGAACCTATTAGCAATAATCAATACTTTCCGGCTTGTTGCTTAATCTACAAAGGTTTTGGTTTTTGTTTAATTTCCAAGAGAGGAAGTGAAAAAATGGCGCAGAAAGAAGACAGGCGTGTGCGGAAAACAAAAGAAGCACTGCGCAATGGCTTACTGCAATTAATGCAGGAAAAACAAATTAATGAAATTACTGTCAAGGAACTGACAGAGTTGGTAGATATTAACCGGGCTACTTTTTATAACCACTATCATGATATTTATGATTTGTTTTCCTCCATTGAAAAAGAAATGTATGAAGAAATACAAAGGACTCTGGATCGCTATACACTAAATAAAGAGGTTTATCAGAAAAGAATTCATTTTCCCGCTGAGCAGTCTCCCCTTCCTTTATTTTTAGAAATTTTTAATTTCCTGGTAGAAAATATGGAGATGTGCCTTTTCTTGCTGGGAGACAAAGGTGATAGTGAATTTATTGAAAAAGTTTTAAACTACGGCAAACATAAATATATTAAGGAATGGCAAAAAATTTATCACGTAGATAATCCGGAACTGCTTGATGCTACCTATGCTTTTGTTGCCTCCGGCTTTATGGGCCTAATCCGCTACTGGTTGGCTAACGGCATGAAACAGTCCCCCCAGGAAATGGCGGTCATTGCGGAAAAAGTCATTCTCTTCAGTATGAAAATGTTTGAAAAATAGCAAAGAAAAAACCGGACCCTGCTGTAATAGGGTCCGGTAGCTTCTCTTATTGTTTTCTTTAAGCTGAATTTAAACTTTTTTCTTGCAAACGGGTACGGATAAATTCCCCGTTGATTCTTTCTTCATGGATTAGTATCTCCGCCAGTTCCAGAATTAAATTCTTTTTGGGGGACAGATATTCCAGGACATTTGCCTGCTGGCGGGCAATAATTTGTTGGATTTCCCGATGCAGTAAGGATTTAGGGAGATCCTCAAGGGATACTGTGCCTAAACTGGACATGCCGGCGGCTATCATTTGTTTAGCTACTTTAACGGCTTGCTCAAAATCATTACAGGCACCCGTAGAGCGGTTACCTAAAACAATTTCTTCCGCCGCAGCTCCGGCCACCATGACGAAAATCTGACCTTCCAAATACTGTTGTGTATAAAGATAGCTGTCTTTTTCAGGGCTTTGCCGCATATAACCCAAGGCCTTCCCCCTGGGCGTAGTTGTAACGTTGGAGACTGAACCGGGACGAGCTTTTTCGCCTGCCAGTGCATGGCCAATTTCATGGACAGCCACGCGCCGCAATTCAGCTTTATCCGGCTTACGCTCCAGCTTCTCCCCCATCATGACTTTTTCGATGGCATCGCTAAAATGTTTTTGGGTAATGTGTTCCTGCTGTTCGCGCATGGCTAAAATGGCAGCCTCATTGGCCACGCTTTCCAGGTGAGCGCCGGAAAAACCAAAAGTTTCCCGGGCTAGTTTATCCAAATCCACACAGTCAGCCAGGGGTTTATTGGCCACATGCAATTTCAGGATTTCTTTTCTGGCCGTCACATCCGGCAAATCTACCTGTACGATGCGGTCAAAACGGCCCGGACGCACTAGAGCGCTGTCCAATAAATCAGCGCGGTTAGTTGCACCGATGACAAGTGTTCTGACTCGCTTGTCCATGGTCATACCATCCATTTCCACTAAAAGCTGATTGAGAGTCTGATCATATTCATGGTGGGAGACATGAGTACCGCGCTTGCCGCCAAGAATTTCGATTTCATCAATGAAGATAATGGCACTTTTTTTCTTTTCTTTTAAAGCCATATTTTTTGCCTTGGAGAAAATTTGCCTGATCCGCTGCGCACCCACTCCGGCATACATTTCTATAAATTCAGAACCGCCGGCTGCTAAAAAGACGGAATCTGTGTAGGAGGCTGCTGCTTTTGCCAGCAGTGTCTTCCCTGTCCCCGGAGGTCCAACCAAAAGTATTCCTTTTAAAGGACGAATACCCATATTTGCCACTTTATCGGGGTAACGGATAAAGTCTAAAGCTTCCAGCAATTCTTTTTTAGCCGTTTCTTGTCCGCCAATTTGCTCGAATTTAACCAAATTTTGATTTTCACTTTTGATAACGGAAAAATTTTTACTGTTGAGGCCGTTGCGTGTATTCAGGAGAATATATAAAAGGATTGACATTCCGGTCAGAAAAAGAAGCGGCGCCACGTTTATGCCCTGCCATAAGAAAACTAAAAAAAGAGCAGCGGCAGCACCCAGGGCAATTTCCATGATCATACATATTCACCCTCTTTCCGGTGCCGGCGGGCAATGATTTCATATAAATAAGCTTCTTGGTTTTGTATTTGCAGGTAGATATTTTCATCATCAATGAGAAGCAAATGCTCCAGATTATATTCAGACAGGATTTGCGAAATTTCTTTGCCGGCTTCAGCATAATTTCCGCGCTGCTGGGCTTCATACAAAAGCAGGTGCACTTCCTGATAAGCTGCTTCCAAAACCTCGTCACGCTTGTCTACAAGCTCCAGGCGGTATTCAGGGCCTAAATCAGTAGTAATTTGCTTTTTTAGTGCCTGATATGTTTCAGCTATATTGTCTACGGAGTTTAATGAAACAACGACTGCTTTCCGGTCATGTTCCATTTTTACTTCTTCCACTGCTTCCAGTGCTTTAATTCTTTTTAACAGCGGCTCATGGAGAAAATGCTGCCGGCGCAAATATACAACTCCTACAGCTACTCCTAAAGTTAAAATAAAGGCCAGCACTGCCGTTTGCCACTGAAATTTTTTCATTTTATCGCCCTTCCTGATAGCAAAGCTAGTTTACATAAAATATTATAACATAAGGCCTGGGGTAATCCAACTGGAAATACTACGAACTTCCACACTGTTTCGGGTGTTTATGAACAGAAAATAACCTCACCGGTAGCGGTGAGGTAACTTTCCTTTAATATTGGATCTTGGTTCCTGCTTTCTCCAGACCTGCAAGCAGGTCATAGCCCTCAAAGCCCTTAATTACCACCGGAACAAAGGTTCCCGGCTCCAGATTGGCAGCACGGAGGCGAATATAACCGTCCACTTCCGGTGCCTGTTGCGAGGAACGCAAAAGTAAAATATTGGGATCCTGGGCAGAGCGACCGTCTACCAAAGCTTCATAGCGGCGTCCAAGCAGCGCCTGCTGCTTTTTCTCCACGATGTAACTTTGGACGGCAATAGCAGCTTCCAGTCGTTCCCTTTTACAAACTTCAGGGATTTGTCCGGGATAGCGCGCTGCCGGTGTTCCCTCTTCCCTGGAGTACGTAAAAAAACCTACGCGATCCAGTTGTGCTTCCTCTAAAAATTGCAGAAGTTGCTGGAAATCAGCTTCCGTTTCACCGGGAAAACCAATAATAAAAGAAGAGCGCAGCACAATGCCAGGAATTTTGCGGCGTAATTTCTCCAGCAGTGCCAAAATTTTTCCCACTTCAAGCTTGCGCCCCATCCGTCTTAAGATGTTATTTGAACCGTGCTGTAACGGTAAATCCAGGTAGGGGCAAACTTTTTCCAGTTCTGCCATTGTGTCAATGAGAGTATCGTCAATACGGTCCGGATAAGCGTAAAGCAGCCTAATCCACTTAATTCCCGCAATTTTTTCCAGCTCCCGCAGCAGTAAGGATAAACTTATATTTTCCCCCTGATCACTGCCGTACATGGTAATATCCTGGGCAATAAGATTAATTTCTTTTACTCCCTGCTCCGCAAGTCTATTGGCTTCAGCTAAAATCGCTTTAGCCCGGCGACTGCGATACGGACCGCGAATGGCCGGGATGGCACAATAGGTACAATGATTATCACAGCCCTCGGCAATTTTTAGATAGGCACTATGGCCGGGAGTGGATAAAAGCCTTGGTGCATCATCCGGCTGGTTGTATTCTCCGCAGATAAAAACAGCCTGCTTCCCCTCCAGGGCACGCTTAATGGTTAGTACTGCCGCATTAAGATCATTGGTGCCAAAAATTCCGTCAAGTTCCGGAATTTCTGCCAGCAACTCCTCTCCATAACGCTGTGCCAAACAGCCTGCCGCAATTAGAACGCGGCATTTTTTTGTTTTAAGTTGCGCCATTTCCAGAATTTTTGTAATAGATTCTTCCTTGGCGCTTTCGATAAAACCACAAGTGTTAACAATTATGACCTCGGCTTCTTCAGGGTTGGTAATAAGTTTAAAACCGGCAGCAACTAAACTTGCCGAAATATTTTCACTGTCTACCAGGTTTTTGGCACAACCAAGGGCTATTAGTGCCACATTAATTACCGACATTTTTTCTCCTCCAAAAGCTTAAATTACTCATTCAGTATAAAGGAGGAGCGAGGGCTTGTCAAAATAATTTAATTTTAATAAAAAAACAACCTTTAGGTAAAAGGTTGTTTTTACATCCGGTGAACTACTCTGCACAGACAATAGATAAAGTATAAGGCGATACAGTTTCCGGCAACTGTACAGACTGTTCATTAATTACCAGTTGCATTACCGGCGGATTACCGATGCGGATGCTTAATTGTTCTGTTGCCGTCGCCATATTGGTTTGCCCGGCTTGGAGTGTTCCCTCGAAGACATTATCCCCGTCTGCCAGAACGCGTATCCAGCAAGATCCGGTAAATGACATTTCAGCCTTAATGCTATCGGCATGACGCACTATGAAGCGCACACCATCTGCCTCCGGGTCACGCTCTACCTGTACGGGAGGGATTTGCTGTTCCTCGGGTTCAATTTCAGGGGGTACTTCTTCCGACAATTCATCCGGAAGATTGTTTTCGTTTTGCGGCTGCTCATTTGACGGCGGAGGTGAAGACTGCCTTCTTTCATATAATTCCACTAAAGTGTGAAAAGCAGTGAGAAGCAACAGCAGGATAAGAACCATTCCGATTAAGCGCCCTACCTTGAGGCGTTTTCTTTTTACAGGTGCTTTGACTCTTTTTTTGTGTTTATTGCTCCTTTTGCGTTCATAATTTTCTTCTTCATCTTCATTAGAATCAGCTTTTGTGCGTTTATAGCGCTCCAGCAATTCATCTGCATCCAAACCTAATTCCGTGGCATATTTGCGCAGGGCTCCGATTAAATATACTTCCCCGGGAAAGACAGCGAATTTTTCCTCTTCCAGGGCCTTAAGTTGTTTTTTGGGGATCATGGTCCGGTCCATGATCTCATTAAGGGTCAGACCAAGACTTTCGCGGGCATTTTTTAGTTCCGAACCAATCTCGGTCATATCTTCACCTCGCTTTCTTCTCTATTATACAGTTTCACGATCAAACAGCAGCTTTTGTGCTTGATCTACCGTAATTAAAACTTCCCTGGCTTTACTGCCTTCAAACTTGCCAATAAAGCCCCGTCTTTCCATGTCGTCAACCATCCGTGCCGCCCGCGTATATCCGATGCGCAGGCGTCTTTGCAAAAGCGAGATGGAAGCCGTGCCGGTTTCGGCAAAAAGCATTACAGCTTCGGGAAATAATTCATCTTCTTCATAAAATTCTTCCACATCTTCTTCTTCCGGTAAAAGCTGCTGTGTATATTCCGGTTCTCCTTGCTTTTTAATGAACTCCAGGAGATGCTGAAGCTCACGTTCATTAATAAAAGCTCCCTGAATACGGAAAGGTTTAGGTTGACCGATGGGGTGAAACAGGGCATCTCCACGGCCAAGCAGTTTTTCTGCCCCTCCCATATCCAAAATGGTTCGTGAGTCAGCCTGGCTGGTAACGGCAAAGGCAATACGGGAGGTAATATTAGCTTTAATTACCCCGGTAATAACATCTACTGAGGGCCGCTGTGTGGCAATAACTAAATGGATTCCCGCCGCACGTGACATTTGCGCCAAACGGGCAATAGAATCCTCCACATCTGCCGCCGCTACCATCATTAAATCTGCCAATTCATCTATAATTACCACAATAAACGGTAAAGCTTCCGCTTCTTTGTTTTCCTGCCGTTTTCGTTCATTATAGCTGTGAATGTCACGGACACTCTCGGCGGCAAATAATTCGTAGCGGCGTGACATTTCTTTCAGCATATTTTTCAGTGCCTGTGAAGCTCTTTTAGGGTCAGTAACTACTGGCATCATTAAATGAGGAATGCCGTTATATGCACTTAGCTCTACTACCTTGGGATCAATCATGACAAATTTAACTTCCTGGGGATGTGCTTTAAAAAGAATACTGGCAATGAGCACATTTATACACACACTTTTTCCCGATCCGGTGGAGCCGGCGATTAAAAGGTGGGGCATTTTAGCCAGATCGGCCAGAACGGGAGCTCCGGTAATATCTTTTCCCAGGGCCACCGTTAGAACAGAAGTCGCCTTTTGAAACTGCTCTTCCTCCAAGACTTCACGCAAATAAACCGGTGCAATTACTTTGTTAGGCACTTCTATCCCCACGGCGGCTTTGCCGGGGATAGGTGCCTCTATCCTCACATCGGAGGCAGCCAGATTAAGTGCCAAATCATCTGCCAAAGAAACAATCTTACTTACTTTGACGCCAACTTCGGGTTGTAATTCAAAACGTGTTACGGTGGGACCTGCCTGCACATCGGTAATATGCGCTTTAACCCCAAAACTGTCCAGGGTGCGTTCCAGGATTTTAGCCCGTTCTGCCAAAGATTTTTGTGTTTGCGCGCTACGGCGCTGTTTAATCTTTGGCAAAAGATCAAGGGGCGGCAGTTGATACCGGTCGTTTTGGCTGTTTTTGGCCGCAGGAGCATCTTTTATGTCCTGAGTTTCACTAAAATCTAATTTCTCCTGAACCGGCTGTTTAAATTCTTCTTGAAAAACAGGGAAAGTAACAATCTTGGCTTCTGCTTCTACAGGTTTGTCCGCAATGGAAAAAGTCGATGTGACAGGAGCAAGATTGTCGGCAAAAATTGTTTCTTCTGCCGGAGCCGGCTTGACCTTGGCGGCAGGTTTTTCCTCCTCTTCCTCCCCGGCATCGGCGCCGGGGCCTGAAAACAGTGAAACAAGGAAATTACCGCATTTTTTTATGCCTTGCCAAAGGCTCCGCAGGCAAAAAGAAATCAGGCGCCAGGCAGTGGTAAAAAGCCGGCTTAAAGAAATATTCGTAATAAAAATGAAGGAGATTAAAATTAGTGCCAACAGCACTATATAACTGCCCACATCACGGAACAAAAAGTAAAGAATTAAGGTAAAGACGGCACCAAAAAGACCACCGCCTTGCTGCTGTATCCCCAAACGCCAGATAGCTTGAAAAATACCCAGATCCGTAATCAGGTTTTGCTGCGTTTCTAAAGTTTGCAAGTGAGCAAAAACAAGCAAAATTATCAATAACAACAAAACACCGATTTTTCGCAGCTCTAAATTGGGGATTTTCCAGGGCAGAATTGTTAATAAACCGTTTACAATCAGCATAATTGGTACTAAAACTGAAATCTCGCCAAGCAATGTGCGCAGAACATTATGTATAAATCCACCCACTTCTCCGGTTTGCCGGGGAAAAAGTAAAGCAGCAAAAGCCAGTGCTGATAAAGCCATAATAATAATAGCTTTTACTTGCTGTTTGATTTCATCTTTGACGGGCATCAGCTACACCTGCTTTAAGAATTAAAACAAATAATGTGAACATACCACCAGAAGGCCGATAAACCAACAATAATAAGCAAAATAATGGAAGCGGCCTGCAGACAGTAATTTTATAAAAAAGCGAATCGCAAAAACTCCGGAAACAAAGGCGGCTATCATACCTGCCAGCATGCCGCCGGAAAATCCGGCAAAGCCTGCTACTGACAGGTCCTTTACTTCCAAAACAGTTGCTCCCAAGATTACAGGAATAGAGACAAGAAAGGAAAAACGCACGGCTGTTTCCCGGTTGAGCCCACGCCAAATGGCGGCAGTAATGGTGGAACCACTGCGTGAAATGCCGGGGATAATGGCAATTCCCTGAGCAATACTGATGAAAAGCGCATCTAATGCCGTCATTGTTTCTTCATTTTTGGCGCCCGGCTTAACCCGGGAAAGAGTAAAAAGGATGCATCCTGTTACTAACAGCATAAAACCTGTAATCGCAGGAGAATCATAAAGTTTGCTAAAAAAATCACTTAGCAAAACACCCATGAGGCCTGTGGGTATAATGCCGAGAATTAGCATAAAAACAAAATGTCTTTCCTGTTTACTGTGCAAAGCATTTTTTGCCAAACGGATAATATCATGGCTGAAAACATAAAGCACCGAAAGAAGGGTGGCAAAGTGAAGCATCACTTCAAATGTAATCCCTTTAGCACTGATACCAAGTAGTTCCTGAAATATTACTAAATGACCCGAACTGGAAACCGGTAAAAATTCAGTCAGGCCTTGTATAATCCCAAGTATAATTCCTTCAAATGTCCTCATAAAGGCCTCCTGTTTAAATTTAAAACCATTTGCGTATGACTTCGCTAAAAAGGAGTAAAATCCTCCTTTTACTTGAATAATCCGGTTTAATCAGACCCTCCACCATTCTCTGAAAAGGTGTTAAAAATAATAAGATCATTATTGCTCCTCCAAGATTATAAAGTGTATGTGCGTTTGCCAGCTGACGTGGTATCAAGGCGGCGGAGGCGGCGATTAATCTGACATAAAAAGGATAAACAGGCAGGACAAGACATAAAGTAAGCAGATTAAAGAAAAGATGTGCCGCTGCCGCCTGCCGGGCCGTAAAACTGCTGCTAAAACCTGCCAACAGTGCCGTAACACAGGTGCCCACATCTGCTCCTAACATCACGGCAATGCCGCCGGCCAAATCTATCATTCCTTTTTGTGCCATGGCAATAGTTACACCAATAACGGCACTGGAACTTTGTATGACGGCCGTCAGCAGGGCACCGGCGGTAATCCCCCAAAAGGGGTGGATACCGGCAATCTGCACTAATTTATTGAACCAGGCTGTTGTACCTATAGGGGTTAAAGCTTCTCCCATGGTTTTTAGGCCAAATAAAAGTACACCTAAACCTATTAAAGCTTTTCCGCCCTGCTGAAGTTTTCCTTTACCAATGATGAAAATAAATAAACCTATTGCCACCAGGGGGACGGCATATTGATTAAGCTGAAAAGAAATCAGTTGTCCGGTAATAGTGGTTCCCACATTGGCACCAATAATTACACTTATGGCAGCACCAAGTGGCATGAGCCCGGCATCAACAATTCCTACCACCAGTACGGTAGCCAGGGAACTGCTCTGGGTCAAAGCAGTAAAAATAAAACCACACAAAAAAGCAGTAATTCTGTTTCCAGTATAACGCTGTATTGCCGCCGCAAAGGGAGTGCTCCAAAGTGCTTCCAAACCCAGTGACATCAGCTTTAATCCCAGCAAAAAAAGTACCAGTCCTAAAAATACTGCCGGCAGTATTTTCACTAAAATCACCCTATTATATTTATGCCTGAACTTTGGGTAATATTTACCCCTCATCGGTTAGGCAGAGGCGAATCAAGGTTGATATAGTTGCCAACCGATAAAAAATAAACAACCTGACTGGCAGGTTGTTTATTGATAGTCGGTAAGGTCCAGTTTAATTATACTTCCCGGCTGTAAGGCCGGGTGCAGGTAGTCACTGGGATTTGTTGAAATAACCCTCACTATTTTAGCGGCAGAGTGGTCTGACTCTTCTACTATAATAATAGCGTTATTGCGCTTAATTTCTTTGTACTGGGGAGTAAATGTTTCGCTTCCCTCCATGACCAGTGAAAGCGGTACAATTGTCCACAGCATTAGTGAAACACCTCATTCTGGTTGCGTTCATTTATCAGTTCCTGCAGTTTTTTTACTGCCTGGCTCAGTCCGCCTACTTCATCAATAAGACCGTCCCTGACGGCATCTTTACCCACCATAACCGTACCGATATCACGCGCCAGTTGATTTGTGCAAAACATTAAGCGGCGAAATTTTTCTTCACTGACGCGTGAGTGTTTGGTGACAAATTTTATGACTCTGTCCTGCATTTTATCCAGGTATTCATAAGTTTGCGGTACACCGATGACGAGGCCGCTTAAGCGAATTGGGTGGATAGTCATCGTGGCGGTTTCAGTAATAAATGAGTAGTCGGCACTGACGGCAATAGGCACACCAATACTGTGGCCCCCGCCTAAAACCAAAGATACTGTTGGTTTTGACAAAGTATCTATCAGCTCGGCAATAGCCAAGCCTGCCTCCACATCTCCCCCCACTGTGTTAAGGATGACGAGCAGGCCGTGAATATTGGGATTTTGCTCAATGGCCACAAGCTGTGGAATCACATGTTCATATTTGGTCGTCTTGTTTTGCGGGGGGAGGGTCAAGTGGCCTTCAATCTGTCCAATAATGGAGATAGTATGAATCCCGCTTTCCGGCTGCAGCGTAGCAATATTTGTCTGCCCCAGCTGATTGATATTTTGCAGGGTGTTTTCCTCATTTTGAGTTTCTTCCTTGGGCGGATCAGGCACTGGGCGCCGTCTTATTTGCGGTTTTTTATGTCTTTTAAATGATTTCATGACGGCATCACTTCCTCTTTGAGGTCTCTGTACTAGTATTTCGCCTTGCCCCATACTTATACTTGCCTTGTGCTTTTCCGCAACCAAAGGGCTATATTTCCATAATGATAGGTAAAATCATGGGCCTGCGACGCATTTTTTCCCAAATATAGCGGCTAAGAGCATCCCTGATCTGGTTTTTCACCAAAGACCAGTCGGTTTTAGCACCGTTTACCACCTTGTCCAAGGTTTTGCAGACATGTGCACGTGATTCATCCATTAAACTCTCTGACTCACGCACATAAACAAAACCACGGGAATAGATTTCAGGCCCGGCAATAATTTGTCCTGTGTCTTTCTCGATGGTAAGTGCCACAATAAAAATTCCGTCCTCAGATAAAAGTCTGCGGTCCCGCAGGACAATATTGCCTACATCACCGATGCCTAAGCCGTCAACTAGAATCTTGCCGGAAGTTGCCGAGCCGGTGACACGGCCAGAGCGAGAAGTAAATTCCAGGATTTTACCGTTCTCAACAACAAAGATATTCTCCTCAGGAATGCCTACTTTAGTTGCCAGTTTGGCATGGTGAATTAAATGCCGTGGCTCGCCGTGTACAGGGATAAGATATTTCGGTTTCAGTAAATTAAGCATTAATTTAAGTTCTTCCTGTGAGCCGTGTCCCGAGACATGAACGCCTGAAATGCTTTCATAGATCACATTGGCACCCAGTGTAAACAAATTATCGATGGTACGTGAGACCAGCTTTTCATTACCGGGGATAGGTGTGGCTGAAATAATCACCGTATCACCTGGCATTATTTCTACCTTACGATGTTCATTGCGGGAGATCCGTGTCAGGGCAGACATTGGCTCCCCCTGGCTGCCTGTGGTAAGAATAACTGTTTTGTGGGGAGGCATGGTATTCATTTCGTCAATATCAATGATGGTGCCTTCAGGCGCTTGCAGGTAGCCCAATTCCTGAGCTATGGAGACTACGTTTACCATACTCCGTCCCACCACGGCAACTTTTCTTTTATAGTGAACAGCTGCATCGATTACTTGTTGGATCCGATGAATATTGGAAGCAAATGTTGCTAAAATGATACGCTGTTTTGCAGTTCTAAAAATCTCCAGGATTGAGTTGCCCACTTCCCTTTCGGACAAAGTAAAGCCGGGGCGTTCTGCATTTGTGCTGTCGGAAAGGACAACAAGTACACCTCTTTCCCCAAAACGTGCCAAGCGATAATAATCTGTCGGCTTGCCATTGACAGGAGTCTGGTCAAATTTGAAATCGCCCGTGTAGACAACCGTGCCTACCGGGGTTTTGACGGCGATGCCGATGGAATCAGGTATACTGTGGTTGGTCCGGAAAAATTCAATTTTAAAGACACCTATTTCCAGCCTGTCTTCTGCACTGATGACATTTAAAGAGCAATCGTGTAACATATTATGCTCGCGCAATTTTACTTCCACCAAACCCAACGTCAGTTTGGTGCCGTAGACAGGTACGTTAATCTGCTGGAGCACATAGGGCAGCGCCCCGATATGATCTTCATGCCCGTGCGTCAGTAAAATGGCTTTAATTTTATCCTTGTTTTCTAATAAATAGGTGATATCCGGAATGACTATATCAATGCCAAGCATCTCGTCTGAAGGAAAAGCCAGACCGCAATCAATGATTATAATCTCGTCCTCATAACGAAGAACATACATATTTTTACCGATCTCCCCAATTCCGCCCAAGGGGATGATCTGAATTTTTTTGGTTTTCCTGGGTTTGTTTTTCGTTTTTTTCTTTTGAGAGCCGTTTGCCAATAAAGCTCACCTCCTTGAATGTGTTTGCGACCAAATATTCACTAGCTCTCATTATAACTGAAAGCAAGATCCCGATGCAAGTTAACACTCACTCAA
>JAAYSO010000038.1 GCA_012523945.1 Bacillota bacterium
TGCCGTTTCAAGGCCGGAACTCTATCTTACCAGCCCGCAAGCTGTATGTCAACAACTATTTTCTGGCAAAGCTGTTGTTGTCACTTTTGCTTTTTTAGGCATGGTAACTTGTTTTTGTAGATTCAGCACGAAACATATCGTACCATGAATTAAAAGGTTTGTCAACATCGTAAAGGCACTGTTTTTTATTTACTTTTTGTATTCTTATTCTCTTTGTTTTCTAAGAGCCCCCGGAAAAATCCAGGTTAATGACTGTGTCCGGAACTTTACCCGGGTAAATAGCGTCAACAATAGGTACAGTGGTAATAATCTCTGCCCGATCAGATAAAAGAGGTATGCCAATTCTGACTACGGCTTGAACTTCCAGGTATATTTTGTGGCGCACTTGATTGATACCGGCGTCTTCAAACCGGTCAATAACTTCCGTATTAATATACCCCACCGGTGCCAGACGAACCGGAATTTTAGGTCCTGAATGTGCGAAAATATAGCTGTCAAAAATTTGACCTAAAGGAATTGCGATTTTTTCTTTTTCCAATTCATTTAGTGCTTTTTGCGCATGTAAGGCTGTCTCTGCACAGATACTGTTTACTTTAATATTGTTCACCTGCGCAAAAACAATTCTTCCGTCCTTATCCTTTGTGATCTGAATAAGATCCTGATAATTAATTTGCTGTGCAACTTTCTCAAGAACAGCTGTATTAATGGCTTGAACCGCCAAAGCTTCCGCCTTAACTTTGGCAAGTGCCCAAACCGTAGGACGAATATTGCGCTCTAAAAAAAGAAAACTGCGAATTATAATAAAAATAATGATCGACAAAAGAAAGAAAGTCCTGGCTTGCCGGCTCAGCTTGAACCGCTGTGGCAACAAAGCACATCACTCCCCGTACATTATATGAAACAACTCAATAAAGGTGACATCTCCAGACATAATTCCGCAACATAGTACTTAAAGGTGGTAATTTTACCGGAAGATTATCGTATATCGTCAACGATTTAACGTTTACCCTCTTTTAAAAGGTATGGTATAATCGGTAGAGAGTTTCAGATAAATTAAAGAAAATTGTTTCCCAACAAACACTCCTCTTTGGGAAAGGAGAAAGATTATGCCTAGAAAAGGGAGAAAAAACTACACTACAAGAGGTAGAAAAAAACAAACAAAAAAACTCAAACTAAAACGCTTATTTTCCGTTCTTGTGATACTCTTTGTTATTTTGGCAACAGTGGCTTCCATTACTGCCTATGCCGCAGTTAAATACATGATGGCTGATTTGCCCCCGATTGATCTTAATCAATTGGATCCTGCCAAAACATCATTTCTTTATGACCGGGAGGGCAATCTGGTTACACCTTTAATGGGTGCCGAGAACCGCGTTATCCTTACTTTGGATGAAATGTCACCCCATTTAGTAAATGCTTTTATTGCCATTGAAGACGATCGCTTTTTTGAACATCCGGGTTTCGACCTTCGTGGTATTATGCGTGCCGTTTGGAATAACTTTGTGAAAAAGAGCGGTGTCATTCAGGGTGGTAGTACTATTACACAACAACTTGTAAAAGATACCTTTCTCACTCCGGAACGCACACCTAAACGCAAAATACAGGAAATATATATCGCCTACAGGTTGGAAAAGCTTTTTAGCAAGGAGGAAATTCTAGAGTTTTATTTAAACCGCATCTTTTTTGATTATAATGCTTATGGTGTTGAGGCGGCAGCGCAAACATATTTTAATAAAAGCGCTAAAGATGTGACACTGGCGGAAGCTGCAATGTTGGCAGGAATACCCAACTTGCCGGGAAGATATTCCCCATACAGAAATCTTGAGGAAGCAAAAAAGAGACAAAAAATAATCCTCAACCGCATGGTTGAGGTTGGTATGATTTCTAAGGCGGAAGCCGAGGCAGCAGCTGCTGAAGAATTGAAATTAGCCGGTATTCCTAAACGCTCTTACCCGCACCCTTGGTTTATTGATCATGTTGTTTTGGATGAAGCACCAAAAATATTACAAACATTACCCGACTATGAGCATATGACTCAAGGAGAAATACAGGCGCATATTTATACCTCGGGCCTGCATATTTACACCACTCTTGATCAAAGAATTCAGCAGGCACTTACCGATATTCTCGACAACCCAGAGATGTACAGTAAAAATGTGCGGGAAGAAGGCAAACCGGTCCAACCGCAAACGGCTGTAGTGGTTGCAGAACCGGAGACGGGGAATGTGGTAGCTATTTTCGGTGGTCGGGAAAATGAAAGTATCGGTTCATTTAATCGGGCTACTGAAGGAAGATGGCAGGCCGGATCGGTTTTAAAACCTATCCTTGCCTATGCCCCCGCCATTAACGAAGGCTTAATTTCTCCGGCAACAGTTTTAGATGACGCACCTACGGAATTTGCCGGTATCCCTCCTTATTATCCTAACAACTATACCATGCGCTTTTTAGGTTTAGTGACAGCCCGTTATTCAATGGCTCACTCTCTAAACTTGCCGGCCATTCATGTACTAAACCAGTTGGGCGTCGAGACCGGGAAAGACTATGCCAAGCGCATGGGCATAACAAGCTTTGACGATGAACACGACCTTGGACTTTCCATGGTTGTAGGCGGTCTCTATAGAGGAGTAAGTCCCTGGGATGTGGCTCAAGCTTTTGCCGTTTTAGCCAATGAAGGCATCCGCACAGATTTTACGACTATTACTAAAATTGTTGATAGCAACGGTAAAGTTATCTATGAGCATGAACCAAACAGAGAAGAAATTCTCTCCCCGGAGGCAGCTTGGCTTACTACAAGCTGTCTGCTTGATACAGCCCGTTATGGGACAGCAACCTCATTGCGTATCGGTCGGCCGGTGGCTGTAAAAACAGGAACCAGTGAGTATGCCCGCGATGCCTGGGTAGCAGCCTATACACCGGACTATGTAACTGCGTTTTGGCTAGGTGAAGATTCTTGGCCCCAAGGTAAGGAAGGAAATTACCGCTCCTTTGAAATCGTGGGTAAATTTATGAATCCTATTTTAAATGCCATCCATGAGGGATTACCGGCAAATGAGTTTACCCGACCTTCAACGCTTCGCAGTGCCGCCGTTTGTAAAAAGAGCGGCATGCGTCCGGGCGAATTCTGTCCCGAATCTGATATTGTCACCGACTGGTTTACGCGTGATCAGCTTCCTTCCACCACCTGTGGCCTGCATGTTGAGTTTGAAATCTGTACAGAAACAGGTTTGCTAGCTTCAGAATTTTGTCCTGTTAGAGAAAGAAAAGTCTTCCTTAACCGGCCTCCTTATATCGCTACAGATGATCGTTGGCCTGGCAGAGTTGGCCGTATCCCGGAAGATGCCGCCCTCATGCCGCCTACGGAAACATGTGATAAACATGATTTCACCACTCCCCCCAGCGGGGTCACCAATTTTACTGCCCAACAGATTAGCCTCAACGGCGATATCCTATTGAAATGGACTCCTACTCCTAATGCCGGTGGTTACTGGCTTGCCCGCAAAGGTCCGCAAGACAGTGAATTTACCAGGCTGGTTTCCGAACCGATCTTGGGGGTAAAGTATACCGATCGGGTATTTCTTCCCGGCACCTACACCTATCAAATTATCGCTGTGGACGCCGACGGGCTTGAATCAGCTCCGGTCACGACTACTGTAAATGTACGCAGTGACTTTGAGGAAACTGAAGAGCCGCATGACCCACGCGAGCCGGAAGAACCAAATCCCTCCCAAGATCCCGACGAACCGGAAGAACCGGAGCACGAGGAAGAGGGAAGACATCGGGGACACTAGACCGACAAGAAAGGTAAAATAAGAAAAGGGCTGGTGCAGCTGAACAAAAGTTTAGCTGCACCAGCCCTTTATTTTAGCTCTACAACAGTTACCCCGGTACCGCCTTCAGCCGGATGTCCCAAACGCTGTGAAGCAACGCGGGGGTGCTTATGCAGGTGCTGCCGGAGTCCGGCACGAAGGCGTCCGGTTCCCTTACCATGTATAAGCCGTACTTCTTTCAGCGAGGAAACGGCGGCTTCGTCTAGATACATATCCACCTTCAAAATGGCTTCATCAAGTGTTAAGCCGCGTAAATCCAGTTCCCGGGACACATTTTTTGCCACATAAAGCGTCGTTACCCTCCTTGGGGTTTTTTCTTTTTTCTCCGGCTCCGCCACAGGAGCCAAATCATCTACCTCAACAGTAACGCGCATGGGACCGATTTGAACCTGAACGGTTTTGCCGCTAACTTCCACAATTGTCCCTCTCTGCCCCAGACTTCTTACCATCACTTCCCTGCCGCCGGTTAGATCCTCGGGCTTTAGCTCCGTCTGCTCCGCAGGCGGCGCAGCCAAAGCATGCACTTCTTCAACTAAATCTTCCATTGATCTGCCCAGCGCTTCTACCTCTTCACCGGAAGGTTTAGCTTCACTGTAGCGCATTTTACGCAATTCTTTGAGAATTTGCTGTGCTTCCCGTTTAGCGCGTACTACTACTTCCAGTGCTTCATTTCTGGCTTTAGCCAAAATCTCCTCTTTGCGACGTTCTAATTCTGCTTTTTCTTCCTTCACTTGCAAAAGCAGACTTTGTGCCTGCCTGCGTTCATCTTCTGCCTGGCGGGATACATATTCCAAACGCTTGCGATCTGCAACCAGGTCGGCTACCAATTCCTCTAAATTTTTTTCTTCCCGCGTCAAAAATTCCCGGCCTCGTGCGATTATTTCTTCTGATAAGCCCAAACGCTTAGCAATGGCAAAGGCATTACTTACTCCAGGCACACCCACCAGCAGCTGGTAAGTGGGCCGCAGTGTGGCTACATCAAACTCTACCGAGGCGTTTTCCATCCCGGGCGTTATATAGGCAAAAGTTTTTAGTTGACTGTAATGAGTGGTGGCTATAGTAATAGCTTTGTTCTGATGCAGATATTCCAAAATTGCCATGGCTAATCCTGCACCTTCAGTCGGGTCTGTACCTGCACCGATTTCATCAAGCAAAACTAAAGCCCCGCCATTTAAATTCTCCAATATTTCAATAATATTTTTCATATGCCCCGAAAATGTTGATAAGGACTGGCTTATACTTTGTTCATCACCTATGTCGGCAAATATTTGTGGGAAAACTGCTAATTCTGTACCTTCGTCAGCAGGAATATGCAGGCCGCTTTGGGCAAGCATCGCAAACAGTCCTACAGTTTTTAGCGTTACTGTTTTTCCGCCTGTATTTGGTCCCGTTATCACCAAAGTCTTGATGTGGTGTCCCAGCTCCAAAGAAATGGGCACCACTTCTCCCACCAATAGAGGATGTCTGCCATTAACCAGCTTAATATATCCTGTATCATTTAAATCCGGCTCAACAGCTTTTAACTTTAAACTTAAACGACCTTTGGCCAAAATAAAATCCAGTTCGGCGTATAAATTTAAAGTTTCATTTAAAATCTCGGCCGCATCACCTGCTTTTTGGGACAAGTTCAGTAAAATTCTTTCCTTTTCCTTTTCTGCTTCCCGGCGGAGCACGGCCAATTTATTATTGGTTTCAACGGCCCAGAGGGGTTCAACAAAAATAGTTGCTCCACTGGCAGACTGATCATGTACCACGCCCGGCACTTGCGCCCGGTATTCAACCCGTACAGGCACCACCAAGCGGTCTCCCCGCATGGTTATTAAGCTTTCCTGCAGATATTTTTGGGCTGACGGGTTTTTCACAAAACGATCAAAACGCTCGCGTAGATTTCTTTCACCCGTATTAATAGCCCGTGTTAGCCGCTCTAATTCCGGGCTGGCACTGCTTTTCAGTTTACCTTCGTCATCAAGAGACTGCCGCAATAATTCCCTTAATTCGGGCAACGGATCCAGACGCTTCACCAGACCTTGCAAAATAGGGTAGCCTTCCTTTTCCCGAAAGAATACTTTTACTTTTGTCACTGCCAGCAAAAGACGAAGCACCGCCCATAGTTGCTCTTCCCCCAGCATGCCGCCTCTGGCTGCCAGCGGTAAAAAGCGGCGGATATCTGTCACCGGTTCCAGGTCCAGGTGGTAACGCTTCATTAGTGAAACTGCTTCCGATGTTTCCGCCTGCCAGCGCCGGCAGAGCTCTATTTCGGCAGTGGGAATTAAATCTTCCGCCAGTTCTTGTCCCATGGCAGTTTCACATTGCTCCACCAGGGAAAGCCGGATTTTATCAAATTCCAAAAGTTTTATTTCTCTTTCCAGCATAATCACTTCCTTGACACGTAAGGGTTATCGGCTAAATAGTAGCGTAAAGGCAGATCTGTTGCCTGCGAAATCCCAATGCGTGTGGTAGTAATAATTTCTTTAGCCTCGTAGCCGTCATCTGCCAGGTATAAAGGAGGCCGGCGCAAATCATGACCGTTATGGGCAACATTAATGGCCATAGCCCGGCATAAGTTCCCCGGGCCGGAGGCTAATTTCCGCAGTGGCACCTGACCACGCCGCTGACGCATCAAATCAAGCCCCACTAAAGGTTCCAGGGCTCGAATTAATACTGCCTCCCCTTCCCCTTTCCTTGCCGTAACCACATTAAAACAATAGTGGATGCCATAAATAAGGTAAACATATGCCGTGCCGGCTGGTCCAAACATGGCTGCATTACGGGCAGTTTCTCCTCGGGCGGCATGGCAGGCGGGATCATTTTTAAAAAGATAGGCTTCTGTTTCCACAATGCGGCCGGCAGTGATTCCCTGCTCTGACTCGCGAATTAAAATCTTGCCCAAAAGCATCCTGGCCACAGTTGGCGTCGGATGTGTAAAAAAATCTCTTTGGAGACTGTTTTTATACATTCGCTTCAATGAAAACACTTCCCTGCTCTAACTTTCAGAGTTAACCGGTTCTTTTCCTGTGCAACCAGTCAAGAATTTCTCTTGCTGGCACGGTATTCACGACATCATTCGCATTTAACCAACCTCGGCGGGCAACAGATAAACCTAAATCTATATTGTCCATCTCCAGCGGACTGTGTGCATCAGTATTGACAGCCATTTTAATACCTGCCTTTTTTGCCTGTAAAGCAATTTTGTCTGTTATATCCAAACGATCCGGCGAGGAGTTAATTTCCAGGATAGTACCGGTGGCTTTGGCAGTACGCAGAATTTCGTCAATATTAACATCATATGGGTCTCTGTGCCCCAGCAATCTGCCGGTGGGGTGTCCCAGGATTTGTACATAAGGGTTTTGCATGGCTTTGCAGATCCGGAAGGTAAGTTTTTCACGACTTTGCCGAAAGCCGCTATGCACGGAAGCAACCACCACATCAAGTTGAGCTAAAATTTCATCGGGTGCATCCAAGGAACCGTCATCAAGAATATCAACTTCAATGCCACAAAAAATACGCAAATTATACTTTGCTTGCAGTTTGGCCAGATATGCCTTTTGTTCCGCTAAACGCTGTATAGACAAACCCCTGGCTACTTTTAAAGACTGGGAATGATCTGTGATGGCAATATATTCGTAATCCATTTCCACTGCCTTTTCTGCCATTTTTTCAATGGAGGCGGTTCCATCGCTCCAATTTGTGTGTATATGCAAATCACCTTTATAATTTTCTGCTCTGATCAATATAGGAAGCTCTCCTGTTTGGGCGGCAGCAATTTCCCCGCGGTTTTCCCGTAATTCCGGCTCAATTAGCGGCAAGCCGGCTAATTTATAAATATCTGCCTCTGTAGCAAAAGAAAAGCTATTAGCAAAAGGTAGCGCTTGTAACAGATTTAAACCTGTTTTTTCATAAACTAACCTGGCAACTGCTTTTACATGTTCTTGAGAGCCTGTTGCCAGCCATAGTTGTTGTATATAATCAGCTTCCACAACTAAATCGAGACGCAGTCTGACCCCAAAACTGTGTACCGCCCTGCAGCTGTATTGCTCCCATTCTTGCCGGTGTAATTGCTGGTGCCTACAGATTGCCATTTTAGTTGCTTCCACATCTTTTGAAACCAATAAAAAATTTATTTCTTGTACTGTTTCCTGGCGGCGGCGCATTTCCCCTGTAACTGCTACCTTTTTCACGGCGGCAAGTTTCTTTAATTCAGGCAGGAAATCCTGACAAAATGCTAACGCCCACGCCAAAAGAATTTCCTTATTGTTCCCTGCTGGCGTAGTTTCCTGTTCCAGTTTTTCCAGCAGGGCCAATTTACCCGTACTGACAATTTCCTCTATTTTAGCCGCCAGCGCCTTGCCCACGCCTTCTATCTTTTGCAGCCGGTTCTGCTTTACAATCTCCTCAATATTTTCCGGTAAGGCAGCCACAGCCTGGGCTGCCCGTTGGTAGGCGCGGATACGGTAACGGTTTTCTCCACGTAAAGCCAGGATACGGGCAGCACGGTTAAGAATCTTTGCCACGTCTTGATTTTGCACGTACATCACTCCGAACTTTTAATACAGTTTAGCTTGCCCGCAGGTTCAAAAAAAATATAAAACAAAAACCGCCGCTTATGAACAGGCGGCGGCAAACTCTTCACATACTTCTGCCGGTTAAAAGTAATGTTTTCATCTGTTCATAAACAACCGGCAAAACTGCAAATATCCTGGGGGCAATCATAGATTCCCCCAAAGCTTCTATTAAAAAAGGAATGTGAGTAAGTCTGGCTGCGGCAACCAGGATTAAAACAATCAGTATACCTTGCACTGCGCCGAATAGCATACCACCAATGCTATTTACCAGACCCAAAAGCGGCAGGTTAAAAAGCGCATGTACGGTATCTCCGGTCACAGAAAATAAAAGGCGTATCAGGCTGAAGAGCAGGAAGAAGCCGAGCAGGCGCAGTAGCACATCGCCTAAACTAAAACCTAACAAAGTAGTCTGCTCAAACCATTGCGGAAACCATTTTGTTAAGGGGACAAATCTACTAATCTGGAGGATAAATTCCTTTCCATAGTAAATGGCGACTAAATAAGAGGCGATTGTGCCGATTACACCGAATAGCTGGCGTACAAAACCTTTTTGCGCACCTGCCAGAGCAAAAAACACCACCACCGCTACCAGGAGAGCATCCAGCCAGTTCATTTGGCATTCTTCTTATTCAAACGAGATTCCAGTTCCCGCAACCGCTTGCGGGCACGAAACAATTCATCAGCTAAATTAACTGCCGTCAAAACTGCCACTTTACTGGTGCCGAGCCTCTTGTTTGCTTCCCCTATTTGCTGCATTTTATCGTCAACATATTGGGCCAACCGTTTCAGATAATCAGGCGTTGCCGTGCCGCACATGGCATATTCTTCATAATAAATTTTTACGTTTACCCGATTCTTTTTTTCTTCAGTCATGCGGCATCCTCCCCAGCCGTTTTTCTTTCATTTCGCTCTTCATGCAGTAAAATCCTGCCAAGACTGCTGAAAGCAGCTTTTCCTCCCATATCTTGACGACCCAATGGCTAACTGCGCAGCTTTGCTCCCAGGCGCTCCTGTAGAGTCGTCTCAATCTGTTGATGCAAATCTGTTACCACATCATCACTTAAAGTGCGGTTTAAGTCACGATAAGTTACGGCAAAAGCCAAACTGCGGCAGTTTTCCGGAATTTGCGGGCCTCTGTACAAATCAAAGAGAGTCACATCTTCCACCAGCTCTCCGCCTGCTTCATAAATCACATCGATTACTTCCTTGGCTGTAACGGTGTCCGGAACTACCACGGCCAAATCCCGCAGTACAGCCGGATAACGCGGCAGCGGCAAATATTCGGCGGTTAAACGTACATGCTGCAGAAGCTGCTCCAGGTTAATCTCCGCGGCAAAAACAGGTTGCTCCAGATCATAATTATCCAACACATCAGGGTGAATGCGCCCCAGCCATCCTACCTGTTCCGTGCCTACGGACAAAGCGGCCGTCTGACCGGGCTGGCACCAAGGCAATTCACAGGCAGAAAACACTGAATCTGTAACCCCCAGGCGTTCCAATAATACTTCAATAATACCCTTGAGTTCAAAGAAATCAGTCGGTACAGGTTTTTGTTGCCAATGCTCTACCGGAAAAGCACCCATTAATGTGATCCCAAGCATAGTAGGTTCTGCCGGTAATGTGGCTAAAGGCTCTTCTGCCGGTAAGAAAACGGAACCAATTTCAAATAACTTAAGATTATGTTCATTACGGTTTTGATTGTAAACTAAAACATCCAGCAGGCCGCCAACAAGCATTGTTCGCATCACACTTTGCTCTTCAGACAGGGGATTGGAGATTTTTAAAACATGGCGCAAGGGGCTGTCTTCAGGCAAGCAAAGTTTTTCAAACTGGTGCGGACTGACAAAAGAATAGCAAATGGCTTCCGTTAAACCGCAACCGGTAAGAACTGCTTTTACTTTCCGCAAAGCACGCTGCTTTCCGGTGAGACTTCCCTGTGTAATCACACCTTTGGGCAAAGTCGTATCAATTTTATCATAGCCGTAAATACGGGCAACTTCTTCAATTAAGTCCACTTCTTCCTGTAAATCGGCACGCAAGGTGGGAACGGTAACGTGCAACTGTGTCCCTTCTTCCACCTGAAAACCCTGGCGGGTAAAAATATTAGCCATCTCCAGTTGCGAAATTTCCAGGCCTAATAGTTTCCGGGCACGTTGCGGACGCATACTGATTTTTTTCGGAAAACGCGGGCTAATATATTCGTCAATTACTTCACCGTCTACACTGCCCACGCCTAAAATTTCAAGCAGGCGAGCAGCACGGCGAATAGCCTCGGCGCAGCCGTTAACATCAACGCCTTTTTCAAAGCGCTGTTGTGCTTCCGAGTAGAGCCCTAAAGCACGCCCTGTCCGGCGAATATTTGCAGCAGCAAAATGTGCTGATTCTAAAAAGACATTTTTAGTGTTTTCCGTAACTTCTGTTTCCAAGCCGCCCATTACGCCGGCCAACCCTACTGCCCGTTTTGTGTCGGCAATCACCAGCATTTCCGGAGTTAAATTCCGCTCTGTATTATCCAGTGTTGTCAGTATTTCGCCGGCTTCGGCCCGGCGGACGATAATACTGTGATCAGTAAGCGTATCATAATCAAATGCATGTAAGGGCTGGCCGTATTCCCACATGACATAGTTAGTCACATCAACAATATTACTAATGGGCCTGATGCCGGCCTGCAAGAGGCGTACCTGCAACCAAATAGGGGAAAGTTCTGTTTTTACGTCCCTGATTACCAATCCCACATAACGGTTACATAAATCCTCTGCTTCAATTTTTATGCGTGGCACAGGAAGTTGTGCCTTTGTTACCTGCAAATTATTATTGGGCAGTTGCACCTTTTTGCCGGTCAAAGCCGCCACTTCGTAGGCAACGCCAATTAACCCCAAGCAATCAGCCCGGTTGGGAGTCAAATCCAGGACTAAAATAGGATCATTTAAATACAGTGCTTCTTCAAGGGGAGCACCCACCGGTGCCTCAGCATCTAAAACTAAAACTCCGTCTAGACCGGGGCTTAACGGCAAATCCAATTCCTCTGCTGAACAAAGCATCCCGTTTGACTCGATACCACGCAGTTTGGCTTTTCTGATTTTCATACCACCGGGCAGCACTGCACCGGGTTGCGCCAGCGGCACTTTATCTCCAGGGGCAAAATTATCAATACCGGCAACTACAGTCTTTTCCTCATTGCCGTCATTGACCCGGACAACAAACAACTTATTGGCATCAGGATGCTTCTCTACAGAAAGCACCTCTGCTACGACAACTCCGCTAAAATTCAGTTGCAGGGATGTTATTTCATCAACTTCAATACCGGCATGAGTAAGTACATCGGCCAGTTCCTGGGCAGACAGCTCCAAGTCAACAAAATCTTTTAACCAAGTATAAGGAACACGCATAAAACAACCTCCTCAAACATCATCTAGCGAAATTGACGCAGCATTCTCAGATCGTTTTGGAAAAATAAGCGCAAATCATTAACACCATATTTTAACATGGCTATGCGCTCAATGCCCATGCCAAAAGCATAACCTGTATGTTCTTCCGGGTCATAGCCGGACATGGCTAATACTTTCGGATGAACCATGCCTGAACCTAAAATTTCTATCCAACCTGTATGTTTGCAGACATTACAACCACTGCCTTCACAAATCACACAGGCAATATCCACTTCCGCACTTGGTTCTGTGAAGGGGAAAAAGCTGGGCCGCAAACGTACCTGTTGCTTGGGGCCAAACATCTGTCTGGCAAAAGATAGAAGAGTTCCCTTTAAGTCCGCCAGGGAGATATCGTAATCGATAGCTAATCCTTCAATCTGGTGAAACATGGGTGAGTGTGTAGCATCATCATCCCGGCGGTAAACTTTACCGGGAGCAATAATCCGTACAGGCACCTGAGGCGCCACTTTTTCCATCGTCCTGACTTGCATGGGGGAAGTATGTGTACGTAAAAGCATCTCCGGCTGAAAATAAAAAGAATCCTGCATATCTCTGGCCGGATGGTCTTTAGGTAAATTGAGCGCTTCAAAATTATAATAGTCTGTTTCCACTTCCGGCCCTTCGGCAATGGAAAAACCCATGCCCAGAAAAATATCACAAATCTCCTCGATCACTTGTGTTAAAGGATGTAAAAAGCCCTGGGCAACCGGCCGTCCCGGCAGAGTAACATCAACTCTGTCCGCTTCCATTTGCCTTTTGCGGGCCTCCTGGCGCAGATTTTCTTCACGCTCTTTTAAAAGAGTCGTTATTTCATCACGAATCTGATTGGCTAAACTGCCTATCACCGGTCTTTCTTCAGGAGAGAGTTTGCCCATGCCGCGCAAAACTGTAGTTATCTCTCCTTTTTTACCCAGGTAACGTACCTGCGCTTTTTTGAGATCTTCTTCAGTTTGTGCAGCATTAATTTCAGAACGCGCGTTTTTCGCAATCTCGGCTAATTGTTCCTGCATGAAAAACCACTCCTTTCCGAAAAAAGTAATAAAAAAACGCCCCCACTAAGGGACGAAAGCTCTCTTCCGCGGTACCACCCAAATTAGCATAGCTGAATATACTCACTCACAGCTCTTTACCGGGAGCATCCGTCCGGACCTACACAGTTGCCCTTCAGTCCGGCAGCATCAGGGAGGAACTTCAGTCAATTTGCATTAGGCGCTCTCAGTCAAGGCGTCTTTCCCTGTAAACGCAAGTGTTGACCTACTCGTCCCGTCATCGCTTTAATCATATTTGCGCTTCAAGAAGCTGTTTGTAGAGCAGATACGCTGCTATGGAGCCTGTGCGTTCAAAAATGAGCCAAAATAATTTTGCACTTATCACTAATGACCACTCCTTATGTTGGGAATGGAACTGCTCTTATTATAGCATATGGAGGTCATTGAAACAAGAAAGACACTTCGCGTTTATTTTTTTATGATGTGTCTTTCTTGTTTACCCGTATCTTTGCCGTGCGGCTTCAAAAAATAACACAGACATGGCTGTTGCTGCATTTAAAGATTCCACGGCGTGTGACATGGGAATAGTAACGGCAACATCGGCTACCGCCTCAATTTCAGCGGAAATGCCGCTACCTTCATTGCCCACCACCACCGCTACAGATTTTGTCCAGTCGAAACTGTGATAAACAACAGCATCACTGTTTGTGGTCGTTACCAGTAAAATCCGGCGTTTTTGCAAAGCTTCATATAACCGCGGAAAATCTGTTTCCACCACCGGCAGTGAAAAATATGTGCCCATGGATGCCCGCAATGCTTTAGGATTAGTGGGATCTACCGTTTGCGGGAGCATCACTGCCCCGCTTGCTCCGGCAGCGGCTGCCGAACGCAGCATCGTGCCCAGATTGCCCGGATCCTGCACCCGATCTACTACAAGAATTAAAGCAGGTTCCCCGGCAAAAATATTGTCCAGAGACACTTGCGGCTTTTTAACTATGGCCAGAATACCTTGTGGTGATTCTGTAAAAGCCGTTTGGTCAAAAATTTTACCTTCCACTGTTAAAACTTTTGTTTGTGCAGGCAAAGCATGTAGAAAGGGCAGATTCACATTTTCACGCACAAAAACGGTTTCCGGAACTATTCCCCGCTGCAAAGCATCTGAAATCAACCTTACACCTTCCAGCGGGATCAGATCCAGCTTTTTTCTGAATTTGCGTTTTTCCAAACTGCGATACAGCTTCAACTGTTGATTCTGCAAGCTTGTAATAATACGCATACGCCTCCCCTTCAACCCCCGCTTGCCAGAAAAGCAAGTAAAAAAGATGAAGTCAGAAGTTATGCTTCTGACTTAAATGAAAAATTATAAATTTTCTTTAGCGATACCGACTAATTCGGAAAAACCGGCTGCGTCATTTACGGCCAGATCCGCCAACATTTTACGGTTAATATCAACACCAGCCCGCTTCAAGCCGCTAATAAAACGGCTGTAGGAAAGGCCGTTCATTCTGGCGGCCGCGTTAATACGTGCAATCCACAGTTTCCGGTAATCCCGTTTGCGCAGACGGCGGTCACGGTAAGCGTAGGCAAGGGACTTCATTACAGCTTGATTAGCGACACGGAACAATTTACTTTTCGCACCAAAGTATCCTTTTGCCAGTTTGATAATTTTTTTATGTCTTCTACGCGTGACAACACCGCGTTTTACCCTAGGCATGACAAAACCCTCCTTGCTTCAGTGAGTAGACTATTTAATAGGGGAGCATTTTTGCAACGCGTTTAGTTTCTGCAGCACTTACAACAGTGTTTTTACGCAGACGCCGTTTACGTTTGGGGCTTTTCTTTTCTAAAATATGGCTTTTATAGGCATGGCTGCGCTTAAACTTGCCACTGCCTGTCTTTCTAAAACGCTTGGCAGCTCCACGATGTGTTTTCATTTTAGGCATATTTATACCCTCCTAAACTTCTAGCTGGATTTCGGCGCCAGAATCATTACCATGTTGCGTCCTTCAACTTTCGGTACACGTTCTACACTGCCCAAATCTTTTACATCCTCGGCAATACGCAGAAGCAATTTTTGTCCCAATTCCGGATGTGTTATTTCACGGCCCCGGAACATAATGGTTGCTTTAACTTTATCGCCGCTTTGTAAAAAACGCCGTGCGTTTTTAAGTTTGACATTGTAGTCGTGCTCTTCAATGTTAGGACGAATTTTGACTTCTTTAATTGTGATTTGTTTCTGATTCCTACGTGCCTCTTTTTCCCGTTTACTCTGTTCAAACTTGTATTTACCAAAATCCATGATTCGGCAGACGGGCGGTTTAGCCTGCAAAGAAACAGCTACCAGATCCAGATTATAATCTGCAGCCACTTGCAAAGCTTCATTTAAGGGCATTATCCCCAGTTGCTTACCCTCCGGGTCTATTACCCGTACTTCCTTGGCACGGATTTGTTCATTTACAAGCAGATCCTTACTAATAAGTTATCACCTCCTGGAAGTTTTTGGGATAAGAAAAAGCAGGTGCCTCCACCTGCTTTCACACATAATTAAACACAATTGTACTTGCGTTCATAACCCTGGCGGCGTTAGCCTTGGGGTGAGAAGCGGTGGCTTCTTCTTGGCTACACTAACAAAAAGTGCGTTTTAACTATACCACAGACAAAGGATAAAGTCAACGCAAATCACATAAAAAACATTTTAGCTGCATTAATTTTGTGAGAAGGTGACTCTTTCTCCCGCGGCAAAAATAGGAGCAAGCAGCCCCCGCCTGACGATAGTATCACATAACTGCGGATCCTGAACCACAAAACTGCAAATAACATTAACACCAAACTTAAACAGTACTTCAGATAAAGGCGCCACAGGACCCACCAAAACCACTTTGGCTTTTTTTGCGAGCACCAGCAGGCGCGGTAGTGTTTTATAAATTAAAGTTTCTCCGGTGATAAAAACATAATCCTGCTCCGGTAAAAGATATTCACAGGCAGCTTCGGGATAATCTCCGGGCTGCGGATTTCTTTCCAGCACAGACAAGTGACAGTTTGCGCCGAAAGCTTGTACAACCGGAGGGAAATGCCCCACCGAAGCAACTTTTTTCCCTTTGACTTCGTCTTTGAATATCGTGAAAGCTTCACTGTCAGTATGCTGCCATTCTGTATGGGCAATGCCAAGCCGGATAGCCCGCTTGGCAGCATTGTAATATGCATTAATAGCAGCCACACCTATACTTGCCTCCAGCATATTCCACGATTTAGCCGCCTCCGCCACTTCTTTTAACGGCAAACCTTTGATTTGTCTGTCCAGCAGAGGTTTACGTGTAACCTCTTTTGCAGTTGTGGCCAGGCCGATTCCGCCTTTGTCAGTCCGGATCATGGTCCAACTGTTTCCGCACAAGAAATCTGCCACTTTTATTTCTTCAGGAATGGCGTCAATTAAACTATCATATAATTTCCACATAATTTCCTCCCGCTTCAGTTTGCCGCCGGCCAAATCAGCGGTTGATGGGAAAATCCCCGGGCTGAAAGTCAGCGCGGGGATTTATTATGTTTTCTTATTGGTCAAGTGTGGCCAAAAGTGCCCGTTTGACGAGAACCTTAGCAATTTGCACTTTATATGTGGCATCAGCCAAGGGCTGGGCATCTTCAACGGCGGCCTCCCCGGCGGCAGCGGCAAGTTCTTCATTGAGCTCCTTGCCGGCTATAACTTGTTCCGCCTTAACCGCCCGGTAAGGTACCGGTGCTACTGCATTGAGACAAATCCGCGGGCTGTCACCGCCCACCTGGACGGCACAGTTAACAATGGGGAAGTCAATGGATTTGCGCAGGGAGAATTTCATAAACAAGCTCTTGGTCCCGGCGGCAGGTGCGGGGACCTGAATCTCTGTAATAATTTCATCCTGACCCAGCACAGTGCTGCCGGGGGCTTTAACGGCGAAGAAGTTTTCCGCCGGAATTGTGCGCTTGTTAGTTACAATTTTGGCATCAAGGGCAATTAATGCCGGAACAGTATCGGAAGGATGCACAGTATAGCAGCTGCAGTTACGGCAACGTTTTGCTTCTTCAAGAGCCTCCTCGATCGTAGGAGTGGAAGCATCCTCCTTGTCAATACTCCGTTCTTCCAGGGGAATTTCCTTAAGTTTTAGTGCCTCTTCCCTGTCAAAACCTTCAGGGTCAAAGGTAAGGAAATTAGACTCAACAGTTTCTTTTTGCTGCTTTTCTACATCCAAGTACCGGTTCATTCCGTTGGCAGCTTTATGTCCATTGGCTATGGCACCAATAACTGTTGCCGGTCCGGTGGTGGCATCACCACTGGCAAAGACCCCTTCACGGGAAGTCATTTGTGTATCTTCAGCCACGTCAATCAGACCACGGCGGCTCAATTGCATCTGATATTTTTCACTTAGGAAGGAAAGATCAACTTGTTGCCCCACAGCCATTAAAATGTTTTCCGCATTAACGACAATTTTCTCACATTCATCATATTGCGGATTAAAGGCACCGGTTTCATCCCAGGGGCTGATGCATTTTTTCAGTTCCATACCTTTAACGACGCCGTTTTCCTCAACAACTTTGGATAAGCCCCAGGAATTCATAATGATAATTCCTTCTTCTTCTGCCCTGGCCACTTCATCTTTACTGGCCGGCATCCTGTCTCTGGGCTCCAGGCAGGCCAAAGTAACTTTTTTCGCTCCCAGGCGTTTTGCGGTAATAGCTACGTCCATGGCTACGTTACCACCACCGGTTACCAGTACTTCAGAGCCTATTTTTCCTTCCATCCATTTGTTGACCTGTACTAAAAAGTCAAGGCCAAAGATTGTCAGCTCTTCACCGGCAATACCGATGACAGGACGTTTCCAAGTTCCGGTGCTGAAGCAAATGCTGTCGTATTGTTTTTCCAGCTCTTCCGGCATAATGTCTTCGCCCACTTTTGTGTTTAGCACAAATTTAATCCCCATGTTTTCCAGGGCTTTAGTAAATTTGCGCACAATATCTTTCGGCAACCGGTAGGCGGGAATGGCATACATCAGCATACCACCTGCTTCTTCCTGACTGTCATAGACAGTTACCTGGTGCCCTTCTTTGCGCAAATAGTATGCAGCAGAAAGACCTGCAGGACCCGAGCCAATTACAGCCACTGACTTTCCTGTTTCTGTTTTAGGTGCTGTATAAAACTTATCACTGTTCTCCAAAATATAGTCGCCCAATGTACGTTCAACAGCACGAATGGAAACGCTCTCGTCTTCAAAAGCACGGTTACAGCCTGATTGGCAGAAATGCGCACAAACACGGCCGGTAATGGCGGGCATGGGGTTTACTTGCATAATGATGTGGGCTGCTTCATCCCAATTTCCGTCACGCAATTTATCCATATAGGCAGGGATATCAGTTGCGGCAGGACATTCCTGTGTACACGGTCTGGTAGCAGTTTCTAACCCACCGAAGATAGAATGGTAGCGGTTTTCACCTGTAGCGGCATAACAAGTATGGCCACCTTTGCGGATACAGTTAAAACGGTTTTCTGGTTTGCGAAAATACCAGCAACGATTAAGCTGGGCAATATTACCGCCAAGGGTTCCCATATTGCGGATGTTTGGTGCTGCGGCACGTGCAGCAGCTTGCGCCAAAGCTGTATACTTCTCATTGATGACGGGGCTTTCAGCAATATCGGCCAAACGTGTTAACGCCCCAACTTTTAGCATCCCGTCTTCTTCTTTAATATAGTCAAGTCCGGGAATTGTTTTAATGTTAACTACCATCTTAGGGTAGTCCGGAAGAATATTATCTTTCAGTGTTCCGACCAGGTCGGTGCCGCCGGCATTAATCGAAGCACTGCCTTTGTTGAGAACTTCTGCGGCTTCTTCCAATGATTTTGCATTAATATGGTTAAATGGTCTCATAATCTACCTCCTATGCCTTGCCCAGCGCCTTCAGGACCTTATCCGGAGTTGCCGGCGGGTCCACCCAGACGCCGATCGCATTATGGATAGCGATAATAACAAGATGTGTATTGGCCAGTGAATGGCTGATACCGTTTGCTCCATACGCTGCGTTGCCAGCGCGAGTTTCCAGAAACTTGCGGTCCACACGGGGGACATCCAAGATACCGGGTTTCTTATAATCAATCATATTGTTATGCAATTTAACCCCGGTTTTTTTATCATAGACAAAATCTTCGAGCAGTTGACATCCCTGGCTGAAATACATAACTTGGTCTATCTGACTTTCTAACGAGGTGAGGCGCATGATTTTACCCGGGTCAGCCACCACGCCAAAGCGCAGTATTTCCACTTCACCCGTTTCTGTATCTACAGCCACTTCACAGTAAGCTGTATTCATGGTATCCAGCATTCTCCCCATGCCTAAACTCCAAAGCGCATCCGGCGGCCTGCCGGAATAAGTTGCAAAGATATTCTTTGACACGGCATCGGCAAGGGGAACACCGATACTCGGATCAGCTTTTAGAACAACTTTTCCATCCATCAGATCCAAATCTTCAGGTTTTAAATTCATGCCTTTAAAGGGACTTGGTGGTTTTGGCATAGCAAACATGGCTGAAGGCCGCGGAGGATTCTCGGCTTCTTCAATGGCTGCTTCCAACAGGCGCTGTTTAAGGATATTGGCACATTCTTTCATAGCCCAGGCAGAAGCAGTGGTACCGTCCGAACCTCCACCCACAGGAGTAAATTTTTCCCTGTAATCAAAGTCAATACTGATATCTTCATACTCCAGGCCCAACTCTTCAGCCACGACCATGGCATTGGCTTCAACGGCAAACATCCCTGTTACGGGACCCTGTGTCGGCAGGTGGACCACGCCGTTTCGATATTCCAGTTTGCAGTCATAACCGGAGAACGCGTGTCGCGGGCAGATCTGATACCTGAAACTGGCACCGTGCATTCTGCCGTCGGGTAGTTTCTTGGTTCCGGCAGGATGCCAGTTCCAATTCATTAATTTCTTTCCTTCCTCAAGGCAGGCTTCAAAACTGGGAACAGGATTAGGATCATCTTGAGAAGTGGGGCCGTGCAAATTAATCTTAGCTATTTCAATGGGATCCTTCCCTAACTTTTCGGCAATAAGATAAATGGCCATGGTACCGGCATCCCAGTTAAAGGGGCAATGTTGTCCGCTCACATACATCATGCCGCGGTTACTGTCCACAATCTCCATGCGCTGTCTGATATTTTTGCATCTCATAGTGTAATAAGGACCGTAGCTTTGGTCACCGCTTGTACCAAAGGTGGAACTGCCGGGCACACCACCGTCAGCAATGGAAAAATCATCAATGGCGGTAATTAAACCGTTATCCTTAAACCCGACTTTTAAGTACATATAACGCTGCTTCATTAAAAAGTCATAGGTTTGTGCCCGTGTGTTGACACAGCGTACCGGCCTTCCGGTTCTTTTGGCCAAAAGCGGTGTAATTTCCTGAGATCTACGCATGCCCCAGTCACAATACTTGCCGCCCTGGAAAAGTCCTTTTTGTACTGTTTTCTCCGGGGGCATCCCGTACAGGGCAGCGATCTGTTCTCTTCTTTGTACGGCACCTTCAATATGCAAAGTTTTCCCCGGTGCATGGTAGGGGTCATCTTCCCACCAAGCCACAGAACCTGGAGGGTTAGGCATGTGGGATGCAAAAGCAGGAATAGTTAAATCATACTCAATCACATGGTCGGCTTCTTTAAAGCCGGCTTCAATATCACCGTCAATTACATAAGAATAAGAGACATTGCCTTGTTTGGGCGGATTATCTTTACCCCCCATGGCAAACATTGAAGGCACTTCAGGTATACCCTCACGGATTACAGGCGCATCCGGCTTTCTTCCTTCAAGAATATCGACAATATGGGGCAGTACTTCCCACTCTACATCAAGTAACCGCAAGGCCTCTTCGCAAATTTCTTCGCTTTCGGCTACCACAATTACCGCCACTTCTGCCCCTTCCTCATGCGCTACATTATCAAGCCAAGGCTTGGGAGGACCGAAGCCACCAGTGCTAAGCTTGACAATATCTTCATCTTCCCACGTTAAAATATCGACCACGCCCGGTAATGCCCTGGCCTTTGTGGTGTCTACACTGACTACTTTAGCGTGGGCATAAGGACTGCGCAAGAACTTGGCATGCAGCATATTGGGAAGCACATAGTCTATACCGAATTTAGCAATTCCTGTTGCCAGCGCATAGGACAGCCTGCCGGGAAGATTAGGTTTGCCGACAACGCGGAAATGTTCTCTCTGCCCGTTAACACCTGCCAGATCCGCCATTCTATTCGCCCCCTTCAGCCATCTTCATGGTTGCCTCTAAAATAGCTTGCGAATGGCGGGGATATGTTCCACAGATGCAGATATTACCGGCCAAAGCTTCCCTACATTCTTCCTCGGTGGGGTTGGGGTTTTTATCCAGAAGTGCTTTGGCGGTTACCAAAAATCCGGGTGTACAATAGCCACATTGCATTGCATCCCACCTGCAGTAGGAATCAATGAGCGTCTTCCACTTGGGATTGGCGGCAATGCCTTCTACAGTTTCAATGACTTTGCCTTCACATTCTGCAGCCAGGATGGTGCAGGAAAGGACTGCGCGGCCGTCCATAATGACAGTACATGAGCCGCAGGCGCCACTGTCGCACATTTGTTTTGCACCTGTTAACCCCAGCTGAAACTGGAGGGTGCGCTGTAGCGTCCAGTGGGGTTCAATCAAAACTTCACAATCTTTGCCGTTAACATTAAGCTTAACTATGATCGGGACGATAGCATCCGGATGTTCATTTGCATAGTGAAATTTTAAATCCTCATGGTTGACGCAAATTTTGCCACAGATAGGACAACGATATTGTGCCGGTGTGGCAGGTAATGATGCCACTTTGTCGGCCGAGATGGCCTGGGCGGCTTCATGTGTAAGCGTCATATTTCCTCCTTGTTTCACTTGATCTCCCCTAGACATGAAAAACCTCCTTAACTATGTTCTTAAAAAGCTTTCGCTCTTACAACGCTTTATTTCAAGGCTTTAGCCTTAAAATTCAAAACTTAATTGTGACAAAACTAACAAAAAAATAAAATCTATTCGGAAAATTAATAGCTTTTTACCTGTCTTTATGTATTGATTATATCACGAAAGATTTACCTGTGCAGTAATAAATTATTGTAGAAGAATGCAAAAAAGCATTTATTTTAAACTGCATTTTTTCACGGTAAAACTTTTTTCCTTTTGCCTAATAACATAGATTTCCGCATAATCCTGCCTGATAGTAAAAAGTTCAGTTAAATCTAACTGTTGCAGCTGACATAAAATCACCCTGTTGACACCGGCATGAGCAACTATGGCCAAATTGCCTTCTACAGTTTCCAGCAGTTTTTCAAAGGCCGGGATTACCCGCTTTTGTAAATCAGAAAAGCTTTCTCCCTGAGGAGGACGAAAATTGACAATATCTTGTCCGCGGGCAACGTACAGCTCAGGATATTTTGTTTTTATTTCACTTCGAAGCCGGCCGTCCCATAAACCAAGATCTATTTCCCGCAACTCCTTGATACAAACAGGATTTAAATCATGGTACCGGGCCACTGCTTCTGCCGTCTGCTTTGCCCGCAGCAAATCACTGCAAAAAACTGCCTGTAACTTGCTTTCTTGCAAGCGCAAAGCAAGTTCTACTGCCTGCTTCCTGCCCCTGGAGCTAAGTGGCAGATCCAATTGTCCCAGATAAATTTTTTCTTTGCTGATTTGTTCAGGTTCGGCATGCCGGATCAGGTAAATTTTTCTTGCTTTCATTTGCTTTCGCCCGCTAGCTCCATGATGGGTTTGCCAATAATACTTTCCACTTTTTGTTGCCAGAAAAGTGCTTTTTGCAAACGTACTTCTACAGCCTGCTGTGCCGCCGGATTCCCGGCAAAAGCTTCTTTTCTCTTGCTTTTTTTCTCCTCCAGGGAAACTATTTCTGTTCCTTCAATCATTTTATCAGCTAAAAATAGGAGCATAGCTTCATCAACCTGTGTATGTCCAGCCGGCAAATTCATATGCGTAGCCACCAGGGCAGCCACATCCCTGTAGCCCAGAGCCTCCAACAGCTGCCTGCCCTTTTCCGCATGGTTTTTTTGCCCCTTGGCAATATCATGCAGCAAACATGCCGCTTGCAACAAAGCCAGGTGCAGGCGGTAACCACAACTATTAAGGTAAAGGGCAATCCTTTGGGCTAATTTATTTACTTGCTGCATGTGTAAAATAACCGGTTCCGGCAGATTATGCTTCCTTAAAATTTGCTCACACTCACTGCTTGTAGGATAACCGGCAGCAGCAGGGGGCAGCATCTGGCGATAATGCTCTTCCCTGTCCAAATCTTTTAAAATTCCCTCATCACCAGTGTTTAAAAGCCTAATGTTTTCTGCCTGATTGAGCAGCGTTTTCAGGCCACCAGCAGGCTCTTCGCGTAAAATTTTCGGGCATAATTGACTGGAAATCAGCGGCGGGTGTCCCTTTTGGCCGCTATAGACAGGAAATATTACTTCAGCAGGGTCTTGTTTAAACAGATCTATCAATTTTTTTATTGTTTCTGCCCGGACCAAGGGTGTGTCTGCCGGCAGCAGAAAAAAAGCTTTTGTCCCTCGGGGCAAAATTTTTGTTCCTGCCTGTACGGATGAATACATCCCTTGCGCATAAGAAGTATTCTCAATCCATTTTGCCCCCATTCTTTCCACTACCGGTTTAAGCAAATGGGCATTATGTCCGATAATAACATAAATATTTTTCACACCGGCAGTAAGAAAGGCAGAAATAGTTTTTTCTATGACTAAAGAATCACCTAAAGGCAAAAGTGGTTTAAAAAGCCCCATCCTTGAAGAATACCCTGCTGCAGGTATGAGTGCCGCTAAACTATCCATCTGGTCCTCCCTGTCTGCGATTGCTGCTAAAATCCTGAAAACAATAGGTTTCTTACCTATTAAGATTAATTTTATTATAGCATAAGATAGATCCGGTGAACATTAAATAATACTGCCGGCAGTTTTTACTGCCGGCAGCTCACTTTATTTACGGCTGTTTATTTCTGTTTGCACTTTTTCCATAAAAGCACTTACCTTATAGGTGCCCAAATCTCCCTCACTGCGATGACGTACAGCAACTTCATTAGTTTCTGCTTCCTTTTCACCCACCACCAGCATATAGGGAATCTTTTGCATCTGGGCCTCACGAATTTTATAACCGATCTTTTCATTGCGCAGGTCAAGTTCTGCCCGAATGCCGGCAGTTTTCAGTTCGTGCAGTACTGTCTGGGCATAAGCGTGATATTTTTCTGAAATAGGCAGGATAATAGTCTGCACGGGAGACAGCCAGACCGGAAACGCTCCGGCATAATGTTCAATTAAAACTGCCATAAAGCGTTCAATTGAACCATAAACTACCCGGTGCAACATAACCGGCCGGTGCTTTTGTCCGTCCTCACCTATATATGTCAAATCAAATTTTTCCGGCATCTGAAAATCCAGCTGTACCGTACCGCACTGCCAGGTGCGGCCGATGGAGTCTGTTAAATGGAAATCAATTTTGGGACCGTAAAAAGCTCCGTCTCCCTCATTGATAGTATAAGCAAGTCCGCGCTCCTCAAGCACTTCACGCAGTGTTTCGGTTGCCAATTCCCACTGCTCCTCGGATCCCATGGCTTTTTCCGGTTTGGTTGAAAGCTCCAAATGGTAATCAAAACCAAAGACTCCATACATTTTTTCCGTTAAGGCTATTACTTTTTTAATTTCATCTTTAATTTGCGAGGGCAGCATGAAAATATGGGCATCATCTTGTGTGAAGGTGCGCACACGCATCATTCCGTGCAAAGTACCAGACAGTTCATGCCTGTGTACCAGCCCCAGTTCTGCCAGGCGAATAGGCAGGTCGCGATAGGAATGCATTTTTGTTTTATAGATGAGCATGGCACCGGGGCAGTTCATCGGTTTGACGGCATAGTCCTGGCCGTCAATTTTAGTAAAGTACATATTATCTTTGTAATGCTCCCAGTGGCCGGAATTCTCCCACAACACACGGTTGAGAATGATGGGTGTTCTAATTTCCTGATAGCCGGCCTGCTGATGTTCCTGGCGCCAGTAGGCTTCTAATTCATTGCGGATAATCATTCCCTTAGGATGCAGGAAAGGAAAGCCGGGACCTTCATCCTGCAGGCTGAAAAGATCCAACTCTCTGCCTAATTTCCGGTGATCCCGCTTCTTGGCTTCCTCCAGGCGCTGTAAATACTCATCCAAATGGGATTTTTTCGTAAAGGATGTGCCGTAAATGCGCTGCAGCATTGGCTTATTTTCATCACCGCGCCAATAAGCACCGGCTAAATTCAGCAGTTTAATAGTTTTAACTTTTCCGGTCGAGAGCAGATGCGGACCGGCACAAAGATCAACAAAATCACCAAAGCGATAAAAGCTAATGACTGCATCTTCAGGCAAGTCGTTAATCAGCTCTACTTTATATTCTTCACCCATTTCAGTATAAAGCGCAATGGCCTCTTCCCGAGGCAGTTCAAAACGCTCAAAAGGCAAATCCTCTTTAATGATTTTTTTCATTTCCGCCTCGATTTTTTCCAAATCAGCCGGGACAAAAGATTCCTGACGGTCAAAATCATAATAAAAACCATCTTTAATGGCAGGTCCAATGCCTAGCCGGGTCTCAGGAAACAGGCGTTTAACTGCCGCCGCCAAAATATGACTGGATGAATGGCGATAAATATCGCGGCCTTCTTCATCATTAAAAGTTAAAAAGCGGACTTCGGCATCTTCATGTAAAGGATAGGTCAAATCAACGGCAACCCCGTTGACCAGTGCAGCCAAAGTTTCCTTCTTTAAACGTCCGCCCAGGTCGTTAAGTATATCTAAAACGCGAGTGCCTGCCGGGTACTCCCTGACATCATCGCGCAAAGTAATTTTTAACACAAGATCACTCCCTTTTGCAAAAGTATTATACTTCATCATAATTGTTGCTCATAACCGTGTCAAGCCTAACCCAAAATCCACAAAAAAAACGCCTGTGCCAAACCGACCAAAAAGCCAAGTACTCCTCCAACCCATTCGATCATACGCAGTTCATGGCGCGCTGCATACCAAACCATTTTCTCTATTTCTGCCAGGGATAAGCTGTTAATTTTCTCCACCACGATCTGTCGCACATCAATTTGCTTGCGCAGGGAAGTTAAAAAGGACTGTGCCATATCCGGAAATTGGTCTGCCACCTTTTCCGCCACATAATCACGCAAAAAATTTGTACAGTAACGGCTTACTTTAGCGGGAAACACAGATAATTTCTCTGCGCACCAATTTTCCACGATTTTCTGTACAGTTGCTTTCACTTCATTTTGTAGTTGGAATAAATCAACTTGTGCCGTCAGCTCGTCCAAGGAAAAAAGTTGCTCGGAAACAATATCTGCTATGTTCTCCGCCAGTTCTTCCCTTCTTTTCGGCAGCAAACCCTGTATTTTAAAGGGCAATGGCCAGAGCCGAAGGGGCCGGCGGGGATGAAACAAAAGCCGAATGGCCAAAAGATTTGTGATCCAACCAATCAAAGCACCTGTTAGAGGTAAAAAGATAAAGGTCACAGCTTTGTCTCCTTTCCGCCAGCTACATTTTATCACTGACTTATCGTTGGGGAAAGGTTTCTTTGCTTTTTGTTGTGCTTTTAAAAAAAAAAGCGCCACAACACGCTTTTTGGGTTAGGAGAAAATGTCTATGTTTTTCTTTTGTAAAAAATCTTGTTTTTGGCATTATGGCATAATTTACAGCCTTTACAGATGCTGACCCTTTGTTCAAACACATGTTTTAAAGTATCCACTGCTTTAGGATACTTCAGATAAACATGGTGATGCAAAATAATATGGTGGGGTGCCAGTGAAATAATGAGACTGACCAGCTGATCCTCTTCCTCGCAGGAGCAGTGATCACCGTCCCAGATAATTTCCTGCTGTTGCTCAACAGGTTGGAAAGTATGGTCAAGAAAATAAAAACAACCGCTTTCATTGAGCAAAACGTGTACCTGTTTAAGTTTCGGTTCTTGTAACGCCACAAAATATTTCAACAGCTTAATAAACTCCTGGTATTCCTTTTCCATTAAATAGTCATCAACGGCCCTATCCAAAGTCCTACGCACAAATTTTAACCAGGCTTGCATTCTAAACAGCATTAACCCATGCAGATTGACATAATCATGTTGCTCAAGATATTCCTGCAACTGTTGCAAAATTTCGGCATAAACCTGCCCGCCTATATCTTTTGCCGGATCTGCCAGGTAATTTTTTTGCGCCAAAATAAGAATATGTTCTCTTTCCTCTTGGGGAAAATAAAAATAGGATTGTTTCATCATTTCTGCAAAAAGCAAATCTGCCTGCTCCGCCACAATATACTGGGCCAGACTTTGTGCCAATAAGTTGCGAAACATAATACCGGAATTTATTTTTTTCTCATCTTGAACATAAAATAATAGATGAGGCCATCTCCCCCATTTTGTTTCTTCCATAATTATTTTACCGCCGGTTTGACTGTATAACCGGAGACATTGCTTAATATTTGCTTTTAGTACAGGGGTAATATATTTTACGGCAATTGCAATTATTGCCACCGCTGTCATCTCCCTTCCTTAAGTATTATATGTTTGCCAAAATTTTTGTATACTTTATCCTTTTACTTATTTAGGAAGAGAAAAAAAGAGACGTGCCTGAACACGTCCCTTCTTAAACTAGTTTTTCGGTGAAAAAGTGGCACAATCCGTCTCCTCTGTATCTGAAGCGTTGGGAGGTTGGATTTCAATACTGGAAGCCATACACTGATCACCGGACTCCCAGTACTCACAACTGTCAACACAACACTTAACCCGCATAATCGGGTCAGATTCTCTTGCTACACGCATCTGTTACCCTCCTTGCTCATTTACTACATTTAGTGTTTATTATTTTTCCACCCTTATACCTGCCAAAGATTTCAGCAGGCAAAAGCACAA
>JAAYSO010000039.1 GCA_012523945.1 Bacillota bacterium
CCCCACGATTTGGCAGTGCTTTTATCTTTAGTAAAAGCTAAAGTTACAGAAATTAATGCAGTAGGGCAGAAGTTGTTACAGGCACAAAGGGAAGATAATATCCACCTCTATTTACATTTTGCCAATAATGTGCATGCCCATGTGCATTTAAGTTGGTTGTGGCCGGAAGATGAGCGCAAAATGATTATTATCGGCACAAAAGGTATGCTCGTTTATGATGAAAATAATGATACTATCGTACTCCACCGCAAAGGTATTTTGCAGGAAGAGAACTTAGAAATCTTTGATAACGGCACAGAAGAATTTAAGTTTACAAAAACAGACCTTTTAGAAAAAGAAATCTTGCATTTTCTTGACTGTATTCAGACGCGGAGCAAACCCCTGACCGATGCTGAATCGGGAGTGGCTGTAATTGAGATACTGGAGCGAGCCTCGGCAAGCTTACAGAAAACGAAATTGCAAAAAAACTATTTTGCTCATCAATCTGCTTGGATTGATGAGGATGCGCAAATAGGAGACGGTACACAAGTCTGGCACTACAGCCATATTATGGGGGCAGTAATCGGCCAAAATTGCAAAATCGGCCAAAACGTCTTTATTGCTAGTAATGTTCGCATCGGCAACAATGTAAAAATACAAAACAATGTCAGTGTTTATGAGGGTGTTACTTTGGAAGATGATGTGTTTTGCGGCCCCAGTATGGTTTTTACCAATGTAAGTACTCCCCGTAGTGCTTACCCGCGCAATGCATCTACTCATTATGAAAAAACACTGGTTAAAAGAGGTGCCTCCATAGGCGCCAATGCTACAATTCGTTGTGGTATTGTGGTAGGTGAATATGCCCTGGTAGGGGCAGGGGCGGTAGTGACAAAAAATGTGCCTGCTCATGCTATTGTTTATGGCAATCCTGCCACCATAAAAGGTTGGATTTGCCGCTGCGGCAAAGTTCGTGCCGGTGTTACGGCTGAAAGAGTTGAATGTTCAGACTGCAAGACTTTGTTGAGACCAAAAATAAATTAGTTTACCATTCCGCTCGCGAAAAGAGCGGTTTTTCTTTTGCTGCAGTTTTACTTTGCAAACATGATAATAGGGAGATAAAGTAGGTTTTTGACTGCTTTTGAGAGGATTAAGCAGCCATAGGTTGAATGCTTATAGCAACATGAAGTGTTATTAAGGAGTGATATCGTTGGTATACGATTTTGATACATTTGTTAGCCGGGATCAGACTAACAGTGTAAAATGGGAGTTTATGCAGATGTTTGAGCCCAAGGCAACACCTGAAACAATTCCCATGTGGGTTGCCGATATGGATTTTCCCTGCGCACAGCCAATTCTCGAGGCACTACATAAAAGGGTGGACCGTGCGATTTTTGGCTACAGTAGCCATCATACCAGTGAATATTACCGGGCTGTTTGCGGCTGGTTTCAGCACCGTTTTAGCTGGAAAGTTAATTCTGCTTCCATAGTTTTCAGCCCGGGTGTAGTTCCTGCCATTGGTTATCTGATAGATTTGCTGACTGAACCGGGAGACGGCGTCATTATCCAACCTCCGGTTTATTACCCCTTTAAAAGTAAAATTGAAGTTTATGGCCGTAAAGTTGTTAACAATCCCCTGCTTTACCAAAACGGCACATACAGCATGGATTATGAAGATTTGGAACTAAAAGCCAAAGATCCAAAAAACAAGCTCCTCATTCTCTGTTCCCCGCATAATCCTGTGGGCAGGGTTTGGAGTAAAGAGGAGCTTCAGACTCTGGGAGATATTTGTTTTCAGCATAATGTTTTCATCATTTCTGATGAAATTCATTTTGATCTTGTACGTAAAGGCGTCATACACACTCCTTTGGAAAAGCTATTTCCCAAGCAGAAAGAGCGCATCATTACTACAACAGCACCGAGTAAAACTTTTAATTTGGCCGGACTGCAGCTTGCCAATA
>JAAYSO010000040.1 GCA_012523945.1 Bacillota bacterium
ACTATTTTCTTGCGCCGTTTTCGTCTACCTCGTAACCGTCTATTACCGTGCTAACCGCAAGCAGGCCGTTGGGGTAGAAATAATACCACTTGCCGTCAGGATCAGGTTGCTTGCTGGATGCCATTCAGTAGCATCTTCGCCCTGAAAAATCTTCCCATTGATTATGATCTGCGTGCCGTCATGTTCAGCATGGGCTCCTGTTTTTGCGTTTACATTGCCTAATACGGTAACCCGGGCGCCTTTATTGGCATAAATCCCAAAGCCAACACCTTCATTGTGAATGTCGTCGGGATCTTCAGCGGTGACGTTAGTGACAGTGACTTCAGCTCCATTAGTAGCCCAAACACCATATTTTTTACCACGTACGTTAAATGCGCCCTGCCCGCTAATTTCAATCCTTGCTCCATCTACTGTCAGGGCCGTGCCTGTATTTGTTTCAATATTAAGCGTGTTAAACTATAGCCTGCAAAACGCACGGCGTCATTTCGTTAATTCACATGAGTGTTAAAAAAAGCCCCTCTCATTAGAACTAATGAGAAGAGCTAATAGTGTTTTTGGCCGTTATGATTTGTAATATAGCGGTTAAAGAGGAATCTTTATCTGCCTGCGTGCTGCAATGTCTTTTCCGTGCCGTCCCAATGCTTCCAGATCTCTTTATCCCAGCCGGCCTTTACTGTTCCTGAACCGCTTATTTCATGAGCAAAGTTGACATCGGGTGATTTGACCAGTATATTGGCCGATATTCCTCCTATGACAATTTCCTCCTGATCGGCTGAAATTTGAAATGTTATTTTCCCTCTGCTTTGCAAAATACTGCTGCCGGCGACAGAGTAGTCCATCTCTACTTCCATGCCTGAAATATTTACTATAATCTCATCTGTCTCCGGCTGTAAAGATAGTATCATTTCTCCGTTTGGTTTGATTTCTGCCTCACCAAACCCTGAAATAATCCGTTCTATCTCAACTTTACCGGGAGATACGGTTCTTAAGTTTACTGTATAGCCGGGAGTTGCCTGCATCTTTTTAATTGCAGACCCTACTTCACCCATATTAACAATAGCCTCGTGAGCTCTTGATTGGAAATTTGACATTTCATGTGTACAGCGGATGTGATAACTTCCTTGATAAATTCCTGCGACGCTGCCTATTTCGTCTGTAGCCCTTTGTACTAGGATCATATCGAGAAACCACGTTTGGTAATTGGAATCAACACCGAAAAAGGTGAAATTGCGTCCTACTGCTGTCTGGTCGAAAAGTATTCGCCATCCTGCTTCGTCACTTTCGGACTTATAAGCGTCAATTTTTCTTTGCAGGGCATAATAAAACTCATTCAGCATGCGTTTCGCATTGGCACCGTCAGCTATATCTTTCCACTTCTGCTTTGTTCTTGCGTGCTCATCCGCCAGCATTTCACAGAACTTCTCTATTGCTAACAACTTGTTTGTTACCGCATTTACAGTATTAGCATTTTTACCAAGCTCGCCTGCCTTATTGACAAATCCGCCGGCAGTATCTTTAACCCAGCTTGTCGTAGTGTTTTCAAGTAAGTCAACGGAAGCTGTGCCAATGTCATCCCAGCTACTGCTGCCCATGTAACCTGCCACAGCAGAAAGAACAGACGTTACATTGCCGGCAGGAACGGCTGAAATTGTTGTCAGCATATTCTTTTTCACTCTTTCCAGGTCTTCCTTGGTGAATTCTGAAGCGCGCTTGGCTTTTTCCACTTTTTTATTGGCTTCCATGATGTCAAGCTGTGTTAAGTTCATTGCTTTTAATGTCTCTTGGACAAGTTTGTCTATCTCTGCTTCGGTAAAGGGATATGCTTGCTCTAAAACGCCGTCCATGTGCAAATCGCCGAAGGTGAAAATTACCGGTTCCCGGCCTGAACTGAATTTTACCCGGGACAGGTCTATATGTGATGCGGCAAAAACAGTGGGCGGTTGTATTATAATGAAAAGAATAAGCAAAAGCATTAATAATTTTTTCATCATTGGCCCGCCTCCTGGTTCAGCAATTCAGCAATTTTGTTCAAACCTTCATGTTCAGGATCTACAAACAGACCTTCATTAACATAAAAGAAGGTTTGCTCAATGTCTCCCAGGTACATATGCATTAAAGCACACCCCACGAAATTATCGCCTTCAAAGGGGTTAACCGCAAGGGCGGCCTTATAATGGCGAAGTGCCCCGCGGTAATCATTTTCATTTGCAGTAAGGCATTCCTTGGCAAGAGTCCTGAGGTACTTATCGCTAAAATGTAAATGGCTGCGGGGATATCTTGATTTGACGGGACTGTAAACCTCAAAAATCTTATCCTCCAGCAGGATCAGTTTCTTCTTTACTGCTTTTAATTCACTGACTGACAGTATTGTCAAAATCAACAATGATTCATCATGTTCCGCAGAGAATTTAGGATTAACAAGTGCTTTCTCGTAGCAGCTTTTTGCCTCCTCGTTTTTACCCTGATAATTATAAACTAAACCTTCAAAAAAATATGGGTAAGGTGAAGCATAATTCATAGCGGCAATTTCATCCCAGTTGCCCGGCCGTTCTCCTACAACATCCTCAAGAGTATCCCCCTCACCTGCCAAATAGAGCAGGCAGTCTATACAGTAGCGCATGGAGGATACGGAAGCAGCTGCCCAGCCATAGGCATAATCGGCCTGAAGCTGCAAACCAAGCTCTGTGTATTCATTTCCTTGCTCATATAAACCGGAAAAACCATTAATATAAGCATCAATAATTTTAATATAATCAGGCTGTTTGCCTTGGCAGCCGCTCAATGCAGTAACAATAATTAAACAAATTAGAGTTGCCGCAATTAGTTTCCTCATTTTTTACCTCCCCCTCAACGGTTTTAAAAGCGAATGCAGGCTAGGAGGGTATTTGTGTTTTTGTCCTCTCCCCAAAGAAATACACACTGATTGTAATGTTCTCCCCGTCAAAGAAGAAGTATTGCTCATAGCCGTCCTCGCCCTTGGGTGCTACCCATTCAATACTTGCACCTGCCCCGGAGGGATAAATGCTGTCTGAATCGCTATGGTATTCACTATCCTTTGTCTTAAGCTTTGTATAGACGAAGGATAAAGTTTTGCCGTCTTTATAATGAACTATGCCGCGTTCTGTGCTTGTTTGCAAAGCATATTGATCTGCGCCTAAGGGGATGAACTCGAAAAATCCGGTCACCTTGCCGTCTGTCTTCTCGACCATGCGCAAGCCCCCGGTGTCCGGGTCGTATACGGCATTAATCTCATACGGCTGCTGGTTCCGGGTTTTGCTTGCGGTCAGGGTATAATCATGTGCCCCGTTACGGGTTGTCTTTGCGTCCGATAAACCCATCAGATCTGCTACCGATTCTATGGCTGCAAGCATTGCTTCATCTTCGCAAAACTGTGAAGTTAACGCCATTGCCACTGAGTTAAACATGAGAGCAAAAACATTATGTGTGCTTTGGGGGTCTCCCTCCGGATACTCGTTATTGTTTTTTGCCAGTGCCTGATCCAGTAGGGTATTCATTGATTCGGTTATATTTTGCATCAGGTCGAAAGCACCTTTATAATCTGTAGTGCTGGTAGATACGTTTATTGTGTCGGACCATTGCTCCGGTATTAAGGCTTTGGCTTCCATCAGCTCCTCGAGTTCGGCTTGCATTTCTAAATCGGTAATTATGCCCTTTGTAGCTTCTACAAAGGTTAAAAACCTTCCATTAACTATCGGGACATTATACCCGGATTCATTTATAAAGTCGGCATACGTTTTCGCATCATTTGGTGTGGCAAATTCCATGACAAGGCTTCCGTTGCCGTCTTTGGCAAAATTAAATCCGTCCACAAGGTTGACGGCAAATTCTTTTTGTAGGTCAATCAAATCAGAAATCTCATAACCTGAGGCAAGTAACTTTGCTTTAATTTCATCCAGGGAAGCTATGGTCCCTTCGGCAAAAATCCCTGCCTCATTTGCTATCTCCTGGTTGGAGCCAGTCTTTGCCTCAGCGGAAGAATCCGGGGAAATCTCTCTTCCTCCCTTTGCCTTACCGCCGCACCCGGAAAAAGAAACAGCAATTATCATCAGGGTAAGCAACAAGACGAAAAACTTTTTCATCATCTCAGTCCTCTCATAACAAAGTGCTAAACACTTTACTCCGGCCGTTTCATTGACATCTGCATTTACCGCCGGACAGGAGAGCAGCCAGTTTTAGTGGCTGCTCTCTGTGATTTCATTGATTTTATCTACAGTGCGTACGCTCATGGCAAGGGCTTGTTCCCTGGATGTGTTGGCGTAGCCTGCTGCGGTTTGTGCCTGCGTCACGGCACGGGGCATGAATTTCCCATTGCTGCCTTTAATTATGCCAAGTTTGGCAATATAGAGACAGTCATCTAACGCCCAGCCGGAGATATCTGCCTGATCGGTAAAAGTGGGTGCGCCCGCGGTGGAGTAGTCGGCATTTGGAGCGATGAGCTTAATTGTGCGAACCAGCATGGCTGCCACCTGTTCGCGGTTGATAAGCTTTTTAGGATCAAATGTTGTGGCACTTGTGCCCTTGACAATACCTAATTGATAAGCTTTTAAGATCTGCGGGTTTTTTGTGTCAGTAAAAGGGTTTGGGGAAGCGGGCGGTATATCCGTTATCCCGGTTGCTTTCTGATACATTAAAAGGGCTACTTCCGCAAACTCCTCGCGGGTAATAGGCTTTGTCATATCTGCATTTTTGAGTATTTCGGGGATAAGCCCCGCTTCAGCTGCTTTTTGCAGTTCAGGTGTTGCCCAGTCGCTGGCAGTGCTCCAGTAGGCGGGGTTGCCGATAGTCACAGTATTGGAATAGTCGGAGTAAATTTGGTTATCCAGCCAGTCACCCACATACCCCCAGATGGCTTGAAAACGTGCTCTAAAGGAATAAACCTCGCTTTTAATGTCTACATCCTCATACTTGGTGGAACTATCAAAGGGATAGTACTCAAAGTATCCCATTTCAAGAAAATCAGCAAGGTAGGCAGATGTGTTCCAATATTGTGACGGTCCTTCATTCCAGTCGTATTTGCCATATTTGTAGTCGAAGACAAGCTGTATTTCTTCGCAAACTTTCCCCTCAAAATATTCGGAATCCTCGAGCAGCCTGGCGTTTAAATCTCTTACGCTTTGAGGGACATTTAATCTAAGTTCAAAATAGGGCACCCCGTCCGAGTCTTTTTTAAGTTCCGCCGTCAGATTGGTTGGTGCTTCCAGGGTAAAAGGGGCTTCAGCGGCGGTCACCGTCAAAGGTAAAATCCCCATTATCAGTACAATAGTGATTAGAAACGAGATTAATTTACGTTTCATTGCATCTTCCTCCAAGAGAGTTATCTTTTTTTGTACTTATTTCAAAATAGTGAAGTTGCCGATGAGAGGCAGCCTTTTAGCTTTTCCTGTGAAGCCATTGACAAGGCCCATAATGCCCAGTATCAAGACGACAAGGGCAAAAATGGGCATCAGGAGCCAACCGATGATGGGGATGATACCCAGCACTATATTGCCTGCTATAGCTAAAATTAGAAGCAGCAGTCCCTGGTTGGCGTGAAATCTGCCATATTTCGATTCGGGGCAGGCAATGAGCGGCAGGAAGAAGAGAATATAAGAAAGTCCTGCCATGACTTTGTTTTTCTCAATATCTTCCGGGGTAAAGCTTTCCTGCATTGCTTCCGGCGCCTGGTTGGCGGTTTTTTGTTCCGTCATCATCAATTCCCTCCAAATCTTTGATTTACAGTTGGTGTTTGGTGGACCATAAAATAACGGTGTATTTACTTTGCTAACGTCATATCATTCCTCCCTTATCTCACACATGTCCCGGTAATTGATAATCAGTTCGGCCCGTGAGTTTACGTTTAGCTTTTTGTAGATGGCTGTTTGATAGGTGTTGACTGTAGAGTAGCCAATTTTTAGTTGTTCGGCGGTCTCCTTGAGACTATAACCCCCCAGTAAAATAAAAAATGTTTCCTTTTCTCTGGGTGTCAGGCTTGCCACCAGTTTTGCTTTTTCTTCGGAGCTGAGAGATAATTTTTTCCCATAACGTGTTTGGATAGCAGCAACTGTTGTTGTTTTTTCCTCTTGTTTTTCTGTTTGCAGTTTTGAGTTGGAGAAGATGTTTTTGATTTTATCCAGCAATCCCAAGCAGATCACCTCCACATCAGTCGGGGGACATCTAAACTATAGCCTGCAAAATGCCCGGCGTCATTTCGTTAGTTCACGTGATTCATGAAAAAAGCCCTCCTCATTAGAACTAATGAGGAGGGCTAAAAGTGCTTGTGGCCGTTATGATTTGTATTCTTGCAACAGCAATAACAGTTCCACGCGACTGTTGATCTTTAGTTTCCGGTAGATGGATGTACAGTATGTGTTGATGGTTGAATAAGCCTTGGACTGCATGCCGGAAATCTGTCGCAGTGTATATCCTTCCAGGAGTAAAAGACATACTTCCACCTCCGCCGGGGTAAGCTTATAATCTTTCAGTTTAGCCTCCAGGCGCGACTCCTGGCTGATATCCTCGCGGTAGGAGTCGTCAATCCATTCTCCTGAATAAAGCATCTTAATGAAAAAAGGCGAGAAAAGGAAAAAAAGGATGAGCAGGCAAAGAGAAACAAAGGCCATGATGAGGGAAGGCACCTGTATATTACTCTGACCGAGAATCTTTACAAAAGCGCTGGCTCCTAAATAACAAAAGGAGGAAAGGAGAAAGCATGCCCGGTAAAAATAAAGGCTTTGAAACTTTTTAATCATAAAACCGGCCAGGTAGTAGAGATTGACAATGCCGATAGAATAAGCAATGCCGAAGCAAAGGGCCGAGAAAAGACTCACATCCGGGTACTGCATGCCGATGATATCGAGAACAAAGCCCACTGCCAAAAAAGCAAACGAAAGATTAAGTATCATGCATAAGTTCATGGAGAAACTGGTTTGTAAAAAGAGGATGACAATAATACCGGTGAGGATTCCCCAAAAATAATAGCTTTCTATTTGGCTTTGTGTAAACCCGCTCATCTGCTGGAGCGTAGCCGGTGCGATTACATCGTTTAAAGCAAAAACAATAAAAATTACGGGCATGAGAGAATATGCTTTGATAGGTGCGTTTACTTTTTGCAGGGAAGGCACTGTGTCATGGAATTTAATCCGGTAGGTGCTGAAAGCCAGGGCCACCATAATGACAAAAATGAGGATGGAGAAGGGATGCAGCATAAGTTGTGTACTGCTGAAGACGGGTTTTAGATACATTAATATTTTGGGGAGCAGCACCACCAGAATCATGGAGTAAAACTTTTCTGAATTATTTAGGACAATAAAAAAAGCGTACACATGGGAAATAAAAATGTGCGCTATACAGGGGACGGCAATCAGCATAATAATTTTGGCCGGGAGGCCCGGTCCCAGAAACAAGACAGAAAGAAAACAGGCTAAAGAAACAAGTACGCTGTAAAATGAGGCGGGAACAAATTTTTTCCCGTCAAAAAGAAACGGTATTAAACTGCCGGTAATGAGCATGACATAAAAATAAAGAGTTGTATCGCCCACAATCGCTTCAAATAGGCTTACTTTAAGGGCAAAGTCGCCCATGGGCAGGAAATAGGCGTAAAGCCAAACGGAAACAGCAATCCAGCCCCCAAAGTACGGCAAATTTTTCCTGGTGAGAGATTTGAGGCTCAGCTTATTTGCAGACCGGAAGGGAAGCTTCAAAAGACTTTTTAACTCGAGCTTATGCGCCCCCATTATTTTCCTCCTTTGTA
>JAAYSO010000041.1 GCA_012523945.1 Bacillota bacterium
AAGGCAGTAAATTTAAACCTTGCTGGTGTAGCTCAATTGGCAGAGCAACTGACTTGTAATCAGTAGGTTGGGGGTTCAAGTCCTCTCACCAGCTCCACAACCTTAATTCCCGCCCGCTAGGGCCAGTATATGGTGGAGTGCCCGAGTTGGCTAAAGGGGACGGACTGTAAATCCGTTGGCTAAGCCTTCACTGGTTCGAATCCAGTCTCCTCCACCATATATGCGGAAGTGGCTCAGTGGTAGAGCATCGCCTTGCCAAGGCGAGGGCCGCGGGTTCGAATCCCGTCTTCCGCTCCATAAACAGATACCAGGGGCGCACTAGGTGCGCCTTCATTAATCAAATAGATCTTATTTAATAACTTGACGCTCGAATGCGCGTTATGCTATTATAAGTATGCTAACGAACATGGGGCGACATAGCCAAGTGGTAAGGCAGAGGACTGCAAATCCTTTATTCCCCGGTTCAAATCCGGGTGTCGCCTCCATTTTTATTTGACAGCAAGTTTGCCGGAGTGGCGGAACAGGCAGACGCAAGGGACTTAAAATCCCTCGGTCTTACAAGAGACCGTACCGGTTCGATTCCGGTCTCCGGCACCATATTTAATAAAAGTTTGGGGTACTTGCCCGCCTGAAAAAGCCATCTGCAAAGATGGCTTTTTGGGTTTTACGGATATTTTACCGGCTCCTGTCGGCCCGAAATAACTCTGTATAGATGATTGTTTAACGCAAAAAAGGGGTACTGTTTTCAAAAAAAGTACCCTTTTTTACTTTGTGGTGATTTTTGTTTTTTATTTACCCGGATATCAGTTTCCCTGTGGGTAGTCAATTTATTCACCGCTTAGATCCTCAATTAAAGTGCCTGCTCTAAAACGATGTCTATGTCTATCATCGAAAGTTGTGACAGATTGCAGATAGTAAATATGCCTGTCTCCCACCGGAATTGCTCCGGCAGTCTTCCCATAAAATTCATGATAATGATCTTCATAAAAATCGGTGCGAAATTCTACCTCATGAATATGGTAACTGCATGTCATTCTTTATTCTGGAGACACTATAATGGCGGTTAAACTTACAGCGGGATGAAGAGATGACAAGTAAAGGGAGATTGATAATGGTAAGGAAAGAAACAATGGACGGAAACCAGGCGGCTGCTTATGCCTCTTATGCTTTTACGGAAGTGGCTGCCATTTATCCCATTACTCCTTCCACACCTATGGCAGAAATAGTTGAAGCATGGTCGGCACACGGCAAAACCAATTTGTTTGGCCGGCCGGTTAAAGTGGTGCAAATGCAGTCCGAGGCCGGTGCCGCTGCCGCCATGAGAGGGGCACTGCAAGCCGGTGCTTTGGCTTCTACTTATACTGCATCACAAGGTCTCTTGTTGATGATTCCCAGTCTCTATAAAGCGGCAGGAGAACTTTTGCCGGGAGTGCTGCATATAGCGGCCAGAGCCATTGCCACTCATGCCCTATCTATTTTTGGCGATCACCAGGATGTAATGGCTTGCCGGCAGACCGGGGTGGCTATGCTGGCCTCTGCCAGTGTACAGGAAGTAATGGATATGGCTTGTATTGCACATTTGGCTGCCATTAAAAGCAGAATCCCTTTTCTCCATTTTTTTGACGGTTTTCGTACTTCCCATGAATATCAAAAAATTGAAGTGCTTGATTATGCAGATCTAAAAAAGTTACTTGATTTTGAGGCCGTGCAGGCTTTTAGAAAAAGAGCTTTAAGCCCAGAACATCCGGTGGTGCGGGGAACAACACAAAATCCCGATATTTATTTTCAAATGCGGGAAAGTGCCAACCCTTTTTATGATGCAGTGCCGGGTATTGTACAAAATTATCTGGATCGGCTACAGACAATTTGTGGCCGTAAATACTCTTTGTTTGAGTACTACGGTGCCCATGATGCCCAAGAAGTGATAGTGGCCATGGGTTCTGTTTGTGAGACAATCTCTGAAACTGTTGATTATCTGTTAGCCCAGGGGGAAAAAGTGGGAGTAGTGAAGGTGCGCTTGTACAGGCCGTTTTCAGAAAAAGATTTTTTAGCGGCTGTGCCTCAGAGTGCAGAAAAAATTGCCGTTTTGGATCGAACAAAAGAACCGGGAGCTACGGGTGAACCTTTATATCTGGATGTAGTTAAAGCTTTTAAAAATTCCGGCAGGGTGCCGAAAATAGTAGGCGGGCGGTATGGTCTTTCCTCTAAAGACACCAGACCGTCGCAGATTATTGCCGTTTATAAGAATCTGAAAAAAGAAGAGCCCCGGGAGCGTTTTACCATTGGCATAGTGGATGATGTTACCTATTTATCGTTGCCGGAAGCAGAAATTGTGGATACAACTCCTGCAGGTACCGTTAGTTGTAAGTTTTGGGGGTTGGGGTCGGACGGTACGGTAGGAGCTAATAAAACGGCCATTGAAATAATTGGTGATAAGACAGATTTGCATGTACAAGCTTATTTTTCCTACGACAGTAAAAAATCAGGCGGGACAACAGTTTCCCATTTACGTTTTGGGACAAAACCCATAAAGTCTGCATACCTGGTTTATGAGGCCGACTACATTGCCTGTCACAATAAAGCTTTTGTTAATCAGTATGATTTAATTAAAGGCCTGAAAAAAGGAGGTACTTTTGTTCTTAACTGTCCTTGGCAGGCCAGTGAGCTGGAAGAAAAACTGCCGGCGGCATTGCGGCGCAGCCTGGCGGAAAAGGAAGCAAACTTTTATATTATTGATGCCATGGCAATAGCTAATGAAGTGGGGTTGGGCAACCGCATTAATATGGTCATGCAGGCAGTATTTTTTAAATTGGCACAAGTCCTGGACTTTGCACAAGCCATCAATTATTTAAAAGAGGCAATAGAAGAGATGTATGGCAAAAAGGGACAGGAAATTGTCAAAATGAATCATGACGCAGTGAATCGGGCTCTGGATGCACTAATTAAGATTGATGTGCCGGTTGCCTGGAAAAGGGCAAAAGATACGCCGGCACCGGAAAAAGAAGAGCCTGCTTTTATTAAAAAGATTCAACGACCGATGGCCAGACACGAAGGTGATGAATTGCCGGTAAGTGCTTTTGCCGGCATGGAGGACGGTACTTTCCCGCCGGGGACCACGGCATATGAAAAACGTGGTATTGCCCCGATGCTGCCTCAATGGCAAATTGATAGGTGTATTCAGTGCGGGATGTGTGCTTTTGTCTGCCCCCATGCCACCATTAGGGGCTTTTTGTTGGATGAGGAAGAAGTGCAAAGGGCGCCGGCTACTTTTCAGACGAAAAATGCCTCAGGGAAAGGGTTGGCAGGACTGCAATACCGGGTACAGGTTGCACCATTGGATTGCACCGGCTGTGGCAACTGTGCTGATATTTGTCCGGCCGAAGGCAAAGCTTTAATTATGCAGCCTGCGGAACAGGAGACAGAAAAAGAAGCAGCCAACTGGGAATACGCCATGACCGTCACGGCAAAGGACGACTTAATTGATCCCAAAACAGTGAAGGGCAGTCAGTTTGTACGGCCGCTTTTGGAATTTAACGGCGCCTGTCCCGGTTGCGGCGAAACCCCTTATATCCGTCTTTTGACGCAATTGTTTGGTGACCGCATGTTAATTGCCAATGCCACCGGTTGTTCTTCCATCTGGGGAGCTTCGGCACCGTCCATTGCCTATACAACTACAGCTTCCGGCAAAGGTCCTGCCTGGATTAACCCGCTGTTTGAGGATGCCGCCGAATTCGGTTATGGCCTGCTTTTAGGTGTGAAAGAAAAGCGGGAGTATCTGGCAGCCACTATGGAAAAAGCACTGGCATTACCTTTGCCGCCACCGGTAAAAGACGCTTTTACTTATTGGTTGCAAGTAAAAGAAGACGGTAATGCGTCAAAGGAAGCAGCCAAAAAAGTTTTATCCGCCTTGGAAACGGCCGATAGAAACAGTGACCTAATTGCTGAAATCATTAAGCGAAAGGACTGCCTGGTAAAATCTTCCGTCTGGGCCATTGGCGGTGACGGTTGGGCTTATGATATTGGTTACGGTGGTTTGGATCATGTTCTGGCTACAGGTGAGGATATTAATATTTTTGTCATGGATACGGAGCTGTATTCCAACACAGGTGGGCAAAGTTCAAAGGCAACACCCACGGCCAGTGTGGCCAAGCTGGCGGCAGCAGGTAAAAAGACACGTAAAAAAGACCTGGGCTTGATGGCCATGGCATACGGGCATGTTTATGTGGCCCAGATTGCCATGGGGGCAAATTTAGGACAAACTTTAAAAGCCATGGTGGAAGCGGAAAATTATCCGGGTCCTTCACTAATTATTGCGTATGCGCCTTGCATTAGTCATGGTATTAAAACCGGAATGGGAACCAGTATCAGAGAAGAAAAAAGGGCTGTGGAAGCCGGATATTGGCATCTCTATCGTTTTAATCCGGCTTTGCGCCAGGAAGGCAAGAACCCCTTTATCCTGGATTCAAAACCGCCTAAAACAGATTTTAAACAGTTTTTGCAAGGTGAAATCCGCTATGCCCAGTTGAAAAATGTTTTTCCTGAAAAAGCGGAAGCACTGTACACGCTGGCCGCGCAACATGCCCGGGAACGCTATGAACGTTATAAACTTATGTCTGAACATGAAATCTTATAAAAACAACCGGAGCCGTTTACCGGCTCCGCTTACATTTTGTTCTGAAAAAACTTACTCTTTTTGCTGTATTTGATCTAGATCAAATACTTTTCTTGCAAACCATGTTATGCTAAATTCAGAAAAAACATGAAGGGGCGGGAGCGAAATGACAAACAAACAGGATTTTCGTGAAGTAAGGGAAAAACATTTTAAGACTTTGGAACAATTTGTGCCCATTGTGGCAAGAGTCCATGGGAAAGCCCATCCGGAATTTTTAGAAGTGCAAAAAGTCTTTACTGTACTGGCGAAAAAAATCAAGGATGCCGGTTCAGAGGTGCCTGATTTAAACGAAGAGTTTGCACAGTTACGTGAGATTACAAACAATTACACTGTGCCGGAAGATGTCTGCGAAAGTTATGAAGCTGTCTATAAAATGCTGGCAGAGTTGGATCAGGCTTATCAGGTTTAAAGGAAAATAAAGAGAAATCACAAGAAGGCGATATAATGCAAAGGTTTGTCTTGAATCAAAAAAACCGTATTACCTTAATCTGTGCCGTTTTAATTGTGATCGGCTTTGCCGGCGGGCTGGTCTTTAAAAATGAGACTATAGCTGTTTGGTCTTTAATGGTAGCCTCCCTTTTCGGGTTGGCGCCTATTGCCATCCAGGCATACCAGGCTTTAAAGGTGAAAGTAGTCAGCATTGATGTACTAGTCACTATCGCTGTTATCGGTGCATTTTTTATCAGAAATTTTGAAGAATCGGCCATTGTTACTTTTCTTTTCCTCTTTGGCGCTTATTTAGAACAGCGTACATTAAATAAAACCCGTTCGGCCATTAAAGAGCTGACGGAAATGGCACCGGAAAGTGCTTTAAAGCAAATGGATAACGGTGAGTTTGAAGAAGTCGAAGTGGATGAAGTGGATGTGGGCGATATTTTGCTTGTTAAAACCGGTGCCAAAATACCTGTGGATGGCACGGTAATTTCCGGGGAAGGCAGTATTAATGAAGCCAGTATTACCGGAGAATCTCTCCCGGTGGCAAAGGGTAAGGGTTCCACAGTTTATGCCGGTACTATCCTGGATAACGGTACAATTCAGATAGTGGCCGACCGGGTTGGGGAGGACACGACCTTCGGTAAAATCATTGAACTGGTGGAAGAAGCGCAGGACTCTAAATCAGAGGCGGAACGTTTTATCGATCGTTTTGCCAAATATTATACACCGGCAGTGCTTTTGCTGGGGATACTTGTCTGGGCAATCTCACGGGATCTGGAGCTTGCCATTACCATTCTCGTCTTAGGTTGTCCCGGGGCACTGGTTATCGGTGTTCCCGTATCAAATGTGGCCGGCATTGGCAACGGAGCACGGCATGGTGTTCTGCTTAAAGGCAGTGAAGTGATCAGGGATTTCAGTCGGCTGGACACCATGGTGTTTGATAAAACAGGCACCTTAACTGAAGGGAATCCGTCAGTTTCGGAAAAAATATATTATGAACATCCCGATGAAGCATTGGAGTATCTGGCAAGTATAGAGCATGAATCGGATCACCCGCTGGCCAAAGCAATTTTGGCAGAAATCGGTCCGGTAAAACTATGGTCGGTGGAAGACACAGAGGTTGTCAAGGGTGGCGGTATTGTGGCTACTGTAAACGGACACCGGGTGGCGGTAGGCAATGTGGCCATGTTGGAGAGCGAAAATGTTACGCTGACTGAACAGGCCAAAACAGATATTGCCCGCCTGGAAAAAGGCGGGAACTCACTGGTGCTTACAGCAGTTGACGGGGAATTGAAAATTCTCATGGGCGTTCGCGATCAAATTCGTCCCGGTGTGAAGGAAGATTTACAACGGCTGAAGAAGTTAGGTGTAAAGAACTTGATTATGCTTTCTGGTGACAACCAGGGTACAGTTGACGTGGTAGGTAGAGAACTGGGCTTAACCCGGGCTTATGGCAATATGTTGCCTGAAGATAAAGCTGCTTATATTAAAAAGCTCATTGAGGAAGAAGGTCAAATTGTAGCTTTTGTAGGAGACGGTGTTAACGACAGTCCTTCCCTGGCCTTGGCACATATCGGTATTGCCATGGGAAGCGGGACCGATGTCGCCATTGAGACCTCCAATGTGGTGTTAATGAATTCAGATTTTAGCCGCCTGCCACATGCCTTGGGGCTGACAAAGGCCACCTTCAGAAATATGAAGCAAAACATTATCATTGCCGTAGGCGTGGTACTCTTTTTACTGGCAGCAGTGTTTTTTAGCGAATGGATGAATATGTCCATTGGTATGCTGGTGCATGAGGGTAGCATCCTGGCTGTGATTCTTAACGGAATGAGACTTTTGGGCTACAAATTGAGAAAATAAGTTTCAGGAGAAAGGAGATTAATCATGAAAAGTGCATCTATTCAATTGGACACTTTGACTTGTCCGTCCTGTGCGCAAAAGATTGAGGGTGCCACTAAAGCTTTTGCCGGTGTAGATGCAGAAAGCGTGAAAGTGCTGTTTAATTCCAGCAAAGTAAAGTTTGATTTTGATGATGAGAAAGTATCAGTGGAAGATGTGGAAAAAGCTATTGCTGATCTTGGTTATGAAGTAAAAAAAACGCGGGTAAAAGATAAATAAGCATGAAAAGAAATCCCCCGGGCCAGACTTAAGTTGGCTCGGGGGATTAGTGTTTTAATAGTGTTTTTATGCTTCAAGGCCTGCTGCTTCCAGTTCTTTTTTATCTTTAATGATTATTTTGCGCTGTCCTTTTAGTGTAATCAGGCCTTCTTCCTGTAGGGCAGCAAGTTTTCGGCTTAAAGTTTCCTGTGTCATTCCCAGTTGAGAGGCCAAATCACCCTTGGTCATGGGGAGGAAGAATTCGTTTTTGTCCTCTGCAAGTTCCAGCAAAGCCTTCACTACCCGTTTTGTAACTGAACTCAAGCTGATTTCCTCGATCTGATTTTCTGCCTTTTCCAACCTGCGGGAAAGCGCATCCATCACCTTAAAAGCAATGGAAGGGTACTTGGCCATCAGATCCTTAAGGCGCTGACCTTGCAACATGCACATGGTGGTTTTCTCCAGCGCCTGGGCGTTATTGGCAAGGGGCAGAGAAGAAAAAAGCGATAATTCGCCGATAAATTCTCCCGGCTCCACCAAGCGGAGCACCTGCTCTTTTCCGTTTGGATTTAAACGAAAAAGTTTGACTTTACCGGTGTAGAGGACAAAAAGAGTTCCGCCCTTATCGCCCGCCCTATAGATCATTTCACCCTTTTCGAAACTGCGGGAGGAGGCAATCTCTACAATCTCCATTTTTTCTTCAGGGGTGAGGCTGCTAAAAATCGGCACCTGGTCAATGCAACTTGTCTGACAATCATGCTGATTATGGCAGTGGTGGCAGTGCATTTTATTTCCTCCTGACAATACCTGTTTTTCTAGTTTTACATCTAAAATGTTACTGCCATTATACCATACTCTTAACCGGCTTTATTGAATATATCAAGTTCAATGGAAAACGTCGCAGTTGTACAAAAAAAAGGCGGATAGCCTGAACTTCCGCCTCCTTTGCCGCATCAAGATAGTGGTGGCTTGTCTCCCCTGCGATTAATTTTATTTTTGGTTGCCGTCTGCATATTCTTTGGCATGACGTACGTCTCTTTCACTGGGTTGACTGACCTTGGAGAGTTTTTTCGTCTTTTCCTGATCTGCCCAAGCGGCTGTGTCGTGTTTTTCTACAGCAGCCGGTAAAGCATGTTCTTTCTTTTTGTTTGTAGCCATAAATCCTCCCTGGATGTAAATTCTTTTATTAATTTTACCTTCTCTTTTTACATGGTAAAGGTTGCGTTTGTCGTTTTTATTTTAAAACCGATTTTTCTTCCAGCCGGCCGGCGACAAAGGCAGTGACAAGACCGTAGATACTGGCACCAAAAAAGTTGGAAACGGCTGTTTTCGGCAGAATAGGTATAATGCCTTGAACTTTAAAAAGCATGGAAAACCCATAGATCACAAACCAGACACAGATAGCATAAACCCAGCCTTTAAATAAAAGATAGCGGCTCTCAAGCCGGGGAATTAAATAACTAAAACCAATGCCAATGAGAGATGTGAAGATAAGATGGCCGATGACACCAAGAACTACCGCAATCGTACCGCCCACATCATCTTTACCCAGTATTATAATTGCAGCCCATTTATAAAAAGGCATTTCCGTCCAATTGAGAGCAACAAGAATAAAACTGTATAAATTCATGACAATACCGCCGGTAAGCCCGGCTAAAAAGCCTCGTAGTAATCTGTCTTGAAGCATTACACCCCTCCAGAAAGAATCTGTGTGGAATTAGTATCCCCGCTAAGAGCATAAATATTGCTTTGGGCAACTTTTTTCTTTAATGCCGACCATTCCGTTCAGGAAGTTAAGGCAAAATAGACAATCTGTACAATAAATGCAACTCTTTATTGCTTTGGGCAAAAAAATTCTTGAACTTTATGCCTGCTTCACGTACAATATATAGAAATAGTTTTTTCTTTGTTTGTAAACTTTAACAAAATGATGAAGGCTACTTTCTATAGAATTGTTTTAACTGCCGGAAGACATGTTTATTTGCCACATGTGGTCCGGCGTTTCGTTAGCTATGGCAAGGGCTTATGTGTTAAGTAAAGACAAATTTGCTTACAAAAGAGTTAGTAACAGTTGAATTCCTAGCGGGAGGTTGTAAATAATGAAGCAAATTAAGAGAATTTTAGTGGCAAACCGAGGAGTTCCTGCGGTTCGTGTTATGCATACGTGTATAGATCGTAAGATACTTACCACGGCAGTCTACAGTACTCCCGACCGTTTGGCACAGCATGTTACTATGGCCGATTCAGCGGTACATATCGGTGAAGGGCCACCCACTGATTCTTACCTGAATATGGATCACATTATTGACGCTGCGCTGCAGAGTGGATCGGACGCCATCCATCCCGGGTGGGGTTTCCTGGCGGAAAACCATGAGTTTGGCCAGCGTGTCATTGACGCCGGTCTCACATGGATTGGTCCTGACCCTGAAGTTATCCGGTTGATGGGTGATAAAATTGAAGCGAAGGAAGTTGTGGAGAAAGCCGGTGTACCGACAATTCCCGGCATCAGTCAGGTCGATTCAGTAGATGACATTATCCGCTGGATGCGGGAGGAAAATATAGAATACCCCATTATGGTTAAGGCGTCCTCCGGCGGCGGCGGTAAAGGTATGGTCAAAGTTGAACGTGATGAGGATTTGCAGCAGGCCCTGGCTCAAGTACGCTCCGAAGCTTTAAAATCTTTTGGCGATGATAAAGTGCTGGTAGAAAAATATATTGAGCGTGGCCGCCATATTGAAGTACAGATTGTGGCTGATTACCATGGAAATGTAATTCATCTGTGTGAGCGGGAGTGCACAATTCAGCGGCGGAATCAAAAAATTATTGAAGAAGCTCCTTCTCCGTCCTTAACGCCGGAATTGCGTGAAGAAATTTGTCAAAGTGCCGTGACTTTAATGAAGTCAATTGGCTATACCTCTGCCGGTACTGTTGAGTTCTTATTTGATTCCAATACGAAGAAATATTACTTCCTTGAGGTTAATACACGCCTGCAGGTTGAGCATGGAATTACGGAGTTAATTACCGGATTAGATATTGTGGGCATTATGATTGATGTTGCCATGGGTAAAAAATTGCCCTTTAAACAGTCAGATATCCATCCCAACCGCTGGGCCATGGAGGTACGTTTGAATGCGGAAGATCCCCGGACTTTTAGTCCTTCCTTCGGTTGGCTGACCCGGTTGACAGAGCCTCACGGTCCCGCCGTCAGAATCTCCTCGGGTGTTTACGAAGGGGCAGCAATACCTTCGTATTATGACTCGCTGATTATGTTGATTATGTCCACCGGAGCGGACCGCGAAGATGCTATCCGGGTCATGGACCGTTCGTTAAGCAGAAATTTGCGGGTGGAAGGCGTGAAAACGCTGGCGCCGCTGCTTTTAAGTATTATCCGCCATCCCCAATTTATCAGCGGTGATTTTTCCACACGTTTTATTGAAGAAAACCTGGATGATTTGGTTTCAACTTTTCTCGGCGAAGATGACGTAGACGAGGCTTTAAAAGTTGCCAGATATGTGGCTGAAATTTCTGCTTTAGGTACGCAAAACTGGATGTAAGGAGAATACCGATGAAGAAGGATAATGATTATATTATTGTTACCCCTGCAATGTCGCCAAGTGAAATTGTGTCGCGGGTTCGCGCCCTGCCCGGTGTTTGCCTGACTTCAACCGGGATGAGAGATGCCGGTCAGTCAGATTATAAAAACCGTTTGCGTTATTTTGATTTGGCTACACTGGCCCCGCACTATAACCGTATGGGCTTGTTTAGTGCGGAGTGTCACGGAGGGGCACGCTGGCATGTGGGCATAATGAACCGACGTGAAAGCCCTTTTGATGAAATCCGTTTTTTGCGCGAAAAAATGCCGAATGTATTGCTGCAAACATTAGTCAGGGAAACAAATCTGTGGGGATACCGGCCTTATCCAAAAAATGTTATTGAGTATGTTGTCCAAAATGTGGATATAGATGTGTGGCGCTGTTTTTCGTTCCTCAATGACGCACGTAATATGCGAGCTGTGGCAGAAACGGTGATGAAACGCGGGAAGTTATTTCAGCCTGCCATTTCCTTTACCCAGGCTGACTGGGCGGATAATGCCTATTACTTAAAAGTTGTACGTGAGATAGTTGCCCTTTGTGGCGGTGTAGATGAAATAATTTTAGCTATTAAAGATATGGCCGGTGTAGGCAGCCCGGCCAGGATTGGCAGTTTGGTTGATGCCATTAAACAAGCATATCCGGAACTGGTGATCCAATACCATCGCCATGCCACAGACGGTTTGGCACTGCCGGCTTTACTGGCGGCGGCACGCTCCGGAGCACAGATTCTTGATGTGGAGGAAGACTCGCTGACACGTTTTTACGGGCAACCGCCTATTCTTGGGGTGCAGGCTTATTTAGAAGAATCAGGTGTGCCTGTACATTTAAACCGTCAGGCAGCGGAAACTGCTGTACAGGAAGTACGTGAATGGATTAATCAGTACGAATGGGCAGAATCTCCTTTTAAGGGACTTGATCATAATGTCCTGGCACATAGAATGCCCGGCGGTGCTTTCCCCAGTTCCTTCGAGCAAGCGGAAAAAGGCGGATTCTTGCATTTAATGCCTTCTATTTTAAAAGTAATGTCACTATATAACCAAATTATAAAATACTTTGACGTTACCCCGGGTTCACAGATTACCTGGACTACGTGCTGTGGCATAGTCAACAGGTATGCCAAAAAAAGCGGAGAGATTGGCGTTAAACATTTAATTGATTTGCTGGAGCGTTTTGTGGTAGAAAAAAATCAGGATTTTGCTGCTTTAGAGGTTGAGGAACAAAATGAATTGCTTTCACTTTTTGCCAATGCTCCCGGTGATTTTAAAAATCTGATTCTCGGACATTACGGAAAATTACCCATGGGATGGCCTGATGAATGGGTTTATAAAAGCGCCTTTGGCAGTGAGTGGAAAAAAGCTATAGGCGGCAGGAAAGAGGAATCACCTCTTGATGCGCTCCCGGATGAAGATTTAGCTGAAGCCAGGAAAACCTTGAAGGAGGCTTTAGGCTGGGAACCCAATAAGGAGCAGTTTATCCTGTATTTAATGCACCCGAAAGACGCGGTGGAATATATGCAGTTCCGTGAAAAGTTCGGGCAGGCTCCTTATGTGCTGCCGACAAATGTCTGGCGCGAAGGTTTGAAAAAATACGGAGACACAGTAGAATTTGAAATCAATGGTAAACCCTTTTCCATTGAACTGGTATCAATCGGCGAAGAACACGAAGGAATTATCCATGTGATCTTACGCGTTAACAATAAAATGCGTGTTTATGCAGTGGAAACACCAAGGGTAAAAACAAAGAAAGAAGAAATGGCTACCGGACCAAATGAAGTAGGTTCTCCCATCAACGGAACAGTCTGGCGGTTGGGCAATCCCAGACGTGGCAGTCTCAAACCGGGAGACATTGTGCATAAAGGTGAAGAAATAGCCAACATTGAAGCAATGAAAATGGAAACTGCTGTTTTGGCTCCCTTTGATGCACAGGTCGTGGCCATTAAAGTGGAACTGAACGATATAGTTAAAGAAGGTCAGCTACTCTTTGTTTTAGAACCTATTGAAAATTAGACTTGTCGTTAAAGTAAAGCCTTGCCTCAGGACCGGCAAGGCTTTAGATTTTTCGTTTGTTTCCTCACTTTTATTGACTTTTGGTGTTATCTTCCAAATTCCTTTGATCTTCGGGTTCTTAGGATTAATAGGTCTTATCTCCTCAGCTTTCTTACGTAAAAACCGCAAGTTTGCCATACTCATTATTACAATAGTTGCAGCAATTCTGACCCCGCCAGATGTCATTTCACAAATCCTGATGGCGATACCTTTAGTCTTTCTCTATGAAGCAGGAATACTACTGGTCAGATTAACAGAACGTCAGAGGTCAAAGTAAAAGCTGAATAGGCAGGAATAATATATAAGCAAACAGCCGGCATTTTTGTGCTGGCTGTATGGGTGCCCGCATATGTAAATAGAGGATCTCAAACCGGAATGTACTTTGGATAAAAAAAGCCTGTCGTTATCGACAGGCTTTATTAGCTATGGTGGGTCGCACAAGATTTGAACTTGTGACCCCTACCGTGTCAAGGTAGTGCTCTCCCCCTGAGCTAGCGACCCGATATTATAATTTTTAAAGACAAAATTAATTGTAGCAGAAAAATAAAAAAAAATCAAGGGAAGTTTGTGCTTTTGCCTGCTGAAATCTTTGGCAGGTATAAGGGTGGAAAAATAATAAACACTAAATGTAGTAAATGAGCAAGGAGGGTAACAGATGCGTGTAGCAAGAGAATCTGACCCGATTATGCGGG
>JAAYSO010000042.1 GCA_012523945.1 Bacillota bacterium
GGCTTTTTTGCCATGATTTTAGCGGAAATGGGGCACCGGGTTACTGCCATAGATTGTGCGGATAACATGCTGGCACAGGCAAAAAATAATACGCAGGAAGCCGGTTTTCAGGTGGATTTTTTCAAAATGGATTCCCATGACCTGGCTTTTCCTGATGCTACTTTTGCTGTTTTAGTTAACCGCAATCTGACTTGGATTTTACATGATCCTAAGCAAGCTTACAGAGAATGGTACCGGGTTTTGAAACCTGGTGGACGGTTACTTATTTTTGATGCTAATTGGAACTTGCGCCTGCATGATGCCAAAATGCAGGAAAGCTACGAGGAAGATCTCAGGCGAGCCCAAAAACTGGGCATTGCAATTAATGATCATGAAGACCCGGAAGAATGCGACCGCATTGCCAAAGATTTATTTTTTAGTAAGCAGCTTCGCCCGCAATGGGACAGTAAAGAGCTGCTTGATATCGGCTTTAGACGTCTCTGGATCGATACAGATATTTCCGAACGTGTGTGGGACTTGGGTGAAAGGATTCTCAACCGCTCCACACCCATGTTTTTAATTTGTGCGGAAAAATAATTAAATTTCGGTAAGGGGAGTAACATGGGCGCAAATGATAGTTATTTCAGCGGAATTAAGAAAATATTTAACCGGGAGCAGCCCCGGATGCCTGTGATTATTTTCTGTTTAATCCTGGTCGCAGTGATTTCAATTATTCTTGCCATCGGCTTAGGTCCGGTCAGTGTTGCTCCCGCCACTGTGGCCAGAATTATCGGTAGTAAAATACCCTTTCTTAAAGAATATATTTTACCTACTTGGGCCAAAGTGGATGAGAATATTGTTTGGGGCCTCCGCTTCCCGCGCGTCTTGCTGGGGATGATTGTAGGATCGTCACTATCAGTAACCGGAGTAGCAATGCAGGCATTGGTGAGAAACCATCTTGCCGACCCTTTCATTCTGGGGGTATCATCCGGAGCCTCGGCCACGGCAACATTGGGCATGCTTTTTGGCGTGTTTTCTTTTCTCGGCCCCTATGCTTTATCTATTAGTGCCTTTTTCGGTGCAGCCCTCACAATTATGCTGGTTTATACTATTTCGCGGGTCCGGGGCAGGATTAATATTCCCCAGCTGCTCTTATCCGGTGTGGCTCTTTCCATGATCATGGATGCAGTCACGCGCATTATCACTTTAAGTGCACCTAATGCCTTAGGTTTACACAATGTAACCTACTGGCTTTCCGGGAGTTTGGCAGGGGCTAAATGGGGATATTTAACTCTTCCTGCCGCCACCATTTGTTTTTGCATGATTATTCTTTTAGCCAACCATCGTGCTTTAAACGCTCTATTAATGGGTGATGAAACGGCCGGCACGTTAGGGTTTAATGTGGGGCGGTTACAAAAGATGTTAGTGCTGGTTTCTTCCCTGATGGCCGGAACCACCATTGCCGTCAGCGGAACCATAGGTTTTGTCGGTTTAATGGTACCTCATATTACCCGTCTTTTGGTGGGTTCAGATCATAAAAGAGTGCTACCGGTTTGTGCCCTCCTTGGCGGTATTTTGGTGGTTTGGGTGGATGTAGCGGCAAGACTGATTATTGCGCCGGAAGAACTTCCTATAGGTGTTTTAACGGCTATTTTTGGCGGTCCCTTATTTATCTGGTTATTAAAACGCAATACTGCGAGACGGTGAGGTGGATAAAATGAAACTGCAGGTGGAAAATTTAAGTTTTGCTTATGATCAGGATCCGATTATAGAAGATATTTCTCTGACAGTTGAAAAAGGGGAATTTGTGGGTTTAATCGGTCCCAACGGCAGCGGGAAATCTACCGTTCTGAAAAATCTTTACCGGGCCTTGCAGCCCAATGCCGGAGTTGTGAAACTGGATGAAAATAATTTATTTAAGTTAAGCCATAAAGAGGCGGCAACTAAAATAGGTGTGGTGGGTCAGGAAAATGTTTTGCCCTTTGATTTTACCGTGGAAGAAATAGTGGCCATGGGTCGTAGCCCTTATAAAAAACTTTTTGACGGAGATACCCAAAAAGATAAAGAGATTATCAGCAAATCGTTGACCTATATGGGCATAGCAGGGATGGCAAAAAGAAATTTTCTTCATCTTTCCGGAGGTGAGAAGCAAAGAGTATTGCTTGCCAGAGTTATAGCCCAGGAAACAGACTTTTTAATTTTAGATGAGCCTACAAACCACTTGGATATCGGGTATCAAATTCAAATCCTTGACTTTGTCAAAAACTTAAAAGTTACTGTTTTAGCAGCGCTGCACGACTTAAACCTGGCCGCCATGTATTGTGACCGGCTTTATGTGCTGAAGAACGGCTGTATCTACAAATCCGGCACCCCGGAGGAAGTTTTAACTCCGGAAATAATTTATGATGTTTACGGTATTAAAGCAGATGTTTCCAAACATCCAGCCACCGGTAAGCTTAACATTACCTTTTTGCCGGGAAGTTTAAATCTCAATTAAAAGGGGTTAGAAAGATGCAAAAAAATAATTTTTTTCTCCTGCTTGTCTGTCTGCTTTTACTTTTGGTGCCTGCAGTTTCCGGATGTGGCGCGAAAGTACAGCAAAACGAGCCTGATCAGGGCCAAACAGAAGATTATGCCACGCTGACAATCAATAATTACGGCAGGGAAGTAGTTATAGAGTCGATGCCACAGAAAGTACTGACCCTGGGGCCCAATTGTACTGAACTATTCGTAGCTTTGGGTTTGGCTGACAAAGTTATCGGCAATAGCCTTAATAACCACAGCAGGGGGCCCTTGCCGGAATACGCGGAAGAATATAAGCAGATTCCCGAATTAAACTATGCCAATGCCACCAGGGAGGCTGTGATCAGTAGCGGTGCAGATTTTATTTACGGTATTGATTGGGAATTCGGCGGTGACGGTTTAGATATTAATGAGCTGAAAGAGTACGGAATGAATGTTTATCTAAATCAAGCGTCTACTTTAGAAGAAGCGTATCAGGAAATTGCCGATCTGGGTAAGATCTTCCGCATTGAGGACAGGGCCAATACTTTTATTGCCGACCAAAAGGCAAGAATTGCCGCGGTGGAAGCAAAGGTAGCCGGCAGGCAGCCGCTGAAAGTGCTCGTCTATGACTTTGGCGGCGAAGGAGTTTATACATGCGGTGGAACAAATTTTGAAACTTTACTCATTGAGAAAGCAGGCGGCCAGAATATTTTTGCCGATATCACTGATAAACAATGGACCATGGTCAGTTATGAAGAAGTTTTAAAAAGAAATCCTGATGTGATTGTTGTGCATGACTACGACGTTCCTTCCCTGGAAGAAAAAATCGCCGCCATCAAAACTGCTCCGGGATTGTCGCA
>JAAYSO010000043.1 GCA_012523945.1 Bacillota bacterium
AGAAATAGGGCAAAGATGCCATCATGGGTTCTAATTCTTTGGCTCCGCCTTCAGCGCCGATCATGAGATATCCATGGTCGTTGGCGATAGGTGCAGCCGCTTGTAGGAAAGCTGTGCTAATAGGTGCCAGGATGAAATCTACTTTATCTTCAACCATAGATTTTTTCAGGAGGTTAATCATAGTGTTCATATCTGAGGTGTCGTCATAAAGATTTAACCTGACGGGCAGTTTTTTCCCGTATTCTTCTACATAGATACCGCCCCGTTCATTAACTTCATCAACCCATAAACGATAAATAGGGCCATAACAGGACTCGTCCTGAATAGCAAGAGGACCGCTCAAAGACCTTGCTCCGCCGATGACAATTTCATCTTTCTCGGGCAGCGGAGCGCTGCTGTCGTCGTTATCTCCGGCGTTGGCATTATTGTTTTGCGGTGCACTGGTATTGCCTCCGCAGCCGCCAAGCACAAGCGCCAATGACAAGCAGACAATTAAAAACAAGTACAGATATGTTCTTTTTCTCACTTAATCTTACCCCCAATTCTTTAGTTTTTTCAAAAAATCAAACAACCCCCGCCAAAATTTCTTTACTACCCCCTCCTTTCTCGAATTTTAAGAAATAATTAATATATTTAAATTTTGTGTATATTTTATATATTCAACATATCGTAAATGTATTTGTTTGTCAATCGATCATTTTCTTGAAAAAACGGCAGGTACCTGACTTTAGCGGGAGGTATTCGGGGGGGATCTGACTACCGGTTGCAAGATAGTGCATATCATGTTATCTTTTTATTTTGTGTTAATATTTGTTAACAGGCTTTGTCATAAAATTGATAAAGAAGTTTTCATATCTCAACATTTTCATAAACTAAGCGATATTAATTGTAGAGAGAATGTTTTAGTAGTTGAAGCAGAAGGAGGAGTTAGTGATGAAGCTTTTTAGAAACATGAAAATCGGCAAAAAATTAATTGCGACTTACCTTATAATGGCTATAATTGCGGCGGCGGTAGGTCTTGCCGGAACTTCTTATATCATCAGGATGGAGCGGTTGGATACTGATTTGTATGAGCGGTTTACCGCTACAGCACATGATATGACAGCCATTGCCAACGGTTTTTATCAGCAGGAAATTTTAGTGCGCAACCTTTATTTAAATGCCATCAGGCCAAATGCTAATGTGGGGAATTTAGTTAATAACGCCAGAAGAACTGCCGATGCGCTGGAAGAAGATTTGTATGTCAGTTCAGCCACAATTAAGGCAGCGGCAAAAGAGGAAGAAGTGCAGGCAGCATTAAATGATTTAACCAAGCATATTGAGCAGTTTAATAGTGAAATCAGGAACCAGGTATTTGATTTGGTGGAAGCAAGGAATCTAGATGCTGCCTATAATCTTTTAATGAGCAGTAAGGCTGCTGAAATTGAAAACAATGTGGCAGAAGCAGTTGATAACCTCTTTCAGTTAAGGGAAAAATATGCCAGAAACCAGTCACAGACAAATACTGCTTTAGCCAGACATTCTGTCAGCATCATGGCCTTTATTATTGCAGGCGGTTTTATCCTGGCTTTGCTTCTTGCCATTATTAATACACGAATTATCGCCAGGCCGCTGAGGGAAATGGTGGCAGCAGCAAATTGTTTTGCAGAAGGAGATTTAAATATCACTATTACCACGAAAGCAAAAGATGAAACCGGAATTTTAGCTAATGCCTTCCGTACCATTGCCGAGAATATGAGTGTCTTGCTGACAAATATCAGACAAGCTGCCGACCAGGTGGCTGCCGGAGCCGCGCAAATAGCCGATGCCAGCCAGTCGCTATCCCAGGGTGCTACTGAACAGGCCGGTTCTATTGAAGAATTAACTGCCTCCATTACAGAAATTGCTTCCCAGGCCAAAAGGAATGCTGATAACGCCAATCATGCCAACGAGTTGGCGGAAACAGTTAAATACAGTGCGGACGACGGAAATACATATATGCAAAAAATGCTGAATGCCATGAATGACATTACTGCTTCATCGAAAGATATTGCCAATATTGTCAAACTTATTGATGAAATTGCTTACCAGACTAATTTGCTGGCTTTGAATGCGGCTGTGGAAGCGGCACGGGCCGGCGAACACGGCAAAGGCTTCGCCGTTGTCGCGGAAGAAGTGCGTGATCTTGCTAACAGATCTGCGCAAGCCGTGAAGGAAACCACAAAATTAGTTAAAGGCTCACTGCAAAAGATTGAGGAAGGAGCAGAAGTTGCCGGCGAGACGGCGGAGCGCTTAAACAAAATTTCTGTTGATGTGGTCAATGTGGTGGATTACATTAATCAAATTGCTGAAGCCTCCAATGAGCAGGCAGCGGCAGTAGATCAGATTAACCGTGCCCTTGCCCAAGTGATGGATGTGGTACAGGCCAATTCCGCTGCTTCTGAGGAAACTGCGGCTGCCAGTGAGGAGCTGTCGAGCCAGGCTGATCTTTTGAAAGATATGATCAGCAAGTTTAAAGTCAAAGAAGTGTCGCCGCTTACGTACATGGAGATGTGACTTGCTTTACCCGCAATTCCGATCAAATAACTAGTGAATGAAAGACTGCAACAATTTGAACGTGAAGTTCATTTTGTTGCAGTCTTTTTTTGTTTTGAAAACAGTGAAACATTAAAAATGTGTATAAAAAACTCCAGAGTGGGAAGAATTAACTAGAAGTGGCATCCTAGATAATGTTGGCAAAAGTTTTAAAGTAAATGAATGTAAAAACCTGGTTGAGAATTTTAATCTTGAGGTGAAGATATGTGAATTGGCATACAATTAAACTGAAAGCGATGCTGCCCGTGGCGGTGATGATTTTATTTTTATCTCCCGTCCGGGCGGCAGCAAAAGGTTGGATAGTGGCTGACGGTCCGTTGGCGGCACCTGCAGGTAGCCACCTGCCGGCCTATTATTCTCAGTTAAATGATTACCGCCACCGGCTTTTAGAGAAGAAAACTACTGCTGAATTAACGTATACAGTAGTGCGGGGTGATACTTTAAGTAAAATTGCCGCCGTATACGGGGTTAGCCTCCAGGAACTTATTAGGATCAACGAGATAAAAAATCCAAATATTATTTACCCCGGACAGGTGTTGAAGCTGAAAATAGGCGGGGAGGCAATGGTGTCTAAAACGCCTGCCGCCACTTATACGCTGCGGCAGGGGGAAACAGTCTGGACTGTGGCAAAACGTTATAACGTCGATACTAATGCCGTGTTAAGAGCCAACGGCATTACTGATCCGAAAAAACTGCGGGCAGGAGCAGTCTTAACCATTCCTACAGATTCCGGCCAGCAAAACAGACCGGTAGTAGTTGCGGCCAGGAGTAGCAGCGAGACACGGGAAAGCCGGCTTTTGGCACGCGGCGGGCGTACTCTGGCTTATATCAGGGCACTGACTGTAACTGCCACTGCTTACTGCAATGGCCTGGCTGCAAGCGGCTGCCCCCATGACAGCCGGGGCCGCAGTGCCTGTACAGGCGCGTATAATGACGGCTTTACAGCCACGGGCCTGCCGGCCATTGCCGGGGACGGAACGGAAGCAAATCCCCATATTGTCGCGGTGGATCCGCGGGTAATTCCCCTTGGCAGCCGCCTCTATATTGACGGTTATGGTTTTGCTGTGGCGGCCGATACCGGGGGAGCCATCAAGGGTAACCGCATTGATCTTTTGCTGGAAACGCATCAAACAGCTTTAAAATTTGGGCGCAGGCAGCTGCAAATTTATCAATTGACACAATAAAATATTGACTTTTCAGGAGGGACACCGAGTTGTCCCTCTTTTTTCTTTTCTGTTTCCGGTTTACAGGTTTTTTGCCATTAATGGAGAATCTCATTATATAAATCCTCTTTATATAGAAAAACAGCATAGAGAAAGACAGCAGAGAGTTGCTCTTATGACGTGATGCTGTTTCTAAATAACAAAATGGGAGGTTCTGAGATGACTGA
>JAAYSO010000044.1 GCA_012523945.1 Bacillota bacterium
AAGCAGGCACAAACAATAGTAGTCAAAGTAGGTTCGAGGACGTTAACCCATGCCTCGGGTAAACTAAACCTGCGGATGATGGAGAAAATAGTCCGGGAATTGGCTGATCTGGCCAATCAGGGACGCCGGATTATTCTTGTTTCTTCCGGGGCCGGGGCGGCAGGGATGGGAAGACTTGGCCTGCAGGAAAAGCCGCGGACTATGCCGGAAAAACAAGCCGTGGCTGCGGTGGGACAGAGTCTCCTGATTCAGATGTATGAAAAGTTTTTTGCCGAATACGGTTTCATTGCGGCCCAGGTTTTACTAACCAGGGATGATTTTCACCATCGCAAGCGTTATTTAAATTCCCGCAACACATTAATGACATTGCTGCAGCTGGGTGTCATTCCTGTAATTAATGAAAATGATACCGTTTCCGTGGAAGAAATAGAATTTGGTGATAACGACACGCTTTCGGCCATGGTGGCCAGTATCATAGATGCTGATTTACTTGTACTGTTAACAGATATTCCGGGGCTATATTCCGCCAACCCGAAAAAAGACCCGTCCGCTCGCTTTATTAAAATCGTGGAAGAGCTGACGCCGCAAATACAGCAGTATGCCGGTCAAACTGATGAAAACCTGGCCACAGGCGGCATGGTGACTAAATTGCTGGCGGCTGAAATTGCCGTTAATTCAGGCATTCCCATGATAATTGCCCATGGTAAAGAAAAAGATGTCTTACAGCGGATAGTAGATGGGGAAGACTTGGGTACATTATTTTGTGCACGCAAGGACAGCCTGGAAAGCAGAAAGCGTTGGATTGCTTTTGGTCAGGTGGAACGTGGTCGCTTGATTATTGACAGCGGGGCGCGTAAAGCCCTGGTGGAAGACGGGAAAAGTTTATTGCCCAGCGGTATTATCAGCGTTGTGGGCAGCTTTGAAAAAGGCGAGACGGTGGCCATAGAAGATGAGTCCGGGCGCGAAATTGCCCGCGGTTTGGTTAATTATAATTCTGAGGAGTTGCTGCAAATTAAAGGCCTGCATACAGAAAAAGCAGCCGCCATCCTGAAAAAAGACTGCCACGAAGCAGTGCACAGGAACAATATGGTGGTTAAAGGCTAAAGGCGGAAAGGAGGAGCGCCATGAAATTGGCAGAACTGGTTGCCGGCTATAAGTACCAGACAAAAGAAAACGACCTTTCCGTAAATATAAGCGGGATTTCGCATGACTCCCGTTTTGTCAGGCCCGGTGATCTTTTTGTCTGTTTAGAAGGAATGCGGGTAGACGGTCACCTTTTTGCCGGACAAGCCGTAGAAAAAGGTGCAGTGGCTGTTATTGCCGGAAAACCGCTTGTGATGCCGGTTCCGGTACTACAGGTGCAGGACACAAGAAATGCTTTGTCGTACTTGGCGGACCGTTTTTTCGGACAACCCAGCAAAGACTTGCACATTGTAGGTGTTACCGGCACCAACGGTAAGACAACAACCACACATTTTCTGCAGTCCATTTATGAAGCGGCGGGAAAAACTTGTGCCGTTATTGGAACAGTAGGTATTGGCATTGACAAAAATTATCTGCCCGGGACTTTAACAACCCCGGAAGCATTTGATTTACACCGCACATTTCATGAGCTGCGCAAAAAAAATGTAAAAAATATTGCCATGGAGGTTTCCTCCCATTCACTGGCATGGCAGCGTGTGGAACATGTACGTTATGCCACTGCCGTCTTTACCAATTTAAGTCACGACCATTTAGACTTTCACGGGACCATGGAAGAATACTTTTTGGCAAAGGCGCACTTATTTAACTTACTTCAGGAAAAAGATTACTCCCAGGCCGTCATCAATGTGGATGATCCCTACGGCAGGCGGTTACAGTCCCTGGTGAAAGTAAAAACTTTAACTTATGGTATGCAGGAAGAGGCAGATGTACGCGGTTTGATCGCTGCCGCCAGCGTGGATTCCACTTTAATGGTAGTTCGCTATGGTAAGCAGGAATTTGAACTGAATGTGCGCCTGCCGGGTGAATTTAATGCCTACAATGCCCTGGCTGCAGCGGCGACGGCGCTGGCTGAAGGGATACCTGCTGATGTTGTTGCCTGCGGCATTGACAATTTGGATACTGTGCCTGGACGGCTGGAAGCAGTAAACTTTCAGCAAGAATATAGTATTTTTATTGATTTTGCCCATACACCGGACGGTTTAGAGAAAGTTTTGCATACCTTAAGCCGGGTGCCGCATAGGAGGTTAATTACAGTCTTTGGCTGTCCCGGTGATCGCGACCGGGAAAAACGGCCCGTAATGGGAAGAATTGCAGAAGTTTATAGCGATATTGTTATTTTGACTTCAGATAACCCCGCCAGTGAATCACCGGAAGCCATTATTGCCGAAATACGTGCCGGTATGGAAAGTGAGCCCATTATCCTGCCAGATCGCTTTGAAGCCGTCCGTTATGCTTTAAGCCTGGCCCAAAAGGGCGATATTGTGCTGCTGGCGGGTAAAGGCCACGAAAGTTATCAAATAGTTGGTGATAAACGTATTCCTTATTCAGACAGACAAGCCGTGGAAACCTTTTTTATTTCATAACAAAAAACTGCCGTGCAGGCAGTTTTTTGTTATCGTTTTAGTTTGCGCACAAGGGCGCGATAACGTGGCAGGCCCTGGTCCCACAGCCAGTATAAGGCCGGCGAAAGCGGCTTGTCCCACTCGCCAATAAAAGCCACATAATCCCCGCCAAAACTTTTTTTAAAATGGTATAGGCCGTACAAGGGATGATCCTCCTCAACCTGGCCGGGAACACCGTAGAGATCAAACCATGCCGCTCCTTTGCCGTGGGCCCATTTAATCCGTTCCCAATTCAGGGCATGGTAGGTATACAGATTGCGATATTTATTTGCCTGTCCGCCGTAAACAGCCCAGGATTTATCTCCCAAAGCAAAAGTTATAGAGGAGATTACAGGTTCATCTTCAATATAGCCGGTGAGCAATAAAATGTGATCATCATGTCTTAAAATTTCATACATGTTTTGAAAATAAGCTTGCGAGCGGACCATAAAATCATTGCGGTCGCCCGTTTGAGCCAGCACAGAAAAAAAATCGGCAATACTCGTTTCTTCATTTTGGCGAAAAACCAGTCCACGACGGGGACCATAATTGATTTTGTATCGCATTTTCTTGTTGAAGCGGGAAAAAATCTCATCCAGGGATCCTTCCAGGGAGAGGCGAAAAGTGTAGCGCGGCTGAATTCCGCCAAAATCATGGTCCTGGCCGGTAAGTCTAAAACCATGCTTCCGTAAAAGAGTTGCCAACTCTTCGTCATCATAGATGGCCGGATCAATTTTAAGGACAATGGCGCGTTTTTCTCGTGCCAGTTCTGTCAGGGCAGATAAAGTAAACTCCCAAAGTTCAAAATCTTTATTGTCAGCCAGAACCGGGCCGCGGGGGACATAAGCAATTGTCTGTTTGAGCAGTGGAATTTGGCGGAATAAAACAGACGCTGCCGCCCGGATTTTATTTTCTTTATCGACAACTATAGCCCGTAGAGGGTCCCAGTCAGGACTTTTTATTTGCCCCCAGCTGTAAGTTTGTAAAATATCGCCGCATGGTGCTGCCGCAATAAAATCATCAAAGCGGGCGGCATCATTTTGCTCTATAATTTGCAAACGCATAAATATTCCTCCAGGAGAAGAGATTAGGACTAATTTTTTGCTCTTGGAATGTTGATCTGGTAAATTTCCTGGCAATTAGGACAGTAAACTTGGTGTACGCAGGTGAATTCTTTTTGTAAATCATTTTCTTCATATGGTGCATACGGACCAAGAATATTTTGCAGAGCACCATAGTCTTCCATAGTACCCCCGCAGGCGGGGCAAGTTAAGTGCAGTTCTGCTAAAGCATTGCAATAATGGCAGATATACCCGTCCATTTCTATCACTCCCGTTTTGCACCCTAGTGTGCCCAAATGCTAAATAATTAATTTGCTCCTAAAAACAGGGCCACCGGTTTTTGCAAAACGGCCGGGTTTTCCAGGGGATTGCCTTCTACAGCAAGAATATATGGCTTTTTGCCTGGTGTAAGCGTACCGGAAGCGGTAAGCCTGCATGCCTGTGCAGCCGTAGCGGTTGCCGCCTTTAAAGCAGTTTGTAGAGGCAAGCCGGCTTCGTGCAGTAATAAAATTTCCCAGGCCAGGCTCCGGCCGTGTTCTACTCCGGGAGCACCTGCATCTGTACCGGCAACTATTTTTGCCCCTAAAGCGCCGGCTTCTCCCACTAAACGGCTGTGCCGCTCATAAGAACGTTTAATGACATCATACATAGCGGGCGTTAATTTTACCGCCAGCCGGGGGTCGGCAAGCTGCGCTTTCACCGGGGCCAAAGTGGGTAGCCAGAAAATTTCTGAAGTGGCCAACTGCCGCAGGGTTTCTTTTGACATAAAATAACCGTGTTCAATAGTTGTTACTTGCGCTTCAAGACAGCGGCGGACGGCTTCGTCGCCGCTGGCGTGAGCCATTACCGGCAGGTTGTAAGCTTCGGCTCTTTTGACAATCTGCTTTAATTCTGAAACCGTAAATGTGGCTGCTCCGGTTTTGCCGTAATGTTGAAAGCTAAAAATGCCCGATGCCATTACTTTGATTTGATCTGCGCCTTTGGCAGCCAAATTGTCGATGGCAGCCAAAGCCTCGTCCGGGGTGCTGACGCCAATACCCAGTGCTGAACCATAATGTCCTTCTTTATAGAGGGCAAATCCTGATTGTAAAACCAGGCACGGCTCACTGATCTTAACAAAACCCTGTTTATTGCCGGCATCCCTGAGGGCATAGACGCCTGAATTTAGATAAGAGCGCAGGCGCTCGGCAAAATTTTGCCCTGTTTCCGGCAACACTAAATGTACATGTCCGTCAATGAGTGCCGGCAGTAAACAATAATTACTGTAATCCCAGGTAGAGGTATTAATATCTGACCGTGCAGAAATTTTACCTTTGTCCACAAAAAGGGTACCGTGCTTTTTTACGGACGGCGAGAAACCGTCCCAGAAAAATTTATATGTAATAGCTGCCTGGCTCGGCAGGGAAATAATTTGCATCCACCTTGCCTCCTTACCTGTTTAATTATACCATAGAAAAGATAATCCGCGAGAAAAAAGACATAAACATAAATGCAGGCTGAAAAATTTATTTTACATATTGTTGCCAGGGCAGGCGGTATGATACAATAAGCACGGCCGCTGAGAGTAAAAAGGAGTGAGCTGGCCTTGGGATTTATACAGCAAATAATAACCCTGACCCAAAACTACGGTGTATGGGGGCTGGGTATAGGTATGTTTTTGGAAAGCTTGGGAATTCCTTTTGCTTCCGCTTTATTAACACTGACGGCCGGGACATTAATTGCCAGCGGCAAAGCTACATACTGGGAAATTCTTTTGATTACCACCGGCGGTTTAGTATTGGGCAGTATCGCCAGTTACTGTATCGGGTATTGGGGAGGAGCATTGGGTCGTTATTTGCATCTGCCTATTTTTGCCCGCAGTCAAAGTAGGATGCAACTTTTAGAAAAATTGCAGGCTTGGGGAGAACTATCCATAATATTTGCCCAGCTGTTTGGTGCTACACGTACCTGGGCTTCAATTCCCGCCGGCGCCATGAGAATGAAACTGCAAAAGTTCATTCTTTATACTTTTATAGGTGGCAGTATCTATTGTGCTCTGGCCATTGCTTTTTCCATCTTTTTAACCGGCTTAGTGAAGCGTTTTTGGACTTTGTACCGGTGGGAATATCTTCTGGTTTTCCTGCTTCTGATTGTCTTTGTGGTATGTCTTTGTATATGGCTGTATAAGCGCAGAAAAAGAAAAGGTTTCTAAGCAAAAGTAAAATCCCTGTTGAGCCTAACAGGGATTTAGCAGTTTTTAAGACAATTGTTTTAAAGCCATCCGGCATTTTTGGGCACATGCCTCCAGTTCTTTTGCTGCTTGTTCAAAGGAATTTTTGGCGGCAGTGTTGGCAGTTTTACCGGCGGCTACACGCAGGTCGGCTGCCGAACTTTGGCATTTCTCAATGGAGTTTTCTACCAGTTGGCGATAATCAATCATTTTTTCACCTCACAATTATTGATACAGGTATTTTTGTGCCAATAGATTAAAGGGATTTGCTACCGTAGTAGTCTACCAGTGGCGGTAAATGCGGATCAAATTTTTCGGCAAAGGTTGCTGCCAATTTATTGGATTCAAGGAAGCGGGGAATCCCGTCCGGCGGCACCATGAAATCCACGGAAAACATAACACAGCCCTGGTGGAAAGAAAGAGATTGAATAAATTCAGGAAAAAGTTTGATGGTATCGACTTTGCCTGTGGTTATAGTTGTCGTCTGAATAAAATCGCCCAAAGGCAAAACATGCTTCTTTTCTAAAGCAGCCCAGTTACAATGTGAAATAAACTTTTGGCAATAACTGCCGTACGCTTTAACGCCGGAACCGGGCGAGGCCAGAAAAGGCATTTTATGTACCACATGATCGGCATAGCCGGCATAAGGATCACGGGTAAGAATAAATTCACTACAAATAAACGATTCTTCAGCTTCAAGCCCGGCTAGCAGTTTGGGCAGATTGTTTTGCAGATGTTCAGCTTGCCAGACGGTATAGGGGGCTCCTGTGCAGCTTTTACCGGCGGAACCATAAGGCCATTTTAAAATCCAGACTTTAATATTTTCAGCAGGTAATAAGGGCTCGCTGTCCTTTGTATAAACTTTTTGTACCGGGAGAAATTTGCCGCCGTTTTCTGCTTGCACTTTTGTCGCTAAATAAGCTTTGGAAGCAAAAGAAGGCGGCAGGTAGCCGATGATTTTTTTGCCCTGACTGGTAAACTTTGTATAGAGAGAAGAGGATAAAGTACAAAACTGTACATCAATAATATCGGCTTTGAGCTTGCTGCCTAACTTATGATCCGGGCATAAAAAGACATTTATTCCTTGCCGGGTGTAGAGGGTCACTAACCCTGTAACTTCTTTTTCCCGGCAGCCGAAAAGGTACCAGGCAGGATAGGGAGTATCCTTGGCCTGGTACCTTTGGGCACACGCCTGCAATGTTTCCTGCGTGCTTAACGGCCGTTCCACCTTCTTCACTGCCAGCGCGGCAGCCAGCAACTCGTGATGAACGGCAAGGCAAAGTTTAAGCATAACTCTTACCTATTGTAATTTCTGACGAGCCTTTCCCAGTAACGGCGAAACAGTGATTCATGATTTTGACCGGCAGGTTCATACGGAGGATTCAGTGCCTCCATAGCAGACATATCTTCTGCTATTTCCACATCGGGATTGTCTGCTTTACTCCAGGGTTCAGGGTAAAAAGACATTTGGCTGCACCCCCTAGGTTTTTTATTTTGTACCGGGACACTGTCCTCATGAAGCTATTTCCATGGGAGGTCATTTGTCTGCCTCATTATTTATTATCTGCATAAATGGTTAAAATCTTACGACTCAAACTTTACCAAGCTTACCAAAGAAAATTTTTATCATGAATTTTACGTTAGCGTTCCACTGTTTCCTGAAAAAATGCAGTTAAACTTTTCTTCCCTTGCGAAGTTTTGCGTAACAAAAAAATAAATTTTATAGGCTATAATAAAAATAAACCGGTGAAAAATTGTGGAGGTTAATTAATGAAAATCACAGTGCTGGGATGTTATGGGCCGTATCCGCCGGCAGGACAGTGCTGTTCAGGTTATTTGCTCCAGGATCAGGAGACGGCAATTCTTTTGGATTGTGGCAACGGTGTTTTGAGCCGCCTGCGGTACTATCTTGAACCGTGGGAGTTGTCCGCAGTGATTGTAAGTCACCTGCATGCTGATCATTATGGTGATGTGGCAATTTTAAAATACGCTTTAATGTTGCACCAACAGGCAGAGCCGCTGACAGTATATGCTCCTGCAGAACCGCAGGACATCTTCAGTTCTTTGAATTATAAAACTTTCTTAAAAGCTGAACCTGTCAACGAAACGACAGAACTGAAAATCGGCCGCATGCAAATTTCCTTTACTCCTGCTGTGCATTCTGTACCGTCATATTTAATTACCGTTACAGCTGGGGAGAAGAAATTCGTTTACTCGGGCGATACTGAATACTCTCCCTTCCTGGCTGCTGCAGTGGCTAAAGCCGATCTCTTCTTGTGTGAAGCCAATTTCCTGGAAGAAGATCTTAAAAAAGGAGCTCAGAATCATCTTAGTGCCGGACAAGCCGGGCAAATTGCCCGGGAAGGAGGAGTTAAACGTTTAGTGTTAACTCACCTTTTTCCGGAGCGGGATCCGGGGCTGACAGTGCGCGAAGCACAAAAGGAATTTCCGGACTGTGAACTGGCGCAACCGTCAAGTGTCTATGAATTATAGAATAGCTAAACATTATTATAGATGTGGAAAAGCAAAAAAAAACTGCCGGTATTTTTCCGGCAGTTAATCTTTTCCTGCGCACTTTGCGCGATAATTATTCAGTTCCTCCCAAAGGGAGCCCATGGGGTCGGTGGGCCCGTAACCTTCGCCAACGGCCACACCGTGTTTGATGGCTTCCGTGATAAAAACTTTTGCTTTTTGGACTGCTGCCAAGGGTGCTAACCCGTGTGCCAGGTAGGCTGTAATGGCGGCAGCATATGTGCAACCGGTGCCGTGTGTGTGCACGGTATCAATTTTTTTCTCGGCCAGGCGGTGAATAGTTTTACCGTCAAAAAAGATATCAATCTTTTCTTCCCCGGGCAAATGGCCGCCTTTGACCAGGACGTGCCGCGGTCCTAAACTGTACAAGTCGCGGGCGGCTGCAATCATCTCGTCAACTGTCTCCAACTGTCGTCCCAGCAGTTCACCGGCTTCCGCCAAATTGGGTGTGACAATTAAAGCTTGGGGGATAAGTTTTGTGCGCAGGGCCTCAATGGCGCTTTCCTCCAGCAGTCGATCGCCGCTTTCGGCTACCATGACCGGATCGACCACAAGTTTGTCCATCCGGTAATACCGGAGTCGTTCAGCCACAGTTTCAATGATGGCGGCTTCAGCTAACATACCTGTTTTGACGGCTTTTACCCTAATATCTGAGAGAACGGCATCTATCTGGCTTTTAACAAAATCATGAGGCACGGCGTGAATGCCGTGTACTCCTTTTGTGTTTTGTGCTGTCAGTGCCGTGATGACACTGGTGCCATACGCATTCAGGGCGGCAAAAGTTTTCAGGTCTGTCTGGATGCCTGCGCCGCCGCCGGAGTCAGAACCGGCAATTGTCAGTGCTATTGCTTTTGACATAACTCCTCCTTAAGTATCACCAAAAAGTATTCCATTTATTGTTGGCAAAATCTTATTCTTTATTCCACGCCGGCGGTTTAAATCCTTTTAACTTTTGCGGTCTGTTTTAAGAACAGCTAAAAGCCTGACTCCCAAAACAGAAATCAGGCTTTACCTATGTTCATTTATTCTTCTTTTTCAAATAAATCTTTCGTCACGCCACAATCGGGGCAAACCCAATCATCAGGGATATCCTCAAAGGCTGTACCCGGGGTAACGCCGCCGTCAGGATCTCCCACTTCAGGATCATAAACATACCCGCAAACAGTGCAAACCCATTTTTCCAAACTATTCTCCTCCTTACATTTTTTTATTCAAGCATATCATACTATAACTACTTTGTGAAAATATTAATAAAATGTATCTCGAACTAAATTTTTTCCCTAAAAATCCGGCAGGTTTGGTTAATTGTGTCGTAAAAAGAGGAAAAACAGAAAAAGGGTCGAATTAAGAATGAGTAATTTTAGGAAAAACGCAGAAATTATCAGAACTTTTGCTGTAGGAGTAAAAACAATGCGAAAAATGAGAGTTTGCCGTTTAAGGCCGGGGATGGTACTTGCCAAAGCAATTTATGGTGCTGACGGGCAGCTTTTGTTAAATAAAGG
>JAAYSO010000045.1 GCA_012523945.1 Bacillota bacterium
AGTGGACTGCTCAATTGTCACCTGTGTCCGGAAAAAATACCAGCAAACGGCCGCAGTTTTCACAATAAATTTTTTGCTGTGTCAGAAGTCTGCTGTTAATACTAACAGGTATGGCCACATAGCAGCCACTGCAAATACCGTTTTTCACTTCCGCCAAAGGTTCCCCCTTAAATTTTGGTCGTATTTTTTGATATTCCGTTTTAAGCTCCTTGCTAATAACCCGTTCAAGCTGCTGTATTTCTGACTGCAGTTTTTTTATTTTTACTTTTATTTGCCGGATTTCCGTATTCCCCTGCTTTTGCACTACTTGTAAATCACTGCGGAGCCTTTTATATTTTTGTCTGGCTTGCTCCAATGCTTTTTCCAGTTCCTCTGCCATTTCCATAGAGCTGATTAAATCTTCTTCCTGTTGCATCCGGTTTTGTCGTAAAATTTTCGCCTTTTTCTCCAGTTGCTGAACTTCCCTGGCAGCTTTATTATTACCGAAAAGTTCTTTTTGTAAATCTTGCTCTTCTGCTTCCGCTTGCTGCAAATTTAATTCCAGTTTTCTGATTTGCTTCCTTTGGGCATTAAATTTTGCTTGCAGTTCAGCCACAACTTCTTTTGCCTGCATTGCTTCTGCTTTAGCCTGATTAAAAACGGCATATACCGGCAGATTTTTTAATTTTTCCTGTAAGGCGCAAAGTTGCAACTCCAGTTTTTGCAAACGATAAAGATCCTGCAATTCTGTCATTGACTCCCTCCTTTTACAAGAAAGACGCTCGAAAACAAAAAGACAGGCACAAACCTGTCCTTAGAGCGTTTTCCAGGGATTTGTCTCTACTGTAGAAGCAATTACTTCTACCTCTTGTCCCAAATTTTCCAGTTGTTCACGTAAATAAGCACATAGTACCGGTACGATTACCCTTTCTGTGGCATCATGGCCGGCATCAATAACGGCAACCCCCGCCTCAGATGCTGCTTGGGCTTCATGATATTTTACATCTGCAGTAAGTAAAACATCTGCTCCCGCAAATTTTGCTGACTCCAACAATTCACTGCCGGCTCCCCCGCAGATTGCCACCTTTTGTACGGGACGCTGCAATTCACCGGCTACCCGCAGAAAAGATATTTTCAGTTTGTCTTTAACCAGCCGGCAAAATTCCGGCAACTCCAGCGGATTCTCAAGTATTCCCACTCTGCCCAATCCATATGCTTCACCTTCATTAAGAAGCGGGTAAAGATCATAAGCCACTTCTTCATAAGGGTGCGCTTTAAGCATTGCTTTTACAACATTTTTCCGCAAAGTTGCAGGTACGATGGTTTCAAGACGAATTTCTTCCGCCTTTTCCAGCTTACCTGTTTCACCGATAAAAGGATCGGCGCCGTCCCGGGGCAGAAAAGTTCCAATACCGGGAGTTTGGAAGGTACAGTCGCTGTAATTACCGATCCAGCCGGCACCGGCAGCCGACATGGCTTGACGCACATTGTCCTCATGGCCTTTAGGCACAAAAACAACAATTTTTTCTAAAGCAGTATGGCCATATTGCCGCAAAACTTTCGTTTCTTTTAAACCGAGGCAGCCGGCTAAAGCATCATTCACACCACCGTTGGCCATATCCAAATTGGTGTGCGCTGCATAAACTCCAATCCCGGCCAAAATAATTTCTTTAATCAGTTTGCCCGGCATTAAATCCGTGCGGATAGCTTGAAGCGGTTTAAAAATAAAGGGATGATGAGTAATAATAAAATCGGCACCCGCTTCTTTGGCTTCCGCCAGCACGGCTTCTGTAAGATCTAAAGCAATGAGAACTTTATTAACTTTATCCTGGTAACTACCTATTTGCAGCCCCACATTATCCCAATTTTCCGCCAGGCGTTTTGGTGCCAATTTCTCAAGTAGATTAGTGATTGTCTGTACGCTTACCGGCATGATCCAGCACCTCCTGCAGGCAAGTTAACTCCTTTTGCACTTTATGCAATTTTTTTGAGACGTCTTCTTTTTGTGCCCGCTGCAGGCTCCGGTAAACTGTACGTAGTTTACGTATCTTTTCCTGCAGCAAAACCGGTAAAAGCGGAGGATTATTTTCTAAAAGCCGCGGCCCTAAAGCAAGACGAAAAGGGTCTTTTTCCTGTTCCTGTCCCGGCTTGGCTAAAATTATTTCATAGAGGTGTTTACCCTCTGTCACCAGAGTCTCCGTCACGATGGCAAACCCGTTTTTTGCCAGGTATAGACGTAGGCAGCCCGCTTCATTCATAGGCTGTAAAATCAGCCGCTTAATGTTTTTAAGCTTTTCTTGCCCCTTTTCTAAAATGCGCACAATTGTCCGTCCCCCCAGGCCGGCAATAACAATAGTATCTACCTGGTCTTCTTCCTTAAGCACATCTAGCCCGTCCCCCAGGCGCAGATCAATTTTTTGATGACAGTTAAAAGCGGCAACTGTCTCCTGTGCCTGGGCCAGGGGTGCTTCTTTTACATCAGCAGCAATGGCGCGCCGGCAAATTTGCTCCTGTAGCAAATAAACCGGTAAATATGCATGGTCAGTGCCAATATCAGCCACAACACTGCCGGGGGGGATTAATTCTGCAATTGCTTGTAGGCGCGGAGTGAGTTTCATATTAAGTCACCTCCGCCATTATTTTTACCAATTCTGCCTTTAATTATCTAATTCCTGCCGGAAACGGATATTATCCACACAAGTAACTATTCAGGTAAAACTTGATTCAGAATAATACCGGCCACTGCTGACAAACTTAAGCCGTTTAAGGCAATATTGCCGGCAATCGGCAAGCTGACTCCGGAAATACCTAGAACAAGCATAATGGAGATAATGAGCAGATTGCGATTGCGGTTTAAATCCACATCAGCGTCTTTAATGGTTCTCAGCCCGATACTGGCGATCATACCAAAGAGAATAATACTGGCACCGCCGATGACAGGGGCAGGTATAGTTTGCAGTGCAACTCCCAATTTACCGACAAAAGCCAAGATGATGGCAAAGATTGCTGCCAGTTCCAGGGTAAAGGGGTTAAAATTGCCTGTCATGGCCAAAACACCTGTGTTTTCAGAGTATGTGGTATTGGCGGGCCCGCCCAAAAGTCCGGCAAAAGTAGTGGCCAAACCGTCACCGACTAAAGTCATGTGTAAACCGGGGTCCTTTAAGAAATTTTGGCGTGTAACAGCACTGATGGTTGTTACGTCTCCAATATGTTCCATCAGAGTAACAATGGTAACAGACGCGACTGTAATTACGGCATCCCAATTAAATTTCGGCAACATAAAGGGCGGCACCTGGATCCAATTTGCCTGGGCAATGGCTACCGTATCCAGCATCCCCAAACAAGCTGCCGCAATATAGCCGGCGATAAAACCGAATAAAATAGGTGTCAGTTTAAAGAAACCTTTGACAAAGATACTGACAATCACCATGGTTAAAGCCACAATCATAGCCACTAACCATCTTTGTCCCAAAGTTCCGGTTGCAGCCTCCACAATATTAGCATTAATAACAGAGGGGGCCAGCGTCAAACCGATCACCATAATCATGGAGCCTGTGACCACCGGAGGAAAGAGACTGTTGATTTTTTCCATGCCCACCAATTTAACAATGATGGCAAAAAGCACATAAATTAAACCGGCAACAAACACTCCGCCCGTCGCATATTCCAGTCCGTATTCCGCTCCAATCATGCTGACGACACCAATAAAGGCAAAGCTGCTACCCAGAAAAACAGGAACTTTGCCTTTTGTGAAAAAGTGAAAAATTAATGTGCCTACTCCGGCTGTAAACAATGCAACCGAAACATTTAAGCCGGTAATGAGTGGTACAATGATGGTTGCTCCACTCATAGCCACTAAATGCTGCAAACCTAAGACGACATTCTGTAATGAAACTTTTGTTTCCCTCATTTTCTACTCCTTTTAATGCAAATTGAATTTGAAAAAGTTGACCATGCCGACAACTGGCAAAAAAAAATTAGATACCTTTATTGTGTAATTTTTCCCGCAAAAAAACACTCCTTTCGACAAGCTTTACTAACCTAAAACTTTATTATTCGCGGCTTTTGCCTTTTATCCTGTTAGTATTGTGAAAAAAAATGCAAAAAAAATGACAAGGTTTAACACCTTGTCACAATTTTAACAAGCATTTACGAAACCCAATCCTGGCAAATCTTAACGCCCTCGGCTGCATTGGTTGTGAAAGCGTCGGCGCCGATTTGCTCACAAGCTTCCTTAGTAACCGGGTTTCCGCCGATAATTACTTTCACGCTGTCACGCACACCTGCTTCCTTCAGTGCATCAACAGTATCTTTCATGGATTCAAGCGCAAGTGTTAAGACACCACTCATGCCGACAATGTTAGGGTTGACCTCTTTAACTTTTTCCACAAAAGCACTGGGAGGTTGGTCAATTCCAATATCATGTACTTCAAATCCGGCAGCTTCTGCCATGCTTCTGAAAATATTCTTACCGATATCGTGCAGGTCACCGGCAACAGTACCTAAAACGATGGTACCTACACCGCCGGACTCCACACTACCTAAGGCAGGCTTTAAAATGTCAATAGCATTAGTCAGCAGTTCGCCGGCAAAAATTAGGTCACCCACAAAATATTCTCCCTGTTCAAACAGATCACCAACGATAGTCATTCCGGCTTGGCAGGCAGCTACAACTTCTTGCGCCTGTTCACTTGAAGGATTGGTGGCCATAAGGGCTTTCAGATCTTCATACACCTTGTCCTCATCTAGTTCACCAACAGCTTCTGTCAATGCTTTTAAGTCTAACATTACTTTCCTCCTTTTCTTTAGTTTCTGTCAACAGGTAACCCCCCGGTACGGCAAAACGAACCGGTAAACTGTTGAATTGCAAATTCCCCATAAATATCTGCACTGCTGCAATTTAGCGGCAGTCTTATGGGCAACTACATAAGTAAACTATAAACCTAGGATGCAGTAAACTCTATATTACAATTCGCTACAAAGATGAAGAATCCTTCAGCTAATATATTTTTTAATGCAAAGATTTTCTATTATCTAACTTTTTTTGCACTTTAAAACACGAAAGACGCTACTCCAGGCAGCCTACAGTCATGAGCTGCCAATCTGCAGAAATTATAATTTATGTATTTACAAAGAATTGTTATTTCAGTATGATCTAACCAAGGGAAGGGGATTATTATGCATGTTTTAAGAATATTACCTACATTTCTCAGGGACCTTTTACCCCTGCAAAATAATCAGCTGCCTCCCGTACTGCCCAACGTCCTGACGGCTGAAGTCAAGGAAATAAGCGGGAAAGCAGTTATTTTGCGCTGGCAGCATAAATTAATCCATGCGGTACTGGAGACTAAAGTAAAAGAAGGAGAAAAACTACTTTTACAACTTACTGATGAAAAAGACGGCCTGAAATATTATAAAGTTCTAGCCCGCTACAGCGAAGACATAGATCCCAACATAGGCTGGTACACATTGCAGCTGCCGGAACAGGAAATGAATCCCCCCTTTATTGCCGTAAAGAAGCAAAAAAAGAGTGCCAATACTCCCTTCTGGCTTGATATTGTTTTGCCCACAGCCAATATGGGCATTGTCGGTGTGCGTATTTATTCACTGCAAAAACCTTATCCCTGCAGCTTTTTAGTGGAAAATAAAGAGTACGGCAAACTCCTTACCGATTCTGCCTTATCCTGGTTGGCAGCTGTTAATGGAGAAGAACTTCCACTGGAACTTAAACCGTTTGTTTTGATACGGCGCCAGGATTATCTGCAAAGCTCCCTTTTTGACCATAAAGCATAAGGGGTGAGACAATGAAAAAGCAGCAAAAACTTACAGCTGTTGCCTTAAAATATGATCAAGAAACGACGCCTGTCCCCACGATCACTGCCAGCGGCAGAGGCCTTCTGGCGGAAAAAATTGTGGAAATGGCCAAAAACAATCAAATACCGATCCAAAAAAACCCCCCGCTGGCGGAAAGCCTGGCCCGGTTGCCAATCGGTGAAGAAATTCCCCCTGATTTATATCAGGCGGTGGCACATATTTTACTTTACATTATACATACTGATCAACTGCTTTCCGTAACAAACAAGAAAAACGCTTAGCGTTTTTAATGAGGCGGACAGGAGAGAAAACAAATCAAGATTGATACAATTAATTTCCTGGCAAAAAATCAAAAACAGCCAAAGGTTTAGCCTTTGGCTGTTGAATTTGCAATGGTGGGCGATGACAGGATCGAACTGCCGACTTCCTGCTTGTAAGGCAGGCGCTCTCCCAGCTGAGCTAATCGCCCTGGTGACCCCTGCGGGACTCGAACCCGCGTTACCGCCGTGAAAGGGCGGTGTCTTAACCGCTTGACCAAGGGGCCGTTTATTTTTATTGGTGGGCCCACTAGGATTCGAACCTAGAACCGACCGGTTATGAGCCGGCAGCTCTAACCGTTGAGCTATGGGCCCATGGCTCCCCGAGTAGGATTCGAACCTACAACCTACCGGTTAACAGCCGGTTGCTCTACCGTTGAGCTATCGAGGAAAGCGTCATGTTTCATCTAATGAAGTCGTGCATTGCCTATTATAGCGTAAATCCATATGATTCGTCAAGCCTTTTTTGCAGGTGTTTTTTGGATCTTACTCCAGATAGTCTTTCAAACGCTTACTGCGCATGGGGTGGCGCAGCTTGCGCAAAGCCTTGGCTTCAATTTGACGAATACGCTCCCGTGTTACGCCAAAAACTTGCCCTACTTCTTCTAAAGTCCGAGACCGGCCATCATCGAGGCCGAAACGCAGTTTTAAAACTTTTTTCTCACGCGGGGTAAGTGTCTCCAAAACATCATCCAGCTGTTCTTTTAACAGCTCAAATGCGGCCGCTTCTGCCGGTGCCTGTACATCCTGATCTTCAATAAAGTCCCCCAGATGAGAATCATCTTCCTCACCGATAGGAGTTTCCAGGGAAACCGGCTCCTGAGCAATTTTCAGGATTTCACGGACTTTTTCTTCAGAAATATTCATAACTTCGGCTATTTCTTCCGGAGTGGGTTCTCTGCCTAGTTCCTGTACCAATTGGCGCGATACACGAATTAGTTTATTAATTGTTTCCACCATATGGACAGGAATCCGAATAGTTCTTGCCTGATCTGCAATGGCGCGAGTGATGGCCTGGCGAATCCACCAAGTTGCATAGGTACTGAATTTAAATCCTTTACGGTAATCAAATTTTTCCACTGCCTTAATCAGGCCTAAATTTCCCTCCTGGATCAGGTCGAGAAAAAGCATACCGCGGCCTACATATTTTTTCGCGATACTGACCACAAGTCGCAAATTGGCTTCAGCCAAAGCGCGCTTGGCGTCTTCATCGCCTTGCTCCATCCGCAGGGCAAGCTCAATCTCCTCTTCAGGAGTTAAAAGCGGGATCTTGCCGATTTCTTTTAAATACATGCGAACCGGATCATTAACACTGACACCGTCAGGAACAGACAAATCCACGTCTTCCACATTTTCCGTATCTTCTTTGACATCGGCATCGTCAACATCAGCTAATGCTTGCTCCTCTTTGTCGGCGTCATCATCAATCACGTCAATACCAAGGCGGGAGAGGTGATCATAGAACTCATCAATTTCTTCCGGAGATAAATCCATATCCTGAAGTTGTTCTATAATTTCTTTGTAAGTGATAAAACCTTTCTTTTTCCCTTGCTTCTCCAGCTGTTCACGAATCTTTTTTAATTTTTTTTCTTTTTCCATGTTATCCAACACCTTTCCCTCCTTCCCTGGCTTGATTTATATCTTCTTCCATTTTACGCAAAGCTAGCCATTCCTTTGACAACTTAGCAATTTCCCCTTTCGCAGTACCGGCATCCAATTTAGACATTTGTTCCTCTATTTCCTTGCGCCTCTTGGCAATACGGGCACATTTAACATATTTTATGCAATCGTCCAATGCTTTGCGGGCGCTTTTTTCATCAAGTTTTTCATGGACAAATAAACGACTGGCAAACTGACGATATTTATCTGCAGGCAAAACGTCATAGAGCATGGCCGGGGTCAATTCCGCTCCGGCTGCCGCTGCAGTTTTTAGTGATGCCTTAAATTCCTGGGGAATATCTTCCGCCTGCAGCTGTTCTTTAGTATCGGCAATAAACATGGGATATTGCGCCCAAAGTGTAAGTATTTGCAGTAAAGCTTTCTGCAGCGTAGTTATTTGTTGAGCCCGTTTTACTTTCTGTGGAACCCGATTCTGCGGGGTGGTTCTTTTAGCTTTCTCCAACTCCTGACGAATTACCTCAACCGGTAGGTTTAATAATTTCGCCGTTTTTTGCAAATAATCCTCTTGCTCCATGGCATTATCTATGGAAATTAATATTTCTATAATTTTACGGTAAAGTAAAATACGCTCCTGATCATCGTTGGGATTATATATTTGTGTCAAGTGCCACAGCTGATAATCAGTCAAAAGCAGGGCTTCATCAATAATTTTACTCTGAAAAATTTCCGCCCCGTAGCGACCCAGGAAATCATCAGGGTCAAGTCCTTGCGGCAAACGACCTACTTTAACCAAACAGCCGGCATTGCGCAGAATCTGCAGACCTCGCCAAGTTGCCGCCTGGCCGGCGGCATCGGCATCATAGACAATAATTACTTCTTCTGCCTGGTTACGCAGGATTCTGGCCTGCGTTTCCGTCAAAGAAGTTCCCAAAGTTGCCACCGCATGCTGGAAGCCTGCCTGGTGAGCGGCAATGACATCCATGTAACCTTCAAAAATAATGGCACAATCTTGTTGGCGCAAAGCTGAACGTGCCAGGTGTAAAGCATACAAAGTCTTGCTTTTATTAAAGAGCGGTGTCTCCGGGGAATTTAAATATTTCGGGTGACTATCGCCCAGTATCCGGCCGCCAAAAGCAATGACCCGGCCGCTTTGATCGTGAATGGGAAAGATGATGCGATCACGAAAGCGGTCAAAAGTTCTACCGGAGCTTTCACTCAACAACCCGGCCGTAAGCAGTTCTTTTTCCGCAAATCCTTTTTGCAGGAGATAATTTTTTACTGCATTCCAGCTGTCCGGCGCATAGCCAAGACCAAATTTTTCTATTATTTCAGGCTTAAGCCTGCGCTGATGCAAGTACTGTAATGCTGCCCGTCCTGACGGTTGCTGCAACAGGTTTTGATAATAGCCATGTGCCAGCTCCATAATTTTATACAACCGTTCCCTGACCGACTGTTTTTTACGCTCCCAGTGTGTATCCTGCCTGGGCAGCGGCAAACCTGCCCTTCCGGCCAGCTCCTGGACGGCTTCAGTAAACGTCAAACCCTCAATTTTCATGAGAAAAGTATAAACATTACCGCCTTCACCACAACCGAAACAGTGAAATATTTGTTTATCCTGGGAAACACTAAAAGAGGGTGTTTTTTCATTATGGAAGGGACAAAGACCAAAATAGTTGCGGCCGGATTTTTTTAATTGCACATATTGCGAAACCACTTCAACAATATCGAAGCGAGTTCGCAAATCATCAATAAATTCTGTAGGAATTCTCCCCGTCATCCTTATCACCCTGCATTTTACAGCTATTACACGGGTTTGGACGTTTTAAGTTAAGCCCGGCAGCTAAAGCTTATCTATTCGCCATTATTGGACAAAATCCTGCAAAAGTCTATTTATAGTTCTTAATCACTGAAAAGACCTCATCCCTGAAAGAGAGACGAGGTCACATTGTCACAACCACATGATTTAGCCTCTCTCCGACCTGTTTCCCGGAACCTATTCCTCCTTTGCCTGACGTTACACGTCACACTGTTCCCATTTCACTGTACCCATTTATTTCTACATTGCTTGATTGATTCCTTCTTTAAGCCAAAGATTATCCTGACTGAGAAGCTTAAAATATTATATACCAATTAATGCTTATTATACGATTTATCATAGATTTACCGGCTTAATTGCAATTTTTCGCCGTCTGAGACGGCAAGTTGGCGTTACATAGCATTAATTCGCCTTTTAACGGATAAATCCTCCATAGAACAGGCACAAATTACTTTGCCTTTCTTTGCTAAAACTTTTACAACTTTTTGCTTTCTACCGGCCAAGGCAAATAAAATTATCTCATTCGATAATTTGGCAAAAAAAAAGCTAACACCTTTCGGTCTCAGCTTCAATTTTATTGAGGGTAAAATAAAAGGTTGAACCCTGGCCTAAAGTACTCTTGAGGCCGACAGAACCCCCGTGGGCCTCCACTATTTGTTTCACAATAGGCAAACCCAGCCCGGTGCCCCCCAAGCTACGCGTCCTGGCCTTATCTACCTTATGAAAACGCTGCCAAACTAAATGTTGTTCTGCCTGGGGAATTCCGGGGCCTGTGTCGGTCACGGCAATACGCACTTGTTTGCCTGTATCATCAGCGGACAAAGTAATACAACCACCGCTGGGAGTAAAGGCAACGGCATTGCTTAATAAATTGATCAATACCTGTTGAATACGATCATAATTACCAAGCACAGGCGGTAGACTATCCGGTACCTGCAACCGGAAAGCCAGAGACTGCTGCCGGAACTGCGGTTGCAATTTATCTGCAGCCTGTGTCAGGAGAGGTAAAAGATTTAGCGGTTCCAGTTGCCAGGCCAGTTGACCTGTTTCCAGGTAAGATAAATCAAGCAAATCACTAACCAAGCGGTTTAACCTTACAGTTTCCGCCAAAATGATCTGTAGGTAGCGGTTACGGCTTTTTTCATCGGTAACTACGCCATCTAAGATTGCCTCCACAAAGCCCTGAATCGATGTCATGGGAGTACGCAGTTCATGGGATACATTGGCGACAAAATCACGACGCATCTGTTCAATTTGATGAACTTCCGTCACATCCTGCAAAATACCCACCGCTCCCCAAATCTGCTGCCGGCGGCGTAAAGGAGAAACTTGTACGGAGAGCATCCTGCCCCCGGTGGTGGCAAATTCTTCTGACAAAGCTTCTCCCCGGGCAATAACCGCAAAAAATAAGCTCCCAATCTCTTTATCAGCAGGTAAATCTACCAGTTTTCGCCCCGTTAAGTCCTGCTCTTGCGCTTGTAAAAGCTTCTGCGCCTGAGAATTAGCCAATAAAATCCGGCCTTTTCTATCTATGGCGATGACGCCTTCATTCATACAGAGCATAATGTTTTCCAGTTTCGCTTTTTCCTGTGAAAGCGCTTCAATGGTCTGCCGTAGTTTTAAGGCCATATGGTTAAAGGTTTGGGCCAACTGGCCAACCTCATCACTGGAAGTTACTTTCACCTGCTGCCGGTAATTGCCTTTGGCTACCTCCATCGCCGCCTGATTCATTTGTTGCAGAGGCAAAGAAATTGTTTTTGATAAGTATAAACCGGCAAGCATGGCTAAAACCGAAGCCAACAAAGCAGCATAAAAAATAAGACGCTGCACCTGGGACAAAGTTTGTGCTATTCCCCTCAGCGGCGCAGATAGAAAAACTGCGCCGGCCACGTCATTGGGCAAAACAACAGGTACAGCCACAATTACCAGTTGCTCCCCGGTTTGCGCATGGTAATTTCGTTTTGCTACTGCCTCACCCTGCAGTAATTGTTCCAGTTCCTCCGGAGAAAAAGGCAGGCTCATTTCTTCAAACCCGGGGACAGTGGCCAGGACCAGCACAGATTTATCTACTGCCTGAATTCGTGCATCTAAAAACTGATCCAGGATGAAAAGTAAATCATTTGTTACACGCAGATCCTGCAAACCCAAAAGTTGTGCCGCCAAAATATCGGCAATTTCTTTTCCCTTAACCATTAACTCGCGCTGGCGCAGATTATAAAAATAATTCTGAAAAAGCTGTGTCAGAAAAATGCCTACCACAAAAAGGGTGAGTAGTATAATCACTAAATATGTAATTAAAAGTTTGGTAAAAATATTGGTCTTCATGGCGATTAATTTACCTCTAATTTGTAGCCTACGCCCCAGACAGTTTTAATCAGCTGCTTTGGATGTTTGCGCCCCACTTTTTCCCTAAGCCGTTTTATATGTGTATCTACAGTACGTAAATCACCGTAATAATCGTATCCCCAAACGGCTGCCGATAACTGCTCCCGGGTAAAAACTTTACCCGGATTTTTTGCCAAAAACCAAAGCAAATCAAATTCTTTTGGCGTCAGGGAAACTTCTTTTCCTGCCACCACTACTTCCCGGGAGGAGCGGTTAATGGTGAGATGGGGCAGTTGAATCACTTCTTCTGAGGAAGGCTGTTCCTCAATGACAGTCCGCCGCAAAACAGCTTTTACCCGCGCCACCAGTTCGCGGGGTGAGAAAGGTTTTGTTATATAATCATCTGCCCCTAATTCCAGACCCAAAACTTTATCAAACTCTTCCCCTTTAGCCGTTAGCATAATAATAGGTACATTGGTAAATTTTCGCACCTGGCGACAGACATCCCAACCGTTTAACTTTGGCAGCATAATATCGAGAATAATTAAGAGCGGGTTGAGTGTTTTGGCTTTTTGCACAGCTTCCTCGCCGTCATAGGCCACTTCGGTAGCAAAGCCCTCTTGCTCCAAATATAAACTAACAAGCTCACAGATATGTTTTTCATCATCAACAATTAAAATTAAACCTTCGTGCAAAGCATTCACCCACTCATTTTGCAGCATTTGAGCTCATTATACATGATAAAAACGCGTTTCTCAATTTTAACGTACTATGTATTTTTTTATGCTGAAATCTTGTATTTATACTGGATTCTTACCTATACTTTCGTATAAGATATACTTGTGTAAAAGTTGCAACAGGAGGCTGGTCAAAATGAAAAAATCACTCTCACTATTTCTTGTTGTTTTATTTTTGCTACTACCTCTTCCGGCTGCCGCCCAGAATTTTGAATCATCAGCCGAAGTAGCTGCGCTCATGGAAGTTTCCACCGGACAATTTCTCTACTTAAAAAATGCGGACGAACCCCGCCCTCCTGCCAGCACGACAAAAATCATGACGCTGCTTTTAGCCTTTGAGGCCTTGGAACGCGGTGAGATTAACTGGGACGATACTACAATCGTTTCAGAACGTGCCTGGCAAAAAGAAGGTTCCTCCATGTTTTTAGAAATTAATACGGAGGTAACCGTAGAAGAACTCATCAGCGGCATTTCCATCGTCTCAGCCAATGACGGCTGTATTGCTTTAGCCGAGTTACTTACCGGCAGTGAAGAAGCTTTCGTTCAACTTATGAATAAGCGTGCCCAGGAACTGGGTATGACAAATACTATGTTTCAGAATGCCACAGGTCTTCCTGCCGCTAATCATTATATGAGTGCCCGGGATACTGCCATTGTCGCCCGTGAACTTATTCTTAATCACCCTAAAATTCTTGAATTTGAATCGCAACGGGAATATACTTACAACAATATTACCCAGTATAACCGTAACCCCTTACTGGGACGCTTCCCTGGCGCCGACGGTCTTAAAACCGGCTGGACACCTGAATCAGGCTTTAGTTTAACCGGCACCGCCGAGCAAAACGGCATGCGTCTTATCTCTGTGGTTTTGAATACAGAAAGTGACCAGGCCCGCCTTGTTGCCAGCCAGGAACTGCTTAATTACGGTTTTCGCAACTTTAAATTTCATACTGTGGCCAAAGCAGGAGAAGTTTTGGGGGAAATTCCTGTTAAAGACGGGAAACAGCAAACTGTTAATTTAACTATCAAGAAAGACTTTCAGCCCTTAATCCCGCAAAACCGGGCTGATGATCTGGTCCTGGAAGTGGCGGAACAAAAGGAATTGACAGCCCCTGTGGAAAAAGGAACGGCAGCAGCCACGCTGCTGGTCAAACTGGACGGAGAAACACTTGCTGAACAGGAATTGGTAACAACGGAAGATGTAAATCGCGCCAATATTTTTGTACGCCTGTTCCGCAGTCTCATTGCATTTATCCGCGGGTTAATCAGTGGTGACTAAAACCGGAGGTGATAAGTTTGGCAAAAGCACTGCTTGTCATCGATATGCTTAATGACTTTTTAGCTGCAGACGGAGCTTTAAGTATTGGCGATTCAACTCAAATTATCAGCAATGTTGCTAAAAGAATAGACGAATGGCGTGCAGGCGGCCATCCGGTTATTTACATCATGGACCGGCACCTGCCTCAGGATGAAGAATTTAACATGTTTCCACCTCACTGCCTGGCGGGAGAACCGGGTGCTGAAGTTGTGCCTGAACTGGCCCCCCAGGAAAAAGAGCTGAAAATTTATAAACGCCGTTACAGTGCGTTTTTTGGCACCGATCTGGACTTAACTTTAAGGGAACTGGGAGTTACTGAACTGGAACTGGTGGGAGTTTGCACCCAAATATGTGTTCTCTACACTGCCGCCGATGCCCGTATGTTAAATTACCAAGTCACTGTCAGAAAAGACTGTGTAGCTTCCTTTGACACCCAGGCACATGAGTTTGCCCTGAAAGAAATGGAAAGTACTTTAGGAGTAAAAGTGATCTAGCTTAATTACAACTGATTTTAATGACACGCCTCCGTTGTTTCAGCCCAACGGAGGCGTAGTTTTTTCCCTTACCAGGGCTACAAGCTTCAAGATTTTTTCCGGATCTTTTTCACCGTTTACTTCCACGCCACTGCTGACATCAACGCAATACGGACTGCAGGCATCGATGGCTGGCAAAACATTGGCGGCATTGATCCCTCCCGCCAGAAAATACGGTTTCTCGATTTCGGGAAGCAGTGACCAGGTAAAAGTTTTACCTGTGCCCCCGTATAGATCTTTGTGGTAGGTATCAAACAAAAAGTAATCACAAGGTAAAGTCAATGCTTCTTTGATTTCAGCTTTGTCCTTAACCCTGACGGCTTTAATTATTTTTTGCGACACACAACTTTTCAGGTATTTTATATATGTCTCATCTTCATCACCATGTAACTGGACCAGGTCGATGACGGCGGCATGGCATAGTTGCACAATATTTTCTCTTTTTTCATTAACAAAAACTCCTACAGTTTTAACGGCAGGATGCAGGCAGGCTTTTAACTCTTGTGCTTTTTGCGCATCAATTTGCCTGGGACTGTCGGCAAACACAAACCCAATATAATCAGGCAGGGCTTTATTTACAGCCATGATATCCTGCACTTTTTTTAAACCGCAAATTTTAATTTTTGTCACCGATACCGCCTCTTTTGCCTTGCAGATAAGCCAGCATGGCAGTTTTATCTTTGCTCTTCATCAGCGCTTCCCCAATTAAAACTGCGTCCACACCTGCTTCCTCCAGTAATTCCAGCTCCCGGCGCGACTGAATACCGCTTTCGGCCACATAAACAATTTCCCTGGGTACCAACTCTCTTAACGTCAGACAGCGGTTTAGATCGACCGTAAAAGTTTGCAAATTCCGGTTATTTACGCCGATCACTCTGGCTCCGGCTGCAAGAGCTGCGGCTATTTCTTCTTTTGTGTGTACCTCCACCAGGGCAGACAGCCCTAAAGCATCACAAATCTGAAGATACTTTTTTAGTGTCTTTAAATCCAGGAGGGTACAAATTAAAAGTACGGCGTCTGCACCGATAAGTTTGGCCTCATACAGCTGGTATGCATCAATAATAAAATCTTTGCGCAACACAGGGATACTGACTGCCCGGCTTATATCTGCCAAATACTTATTGTTACCCAGGAAATATTCCGGCTCCGTCAGTACAGAAACTGCCTGCGCACCGGCCTTTTCATATTCCAGAGCTATCTGTAAATAAGGGAAATCAGGAGCAATAATCCCCTTTGACGGAGAAGCTTTTTTCACTTCGCAGATAAAGGAAATACCCTCTTGTTTTAAGTTTTTTTCAAAAGCAAAAGCTACGCGCCCATTTTGTGTTTTTTCCTGCGCCGCTACCTGCGCAACTAAATCACTAAAGGGAACTTTTCCTTTGGCTTCCTCTACACGTTTTCTGGTTGATTTTACTAAGAGCTCAAGCACATTTTTCCCGCCTTTACTTAATGTTCCTGATTGGAAAGTTTAACAAATTTATTTAACTGTTCCAGCGCTTTGCCGCTATCGATAATTTCCGCTGCCAGCCGTACGCATTCCCGTAAAGTCAGCTCGTCGTAAAAAAGATAAAGACAAACTGCAGAGTTTAACAGTACAATATCTCTTTTAGGACCTTTTTCGCCGCTCAAGATACTTCTGGTGATTTCGGCATTCTCTTCCGGCCCGCCACCGGTTAAATCTTCATGCCTGCAGCAGGTAAAACCAAGCAGACGTGGATCTAAAAAGAAACTGTTGAGCCTGCCGTGATTAACTTCACAGACAGTAGTAGAAGTTGTTAAAGAAATTTCATCCAAACCGTCATGACCGTGAACCACCATGGCTTTTTTTACACCCAAATTGGCAAGCACCCTGGCTAAAGGCTCCACCAAATTTTCATCATAAACCCCTAAAAGCTGTACCTTGGCACCGGCGGGACTGGCAAGGGGCCCGAGAATGTTAAAAATCGTGCGCACGCCCAGGTCCTTTCTTACCGGTGCGGCATATTTCATGGAAGGATGATAATGGGCGGCAAACATAAAGCAGATACCTATTTCCTGCAGAATCTTTTCACTTCTGGCCACGGGAATATCAATTTTTACCCCCAGCGCCTCCAGCACATCTGCACTGCCGCATTTACTGGAAACACTTCTGTTACCGTGTTTGGCCACCGGTATGCCTGCCGCTGACACCACAAAGGCAGAAACTGTAGAAATATTAAAAGTATTGGCCTGATCCCCGCCTGTACCCACAATATCCAGAACTTCGCCGTTAGATTGAAGTTTAAGACCACTTTCTCTCATCACCTGAGCACAGGCAGTAATTTCATCAATTGTTTCTCCCTTCATCCTCATGGCAGTAATAAAAGAAGCAATTTGCGCCTGTGTTGCTTCCCCGCTAATTATTTCCGCCATGACGGCTTTAGTCACTGCAAATGGAAGGTTTTCCCCGTTTAAAAGGGATTGAATGGCTTCTTTAATCATCAAGTTCACCGCCTGTCTTTAAAAAATTATTAATAATGACCTGCCCCTGTGGTGTCAAAACTGATTCCGGATGAAACTGAAGTCCATAAAGCTCATATTCCCTATGCTTAACCCCCATCACTTCCCCTTCCTCATCTTCGGCAATGAGTAACAGATCTTCCGGCAAAGATTGCCGCCTGATCCTGCAGGAATCATATCTTCCTCCCTGGATGATAGGGGGCAGACTTTGAAATATTTTGTTGCCGTTGGCTAGATGAATACTGCTTGCCTTACCGTGAAGCAAACGTTCTGCCGGCTCCAGGGTTGCGCCAAAAACTTTACAGATCAGCTGGCAACCAAGATTAATGCCCAGAATAGGTACAAATTCATGCATAAGGCTGATGACATCTGTACAAATACCGGAGCTACCCGGTCCCGGAGAGAGGATAATATGGGAAGGGCACATTTCTTTCACATCTTCAGCCGTTACTTCATCGTTGCGCACCACCTGTACAACAGGTTTAAAAGTACCTGCCATCTGCGCCAGGTTATAGGCAAAACTGTCATAATTGTCTATGATTAAAATCATCACTTATCCACCTCACTGGCGGCCATTATGGCTTCCATAACGGCCCTGGCTTTATTGGCTGCTTCCTCATATTCCTGCTCCGCCCTGCTGCCGGCCACGATTCCTCCCCCGGCCTGGACATAAACTTTATTCCCTTTTTTAACCGCCATTCTAATGGCAATACAAATATCCATGTTGCCGGTAAAATCCAAGTAGCCAATGGCCCCGCCATAAATACCCCGGGGCTCCTTTTCCAGCTCCTCAATAATCCGGCAGGCCTGAATTTTAGGCGATCCGGACAAAGTACCTGCCGGCAAAAACGCCTTCACGGCATCCAGGGCATCTAAACCTTCCCGCAGTCGTCCTTCCACTTCCGAGGTAAGATGCATAATTTTAGAATAGCGCTGAATCTTTTTATAGCTGACAAGGCGCACACTGCCAAACTCGGCTACTTTACCTAAATCGTTGCGGGCTAAATCTACCAGCATAATATGTTCTGCCAATTCTTTTTCATCTGCCAATAGCTCCCGCTCCAAAGCTTTATCCTCCCTTTCATCTTTCCCCCGCGGTCTTGAGCCGGCTATGGGGAAAGTGGACAGCACACCGTTTTGCAACCTCACCAGTGTTTCCGGAGAAGTGCTAATCAGCTGCAGATCATCATTTTGCAAAAATACCATGTAGGGGGAAGGATTCAATGTCCTTAAAACCCGGTAAGCATTTAAAAGACTGTCAGTAAACTCCGCTTCAAAACGCCGGGAAATAACTGCCTGGAAAATCTGGCCACGCTTAATGTAGTCTTTAACTCTTTCCACCAGCTCACAGTATTCTTGCTTGGAAACATTGCAGGTAAATTGGGGCCGGCAAGAACTTTGGGTTTGCAGGAAGGAAAATTCCTCCCGGATTAAACGGCTAATTTCTGCGATTGTTTCCAGGGCTTTTTGATAATTTTTTTCCGCCTCATCAGTCTGCATATTAACCACAATCAGTATTTTTTGTTTGAGATGATCATAAACAATAACTTTGTCAAACAGCATTAAATCAAAGTCAGGAAATTCACTGCTTTTCAGATTTAAAGCCGGTTCAGTATAGCCAATCATACTGTAGGCAAAGTACCCCACCAAACCTCCCGCAAAAGGCGGCATACCTGCCAGTTTCGGCGCCTTGTATTTTGTTAAAATTGCTCTGATTTCTGCCGCCGGATCCTGGGACTGTACTTCCTTTTTCACACCTTTTTCCGTCACAACAATTTTTTTGTTTTTGCCCACAATGCGCATAATGGGATCAAAACCTAAAAATGAATACCTGGCCCATTTTTCACCGCCTTCGATACTTTCAAATAGATAGAACCTGCTGCTGATGCGGGCTATTTTCAACAATAACCCGATGGGTGTGATGACATCTGCGTAAATTTCCTTACAAAGCGGAATGGTATTATAACTTTTTGCCAACTGCCGGACTTCATTGTACCCGGGCTTTAACATCTTCCCACCTCATTTCTTGGCAAATAAAAAAAGCTCTCATCCCTGAAAACAGGGACAAAAGCTTTAGCTTCTGCGGTACCACCCTCATTGGTGCATAGCAACACCCGCTCACTTTTGCATACCATCATATGCATCCCCCTGATAACGGGCAGGCTCCCCGTAAGCGCCTACTCTCCTGCTGATTTCGGGCTTCCCTCGCAAGTCCATTCAGAACAACTCTGCAACCGCATTCCCACCCCCAGCGGCTCTCTATATGCAGGCGATTATTCCTACTTCTCTTGCTCTTCGGTTTTTACTGCGTATGAGATTTGAAGCTGATTGTAACACAAATGAATATCCTTTGTCAAACAAAATTTACAAATAAGTGCCAGTCGTTGCCTTTGGGAACAATCTTACTCACTTCTGCCGGTTTCAAGCCGGATTCTTCTCCAACCGCCGTAGCGGAAATATAAAAAGGCAATAATGCTGCTAATGACAAAACTGGACCCCATGCCTATGGCAATCCCAAGCTCCCCAATCATGGAAGAGAATGCATAAGTTAACGGGTAACGCAGCACCCAGAAGGATATGATATTTAAAATTAAAACTTGATACATGGCCCCTGAGGCCCTTACTGTTCCGTTTAAGACAAAATTAATTCCTAAAAACGGGTAAAACAGGGCTATTGCTTGTAAAAATTCTTTACCAAAACGAACGGCATCAGGTTCTTGAATAAACAGACTGACTGCAGGTCCGGCCAGAAAATAAACACCTAACGCCAGAGCAAACATAATACAAAGATTAGTAAACAAACCGTACCTGGCAATTTTAAAAACACGCTGCCATTTATTGGCCCCGATATTTTGTCCCGCCATACTGTTTACCGCTGTTCCCAGTGCTTGAGCCGGCAACATAATCACATGGTCCAAACGATGAGCGGCACTGTAGCCGGACACTACATGGGGACCGAAAGAATTGACTACACTCATGACGGCCGCCGCACCGGCGGAAATCACAGACATCTGCAGACCCGACGGAACCCCTAATTTTAAAATTAATAATACTTCTTTCTTGGCAGGGATTGACGGCAGGGAAAAAGGTGCTAATTTTCCCTTCAGAATAATGTACAGCCCGGCAAGAAACGCCAGTCCCTGGGCCGCGATTGTTGCCAGGGCAGCACCGTTTACACCCCAATTAAAAGTAGCAATAAAGACAGGATCTAAAACACTATTTAAAATTACTGCGGCCAGCACAATTTTTAACGGGGTTTTGCTGTCTCCAAGGGCACGCAAAACCGTGCCGATAAAATTATAACCAATGACAAAAATCATCCCCAGGCTGTTGATTTGCAAATAAGCTTTAGCTTGCGCCAGCATAGCGCCGGGGGTATTAAGTAAGTTTAAAATAGTTTCAGCAAAGGCAAAGCCTAAAAAACTTGCCAGCAATGATAATCCTGCCAGCAGTACCACAAAAGCATTTAGATAGCGGGCCAAAGCCCTTTCATCACCCTTGCCTTTTTGCTGTGAGAGAATCGTCAAAGTAGCATTATTTATTCCCAAAATAAAAGAAAAGGCCACGAAAATAACTGTCCCGGCCACAGCCACAGCTCCTAAAGCATTTGCTCCAATTAGGTTTCCCACCCATAAGCTGTCAACAATCTGGTAACTGACCTGGAGCAGATTAGCAAGCATGATGGGCAGGGAAAAAGAAAATAGTTGGCTCCAAATATTTCCTTGTGTAAAATCATGACTCTGTCTCATTAAAGCGGCACCTCACCGTAAAATAATAAAGCTGGTTTCCCTAAACTTTAACCGGACTCCCTTTCAGTATAACATATTTGCACACTACCCTCAGGCAAATATAGCGACAAGCATTTAATGACAGAGGGTACTGTCTTGCACTACAGCGGACAGTACCCTCTTAATTTTAACTACAGTGTAAAGCTTTTGCTCTTTTTTATTTTTTACCACAGGAGATCCTCCACACAATTTTAGAAAAATTTTAATTCCAGTTGCCAAAATCTCTTGTACAAACGGGTTAGAAAGGAGTCATAACCTGTCCAAATCATATTTTAACATGATATGCAGCAATATTAGTCCTAAAAGATAACAGGCTATTGCCTGCCCCGCTGCCACATATCCTATAGTTAACTGCAGGGGCATGTGATAGAGCACGGACAGATAACCACCCACAATTAGTCCGTTAGCTACCACCGGCGGCAGGGGAGCCAGCCATATTTTAGGCATCTTTCTTGTCAGCAAGGCGGCTACAAGCGTTGCCAGGCTGCCCAGAACAATATCCCAGATCCCCAGTCCACCCAATATATTAGCCAAAAGACACCCAATAAACAATCCTCCCACAGCCTCCGGCCACACATACGGCAGTACCGTCAGGGCTTCCGCAATGCGAATCTGCAGTGGACCGTAACTGATGGGGGCAAAAGCAAATGTCAGCACCACATAAATGCCTGCAATCATTGCCCCCCGGACAATTCTCATTTGCATTTAATTTTCCTCTCCTTGTTTTTTTAGGCGGGTTACCGCGACCGCCGTTTATAATTTATCACTTAACAAGTATAGCTTATAACCTATTTTTCCTCAATATTTTGCACTACACTAGCTCACGGTATTTTCAAAAAACTCCATATTTTACTTGTTGCTGCATACGCGGTTTTTCAACTTTATCACGCATTATATAATTTCCACCTTAGGACTCCGTTAAAATTACAAAGGGTATTACCTCCGAATTGAAGAGATAATACCCTATTTTAATTACAGGTTAATTTGCCCTAACCTTGCTGTAACAAAGAAAGTTACCGGCCTGTTCTTCAAGTCTTATTTATGTGTAATAGCCGCTTGTGCTGCTGCCAGGCGGGCAATGGGAACTCTAAAGGGGGAGCAGGAAACATAGTCGAGGCCGATCATGTGACAGAATTCAATGGATGAAGGATCACCACCGTGCTCACCGCAAATTCCCAGTTTAATCTGAGCATTGGTGGAACGGCCTTTTTCAGATGCTATTTTTACTAACTCACCCACACCATCACGATCCAACACGGCGAAGGGGTTTTCCTTGAGGATTTTTTCCTGCAGATAGTGGAGGAGGAACTTCCCTTCCGCATCATCACGGGAATAACCGAAGGTGGTTTGAGTTAGGTCGTTGGTGCCAAAGGAGAAGAAATCAGCCTGGGCAGCAATCTGATCTGCCGTAATACAGGCGCGCGGCAATTCTATCATCGTGCCCACTTTATACTCAAACTTCTGCCCGGTTTTTTCCATAACTTCCCCGGCTGCTTCCACGACTAGTTCGCGCAGGATTTTTAATTCTTCCTCTAAACCAACCAGCGGAATCATAATTTCCGGAATCACTTCTTTGCCTTCGGCAATCAGTGCCGCTGCGGCCTGGAAGATGGCTAAAGCCTGCATTTTGTAAATGGCAGGGGTTACCACGCCCAAGCGGCAGCCGCGGTGTCCCAGCATGGGGTTAAGTTCATGCAAAGAACGTACCTGCTTGAGAAGTTCCTGTTTTTCCCGCAAAAGTTCCGGATTATTGCCCCGTTCTTTAAGCAGGGTAACTTCTACTAAAAGGTCCTCCAGGTTGGGTAAGAACTCATGCAACGGCGGATCCAGCAAACGAATTGTCACAGGCAGGCCGTCCATGGCGCGGAAAATACCTTCAAAATCGTTTTGCTGCATGGGCAGCAATTTGGCTAATGCACGATTTCTTTCTTCATCATTTTTGGCTAAAATCATTTCCTGCACCAGAGGTAGGCGGTCCGGAGACATAAACATATGTTCTGTCCGGCAGAGCCCGATTCCGGCGGCACCAAACTGGCGTGCTTTAGTTGCATCGCCCGGATTATCGGCATTGGCGCGAACACCAAGTTTTCTTGTTTCATCCGCCCACTGCAAAAGTGTCTCAAATTCAGGAGATAATTCGGGTTCAATCATGGCTACTTTGCCGGCGAAAACTTCTCCGGAGGAGCCATCAATGGAAATAATGTCGCCTTCTTTAAACTCCAGCTCAGCAACAGTCATTGTTTTAGCTGCCAAATCAATCTTCAGTGCTTCACAGCCTGTTACGCAGCACTTACCCATGCCGCGGGCAACAACGGCCGCATGGCTGGTCATGCCGCCACGGCTGGTAAGTACACCTTCTGCAGCGACAATACCATGAATATCGTCCGGTGTAGTTTCCGGTCTGACCAGAATCACTTTCACACCGTCTGCAGCCAATTTTTCTGCTTCATCAGCATCAAAAACGATTTGGCCGGAGGCGGCACCGGGAGAAGCCGGCAAGCCTTTAGCAATCGGCTCAGGTTTTGCGTCCTGGTCAATACGGCGGTGCAAAAGCTGGTTCAACTGTGACGGGTCAACCCGCATGATAGCTTCTTCACGGTTGATTAAACCTTCTTCCGCCATATTAACGGCTATTTTCACGGCAGCAATGGCCGTCCGCTTACCGGCACGGGTCTGCAGCAAATATAGTTTGCCCCGCTCCACGGTAAATTCAATATCTTGTACATCGCGGTAATGTTTCTCCAAAAGGTCGCAGACCCTGGTAAATTCTTTGTAAACTTGAGGCATATGTTCGGCCATTTTGGCAATATCAAGGGGTGTGCGGATGCCTGCCACCACGTCTTCACCCTGCGCATTAATTAAAAACTCACCGTAGAGTTTTTTCGTGCCGTCTGCCGGGTTGCGGGTAAAAGCAACGCCTGTACCGCTGTCATCACCTAAATTACCAAAAACCATGGCCTGAACATTAACTGCCGTACCTAAATGATCGGGAATCTTATGAATCTCACGGTACACAATGGCACGCTGGTTATTCCAGGAATCAAAGACGGCTAAAATTGCCAGAATTAGTTGTTCCACAGGTTTCTGCGGAAAAGGCTTTTTCGTTTCTTTTAAGACAATTTCTTTGTATTCAGCCACCAGTTCTTTTAAATCAGTAGCATCAAGATCAGTATCATACTGGACACCGCGGGCTTGTTTTTTCTCATCCAAAGCATTTTCAAACTTGTAATGGTCAACTTTTAAAACAACATCGGCAAACATCTGGATAAAGCGGCGATAACAATCATAGGCAAAACGTTCATTGTTGGCGGCTTTAGCCAAACCGAGCACAGTTTCATCGTTCAGGCCTAAATTAAGTACCGTATCCATCATGCCGGGCATGGAAAAAACGGCACCGGAACGAACAGACACAAGTAGTGGGTTTTCTTTGTCGCCAAAACGTTTCCCCATAGTCTCTTCCAGTTTACGCAAGGCTGTCATGATTTCCTGACGCAGTTCATCCCACAGTTGCTGGTCACGACGGAAATATTCGCGGCATGCATCTGTGGAAACAGTAAATCCTGGAGGTACAGGCAGGCCAATCCTGGTCATTTCCGCCAGGTTAGCTCCCTTACCGCCCAGAAGCTCTCTCATTTCTGCATTGCCTTCATTAAACAAATATACATTCTTTTTATTTTGCATCCTGCTGCTCCTCCCTAACTACCTGTAAGATTTTATTGGCCACTTCTTCCACGGCCTTATTTGAAACGTCAAAAATTGGACAACCCACTTTGCGCATAATTTTTTCTGCATATTCAAGTTCTTCTAAAATCCGTTCCATGTTGGCGTAATTGGCCTGGGCATGCAGCCCTAAAGTTTTCAGGCGTTCCTGACGAATTTCATTTAACTGTTTTGGATCAATGGTTAAGCCGATAACATTATTTTTGGGCACCCAGAACAATTCTTCCGGTGGTTCAATTTCCGGCACCAGGGGAAGGTTTGCCACCTTGAGACGTTTATTGGCCAGGTACATGGACAGAGGTGTTTTGGAAGTGCGGGAAACACCTATCAGTACCACATCCGCCAATAATAGCCCCCTGGGGTCTTTACCATCATCATACTTGACGGCAAATTCGACGGCAGCAACACGCCGGAAGTAATCCTCATCCAGGCGGCGGATCAAGCCCGGTTCCAGATGAGGGTTAATTTTTAACAGTCTGGCAAATGCATCCATCATCGGGCCCATGACATCAACAGCTATTAAATTGCGTTTCTCGCTTTCTTCACGAATAGTTTCTCTTAATTCCGGTAAAACAAGAGTATAAGCGATCATGGCATGGCCGAGGGCTGCTTCCTCAATTATATCCCTTAAAGTATCTGTATCATTGACAAAAGGAACCCGGCGAATCTCAACATGCCCTGAATTAAACTGGCTGGCTACAGCTTTAACGACAAATTCCGCTGTTTCTCCTACGGAATCGGAAATCACATAAACAACCGGTTTATTTGCTTGTTCGTTCAAACCTTCTGTTCACCCCTTTAACGGCCTTCGCTTAATTCCAGCAAAAGTTGTGCCAAGTTGGTCTTAGTTATCCGCCCTACTACTTTTAAATTTTGATTATCTTCGATGCGCACCACCGGTAAAGAGTCCACTTCATGCTCGCAAATTCGTTTAACCACATCTAACATTGTTTCCTCCTCAGTCACAAAATGAATCTGCGGCATGCGTGTCATAATAACACCTACCGGCATTTTATGCAAATCCGCACTGCCTAATGCGGTTTTTAGAAAATCCTTCCTGGACACAACTCCCTGCAGGTAACCGTTTTCATCCACCACGTAAAGTGTGCCCACGTCCTCCAAAAACAAAGTGACAATACTGTCGTAAACACTCGTGTGTTCCCTGATGACAATGGGTCGGCTTTTAATATCGCCTACTTTAAAGCGGTTAAGTACTTCCGGCACGCCTGTTACCAGATTTCCGGAATAAAAATAACCGACCCGGGGGCGGGCATCGAGGAGTCCAGTTGTTGTCAAAACAGCCAAGTGAGGCCGTAAAGCGGCGCGAGAAAGGTTAAGGCGGGCAGCTATCTCCTCGCCGGAGATAGGCCCGTCTGCTTTTACAATTTCCAGTATTTCCTTCTGCCTCTCATTGAGTTCGATTGTAGGCCCCTCCTATCGGTTGCTAAATAGTATACACTATATCAGAAAAAAACTTAATTTAGTATATACTATATGCACAGCCTATTTCCTGCTTAACCGGCTTATTTTTTTTCCTGCACTATTTTAGAAATATCCCCCAGGTGTAAAAACAAACCTTTCACTAGCTGCAAAAGCGCCAAGCGGTTTTGGCGAATATCCATATCATCAACCATAACCATGACTTCGTCAAAGAAATGATCAATGGGCTGGTAAAGCGGCGTTAAAGCGGAAAATAAGCCGTTAAAATCATGCTGCGCCACTGCTCTCTCCACGCTTTTTCTTGCCTCTTGCACAGCCTGGTAGAGATTTTCTTCGGCTGTAGTCTGGAAAAGTTCGGGATTGACTACAACAGGCTCTGCCTTTTTGGTCAAATTAGCCGCCCGGGTAAAGGGAGTTAAAAGTAACTTTAATTCCGGTGTTTCTAATTTTGACTGCAACAATTTGGCCCGGGCCAGCAGCCCCGGCAAATCACGGGCATTACCGTGCAATACGGCATCGATGACATCATAACGTATACCTTTTTCGGCAAAATTATTGCGCAGGCGCTGCAGTAAAAACTCTTCCATTTGCGCTAAAACTTCTTCCTGTGAAGCAGCCGGTATGTCTTTATACAGGCTTAAAGCCAGCTCACAAAGACGAAGCAAAGAAATATTCAGATCGTGTGCCAATAAAGTAGCCACAACTCCGGCGGCACCACGACGCAGGGCAAAAGGATCCTGGGAACCGGTAGGGATTAAACCAAGGACGAAACAGGCAGCCATGGTATCCATTTTATCGGCAATGGCCACCAGTGCTCCCGGCAATGTTGCCGGCGGGGCGTCCCCGGAAAAACGGGGTGCATAATGCTCATGAATGGCAACGGCCACGTCTTTACTTTCGCCGGACTTAAGTGCATAATGCATACCCATGGTACCCTGTAACTCCGGGAATTCGTTGACCATACGCGTCATCAGATCGGCTTTGGCCAGATAAGCAGCCCGTTTTGCCGCCTCCAGCAACTTCCCCTCCGGCTGCAGGTGGGCAGACATCATTGTCACAAGTTGCACCAAACGGTCAGTTTTTTTACGCATACTGCCGTGCTGTTCCATAAAAACTATTTTGTCTAATTCCTCTACATAAGCAGAAAGCGGTTGTTTGCTGTCTTCTTCAAAGAAGAAACGCGCATCGGCCAAACGGGCGCGTAAAACACGTTCGTTACCCGCGCGGACATTTTCCAGATATTCATCTTTAGTACCGTTACTGATAGTAATAAAATGCGGCAGTAATTTTTGCCGGTCGTCAAAAATAGGAAAATAGCGCTGGTGAGCACGCATGGCTGTAATTAAAACTTCTTGCGGAATTTCTAAATACTCCGCGGCAAAATGACCCGCCACGGCTTTGGGATATTCAACTAAATTTACTACTTCCTCCAGCAAGTCCGGATCGAGAAGAGTCTCTCCGTTCAGTTCAGCCGCTTTTTCCTTTACCTGTGCCACAATCATTTTTTCCCGCTCACGGGGATCGGCAATGACAAAATTCTCCTGTAGAACTTGTAAGTATGAATCTGCATCAGTCAAAACAATGGCCTCAGGAGCTAAAAAACGATGTCCGTAAGTAATATTGGCAGCAGTTAAACCGGCAAATTCAAAAGGCATGGCTTCCTTTGCCAAAAGTGCCGTTAGCCAGCGGATGGGACGGGCAAAACGTACCTCTTTGCTCTCCCAGAACATAGGCTTGGGAAAAGATAAACTGCGAAGCAAACGCATGCATAATGCCGGCAGAATTGTTTTTGCTTCTTTTCCCGGTTCATGGCGTTCAGCAAAGACATAACTGACACCGTTAACTTCTTCTGTAAATAATTCACTGACGTTAACACCCTGCCCACGGGCAAAACCAAGTGCCGCTTTTGTAGGCTTGCCCTCTGCATCGTAAGCGGCCTTTACGGCAGGGCCTTTTTTCTTTTCCCGCAGATCTTGCTGTTTCAGTGCCAATTCTTTTACCATTAAAGCCAGGCGGCGCGGTGTGCCGAAAACCTCTATTTCACCATGTTCTAAACGTTCAGCCTCCAGCTCCTTGGCTGCTGTTTCCCGTAGCTGTTTCAAGGCGGGAGCAATAAAACGTGCCGGAATTTCTTCCGCGCCGATTTCTAAAAGAAAGGTAGCGTTACGCACCTTTTTCACCCCCCTTATGACCTAAAAGCGGATAGCCTAAAGACTCTCTTTGCGCCAAATATTTTTGTGCGGCCAGCCGGGCTAAATTCCGTACACGACCGATATAGGCCGTCCTTTCCGCCACACTGATGGCGCCGCGAGCATCAAGCAAATTAAAAAGATGGGAACATTTTAAAACCTGATCATACCCGGGTAAAACCAAACCTTGCTCTAGCAGGCGTTCTGCTTCTTTTTCATGCATGGTAAACAGTGTAAATAACATTTCAGTATCTGCCGCTTCAAAGCTGTAAACAGAATGCTCATATTCAGCCTGGTGGAAAATCTCACCGTAAGTGATAACTCCGTCCACCCACTGTAAATCAAAAACGTTTTCCTTATTTTGCAGGTACATGGCAATGCGTTCCAAGCCGTAAGTCAGTTCCACGGAAACCACATCAACATCAATGCCGCCTACTTGCTGAAAATAAGTAAACTGGGTGATTTCCATGCCGTCAAGCCAAACTTCCCAGCCCAACCCCCAGGCTCCCAGTGTGGGCGACTCCCAGTTATCTTCCACAAAGCGGATATCATGCTCCAGTGGTTCAATTCCCAATTCCTTTAAACTGTCCAGGTATAAATTCTGAATCTCGGCCGGTGCCGGTTTCATAATCACCTGAAACTGATGATGTTGATATAAACGGTTGGGATTATCCCCATAGCGACCGTCTGCAGGGCGTCGTGACGGTTCCACATAAGCCACCGCCCACGGTTCCGGCCCCAAGGCCCGCAGAAAAGTAAACGGGCTCATGGTGCCCGCGCCTTTCTCCACATCATAAGGCTGGGCCAAAACACAATTTTGCCTGCTCCAATAATTTTGCAGTTTCAGAATCATCTCTTGAAAATCCACACAATCGCCTCCCTTGACCCGTAAAATATGTATAAAAAAAGGAACCTCCGCCCCATAGGGACGGGAAGTTCCCGCGGTTCCACCCTATTTAGCATGACCGTCGGTATCATGCTCCCTTTCTAAAATCCGTATCGTTGAAGCGCCCTTCCGGCGTTGATCCTCACCGGGCTTGCACCCTCCCCGGTTCGCTGCTGCGGTCCCTGCGCCGTACTCCTCTTCTACGGACACCGTATTCACTTTAATTCTGATTGTTAAAGTATAGCAAATTCAAAAGCGCCCGTCAAGTTTGCCGGCCCCACTTTTGGCGTTTAAGTTGTAGGACTACAATACATCTTGGACATTAAGCTTTAAAAAAAAGAATGCAAGATGAGGACAAATCGGTTATTGTTAAGTTACTAAGCAAAACAAACCGAAAGGAGTGCCTCATCCTGCATGAATAGC
>JAAYSO010000004.1 GCA_012523945.1 Bacillota bacterium
AAAACTGTGAGCAGAATAATGATGCGAATAGATAAATGCCAGTAATCTTTAAGTTTGAGATTATTGTCCAATTTTCCTCCTCCCATTCTCTTTCATTATAGCTTCTCTTTAAAGGATAGACAACAGGTGTGATAAATTATGCTAAAGGTTTGTATATATTAGGGAGGGGAGTGATTTTATGTATTTATTCAGGCTATTACTCAGTGCCTTAATGGTGGCTATAGGGATGCTTTTTTTGCCGCCGCTGTCCGGCTCCGGTTTGGAAAATTTAGTTTCCCGCCTGTGGCTGGGTTTTGGCCTCCTGGTTTTCTCCGCTCATTATCTAACTTATTTACAGGCAGAAGGGGAGAGACGGCAGAAGCTGCCGCACAAATTTATGACTGATCTTCATTTGCTTCAAGTTCAGCAGCATAGTTCAAAACAAAAGTCATTTTTGGAGCAATGATAAGGGTTTTTACTTGTAAACGGTAAAGCTTGCCTTCTATTTCTATTAGGCGCCGGTCCAGAAGGTGTATCACTAATAAGTGATGCACTTTTTCTATTTCTTCACCGATTAAATTCTGTGTCAATTCCAAAACTGCAGTCTGCAGAGCCAGTTCTGTTAGCGGGTCACCGTTTTCCTTAATAAACTGAACATCAATAGCGCGAATTACATTTTGTTTCTGTTGATCCTGTGATTCCAGCTTTTTCAAACGTTCCGTTGTTTCATAAAGTTCTACTTTTAATTTTTCCCGGGAAATATATAGTTCATCAAGACGCTGCCGTAAATAGAGATTCATCAGGACTGCACCGAAAACCATGCCAATTAGTACTGCGGAAAAGAGACGTCTCACTTGATTCTCCCGCCTGCAAGCTGCAGAATTAAAAGATAGCCACCGTGTGCTCCCAGAAAAGAAGATAAAATTAATAGTAGTTGTTTTACCACAGTATTAACTTGCAGTCCTAAAAAACCTGCTTCGATAGCTCTGAAAGTATCGAAGGTACCGCCTAAAGCCGCCACCAGAGCCCAAATTTTTAGTTTGCCGGCCAATTCTACCATACTGTAACCGGGTGCCTGGCCGGTAAAAACGGCGCCAAGGGAGCCGATAAATGTTCCGCCGATAATGACACCGAAAGAGATAAATGCATTTAAAGTCAGGGTATCTAATAACTTAGTCACGGAAAATAACCCTCCAGTCCTATGCGTAAAGAAAAAATATGCTTTTTTGTATTTATATCTATGGAGAAAAAGATGGAAGTAGACTAAAGGAAAAAAGCCTTCAAACAAGAATGTAATTGTATATGTGAATCAACAGAGAGGGTGAAGAAATTGGACAAGCGTCAATTTGTCCACTTGCATACACATACGGAGTATTCACTTTTAGACGGTGCCGCCAAAATTAAACAAGTGGTGGCCAGAGCCCGGGATTTGGAGATGCCTGCCCTGGCCATTACTGATCACGGCACCATGTACGGTGTTCTTGATTTTTATAAGGCCGCCAAAGAGGCCGGTATAAAGCCCATTATTGGTTGTGAAGTTTATGTGGCCTCACGTTCACGACATGACCGGGATCCACGCCTTGACAGCAAGCAGTATCATCTGGTGCTTTTGGCGCGCGACCAGGAGGGTTATCAAAACCTAATGCAACTGGTAACCCGGGCTTTCAGTGAAGGTTTTTACTATAAACCGCGTGTCGACCATGAATTACTGCAACATTACAATAAGGGACTTATCGCGCTTTCAGCCTGTCTCGCCGGGGAGATTCCTACGGCTCTGCTGGAAAACAGGGACGAAGATGCACACCGACTTGTCCAATTTTACCGGGAGACTTTTGGCAGTGAAAACTTCTTTTTGGAGCTGCAGGATCATGGTTTGCCTGAACAAAAGGAACTTAATCCTCGTTTGATCCAGTTGGCCCAAGATACTAAGACACCGCTGGTGGTAACAAATGATTTGCATTACCTGAAGCGAGAAGATGCCTATGCCCACGATGTTTTACTTTGCATTCAAACAGGTAAAACTATAGAAGATAAAAACCGTATGCGTTTTGGCAGTGATGAATTCTACCTGAAAACAACAGAAGAAATGGCGGCTTTATTTCCGGAATTGCCGGAAGCCATGGAGAATACGTTGGAAATTGCCGAGCGATGTGAAGTTGAATTTGATTTTGGCAATACTTATATGCCTGTGTACGATATTCCGGACGGTTTTCAAGATGACTCTGCATACCTGCGCAAACTGTGTGAAGACGGCGTGAAAAAACTTTACGGTGATCCCATTCCGGAACATGTGCAGGAACGCCTGGACTATGAATTAAATGTTATTAAGCAGATGGGCTACTGTTCCTATTTTCTGATTGTCTGGGACTTTGTTAATTACGCCCATCGTTCCGGTATCCCTGTGGGACCCGGCAGGGGTTCGGCCGCCGGTAGTATTGTTGCCTACAGCCTGGGGATTACCAATATTGATCCTTTGAAATATAATTTGCTGTTTGAGCGGTTTTTAAATCCCGAGCGGGTAAGTATGCCTGATATTGATATCGATTTTTGCTATGAGCAAAGAGAAAAGGTTATTGATTATGTGATCGAAAAATATGGTGAAGATCATGTGGCCCAAATTGTTACCTTCGGGACCATGGGAGCCAGGGCTGTAGTGCGCGATGTGGGTCGTGTCCTGAACATGCCTTATGCGGAAGTGGATAAAATCGCCAAAATGATTCCGGCTGAACTTAATATAACCGTGGAAGAAGCATTGGAAAAAGCGCCTGATTTGAAGGAATTGTATGAGAAAGATCCAAAAATTAAACAACTGATTGATTTAAGTATGACTTTGGAAGGTCTGCCGCGGCATACTTCTATACACGCTGCAGCGGTAGTGATTTCACAAAAGCCACTGGTGGAGTTAATTCCCTTGCAAAAATCAGGCGAGATGATGGTTACGCAATTCCCTAAAGATCCGGTAGAAGAATTGGGCCTTTTAAAAATGGATTTTTTGGGGCTGCGGACGCTGACAATCCTGGATGAAGCCGTACGGCTAATTAAACAGACCACAGGCAGGGATATTGATTTACAAAAATTACCCTTGGATGATAAAAAAACATATGAGCTGTTGTCACAAGGTGATACGGCCGCCGTTTTCCAGCTTGAATCAAGCGGAATGCGTAGCGTCTTGCGTGAGTTAAAACCAAGCGTTTTTGAAGATGTTATTGCTGTTTTGGCTTTATACCGGCCCGGACCCATGGAACAAATCCCTACTTTTATCAGCAATAAACACGGCCTGACGCCTATTCAGTACTTGCATCCGGATTTGGAACCAATTTTAAAAGAAACATATGGCATCATGGTTTACCAGGAGCAAATTATGCAGGTAGCTTCCAAGATGGCGGGATTTTCCCTGGGAGAAGCCGATCTTTTGCGCCGTGCCATTGGTAAAAAGAAAATCGAGATTTTAAACGAGCAGCGTGAAGTTTTTGTAAAGGGTTGTTTAGCCAAAGGCCATACGGCAAAACTGGCCAATGATTTGTATGATTTAATCGTAAAATTTGCTTCCTACGGCTTTAATAAGTCACACGCTGCGGCGTATGCGCTGGTGTCGTACCAGGCAGCATATATTAAAGCCCATTACCCGACGGAATTTATGGCAGCCCATTTAACCGGCCACATGCTGTCTACAGATAAAGTTGCCGGCTATATTGCCGACTGTAAAAAAATGGGAATTTCTGTTTTGCCGCCCGATATTAATGTCAGTGAGAAAAACTTTACCGTAACAGGAGAGCGGGTTATCCGCTATGGTCTGGCAGCCGTCAAAAATGTCGGCCTGGGGGCAATTGAAACCATCCTTGCCGCGCGGCAGGAAGGCGGCAAATTTACCAGCCTGCGTGATTTTTGTTCACGGGTAGATTTGCGCAGCTGCAATAAAAAAGTACTGGAAAGTTTAATTAAAAGCGGGGCATTTGATTGCTTTGGTGCCAATCGCAATCAGCTTTTTGCCATTTTGGATGAGACTGTAACTGCCGCCCAGACCATGCAGAAAGAAAAACAGAACGGTCAGATTAGTATGTTTGAGCTTGTCGATGACGTGGAAGAAGACGCCTGGCTGCAGCTGCACGACGAATATCCCGATTTGCCTGAACCGGCGGCGAAAGAGCGTTTAGCCATGGAAAAGGAAGCATTGGGATTATACCTTAGCGGTCATCCTTTGGAAGAGTATGAACAAGCCCTGAAATTGTATCCCGAACTTCCCACTTTAAATGAGTTGGGTGATTTGCCTGATGAGCAGCCGGTCATTGCCGCCGGGATGATTAACAATCTCAAACCGATCCTGACCAAAGCAGGCAAGCCCATGGCATTTTTTGCACTGGAAGATATGACGGCCAGTGTGGAAGTGGTAGTCTTTCCCGGCGTCTATGAAAATGCAAAAGTTTTTTTGGAAAATGATCAGGTTGTCTTTATTCACGGACGCCTTGACCATAAAGACGAAGAAGTTAAGCTTCTTGCGGAAAAAATTACCCCATTGCCGCAGGAAGTCAGGCAAGTTGTTATCCGTTGCAAACATGATGACAGTATCGGCAAATTATTGTCGCTCAAAGAAATTTTAAAAGATGCCCACGGCACCATGCCTGTATATCTGTCATTTCCTGAAGCTAAGAAAAAAGTACTTTTAGCACATGATTTTTGGCTTGCAGATGAAAAGGCTCAACTGCCGGAAATTCAAAAGCTTTTTGGTCCGGAAGCCGTAGCTGTAGAGAAAGCAGGATAAGCTTTTTAGGGTAGGGTAAATTATAAAAACTTTAAGGAGTACTTACATGCGTAGAATAGGTGTTTTAACTTCCGGCGGCGATGCGCCGGGAATGAATGCAGCCATCAGAGCGGTTGTCCGCAAATCCATCTACCATGGGCTGGAAGTTATCGGTTTCCGGCGTGGTTATCATGGTCTTATTTATGGTGATTATACGAAACTGGAACTGGGATCGGTAGCCGATATTATTCATCGTGGCGGGACGATTTTGCGCACAGCCAGATCGCCCGAATTCATGCAGCCTGAGGGCCGCAAACAGGCTGTGGAGGTTATTAAGGCAAGCGGAATAGACGGTCTGATCATTATCGGTGGCGACGGTTCTTTACATGGCGCTGTGGAATTGGAGAAGCTGGGCGTCCGCACTGCGGGGGTACCAGGCACCATTGACAACGATATAGCTTGTACGGATTATACCATTGGTTTTGATACTGCCGTTAATAATGTCATTGATGCTATCAATAAGGTAAGAGATACGGCTACCTCCCATGAAAGAGTCTATGTGATTGAAGTGATGGGCCGTTCAGCCGGTTATATAGCCTTGATGGCGGGGGTGGCCGGGGGAGCGGAGTCTATCCTTGTTCCGGAAATTGATTATGATTTGCAGGAAGTAGTAGAAAGGATGCACCGCGGAGTTAAACGCGGTAAGCTGCACAGTATTATTTTGGTGGCGGAAGGTGCCTCCAGTGCCATGGAAGTGGCGGAAGTCATCAAAGAGGAAACCAAAATGGATGTGCGGGTAACAATTTTAGGCCATCTGCAACGTGGAGGCACGCCCACAGCATTTGACAGGATGCTGGCCAGCCGTTTGGGGGCGGCGGCAGTAGATTTGCTGCGCTCCGGCTCCCATGGCCGCATGGTGGGCCTGGTAGGCAAGGAAATTATCAGTACGATTTATGAGCAGGCTTTGCAGCAAGAAAAACCGTTTCCGGAAGAGCTTTACCGTTTAGCTACAATTTTGGCTATTTAAATTTATCTACAAGGAGGAACATAATGCGCAGGACAAAAATTGTCTGCACACTTGGTCCCGTCAGCAATGAAGTACCCATTCTTCGCAAATTGATTCAGGCAGGGATGGATGTAGCCCGTTTAAATTTTTCTCACGGCACCCATGAGGAACATGCGGCCACCATTGCGGCAGTGCGGCAGGCGGCCAAGGAAGAGCAAAGAACGGTTGCCATTTTAATGGATACAAAGGGACCGGAAATTCGCCTTGGCGCATTTCAGGATGGTAAAGCTTACTTGCAGGAAGGAGCGGAATTTATTTTAACCACGCGGGAGGTAGTGGGCAATAATTGCATGGCCGCTGTTAACTATGCCGGCTTAACCAATGATGTGCAGCCGGGAATGCAAATTTTGCTTGATGACGGCCTTATTATATTGGATGTGGTAAAGGTAACTGCTGCCGAGATCATTTGCCGGGTGGTAACAGGCGGAGAAGTAAGCAATCATAAAGGAGTTAACGTGCCCGGAGCCAGGCTGCGCATGCCGGCCGTCTCAGATAAGGACCGGCAAGATATTATTTTTGCTGTTGAACATGATTTAGATTTTATTGCTGCTTCTTTTGCCCGGACGGCGGAGGATATACTGGCCATTCGTGCCATTTTGGAAGAACACCGTTCTGAAATACATATTATAGCCAAGATTGAAAACCAGGAAGGTGTAGACAATCTGGACAAAATTCTGGCAGTGGCAGACGGTATTATGGTGGCACGGGGTGATCTAGGTGTAGAAGTACCTGCGGAGGAAGTGCCGCTGCTCCAAAAAATCTTAATTGGTAAGTGCAATGAAGCCGGTAAACCTGTAATTACCGCCACACAGATGCTTGATTCCATGATCCGCAACCCCATGCCCACAAGGGCAGAAGCCAGTGATGTGGCCAATGCGATTTTTGACGGAACAGATGCCGTTATGCTTTCCGGTGAGACGGCAATTGGAAAATACCCGCTGGCTGCAGTGCGCACCATGGACCGGATAGCCAGACGGACAGAGACTGCCCTCCAGTATGAGCGAATTTTAGAAAGTTTTCAACCACCGGTGGAGCGTAATGTGACTGATGCCATCGCTTACGCCACCTGCCATGTGGCCAAAGAATTGGGGGCGGCGGCAATTATCACTTCCACCCATTCCGGCTCTACGGCTAGGAATGTTTCCAAGTATAAGCCGCAGGCACGAATTGTGGCGGTAACACCGCGGCAGGAGGTTGCCCGTAAGCTAGTGTTGAATTGGGGTGTATTTCCTGTCCATTGTCGTCCTGCAGCCACTACCGATGAAATGTTTTCTGCAGCATTGGAAGCGGCGGAAGCAGCGCAATATATAAAAAAAGGTGATTTAGTAGTTATTACCGCCGGTGTCCCTGTTGGTGTCAGCGGTACAACCAACTTGCTGCGAGTGCTGACAGTAGGTGAAGTTTTATTGCAGGGAGTCGGCTTGGGTAAAAAAGCAGTAACAGGCAAAGTGCGTCTTGTTAAATCAGTAACAGAGGCGAAAGAGCTGCAAGAAGGGGAAATTTTAGTAGTGCCTGCCACAGATAAAAATTTTGTCCCTTATTTAGAAAAAGCAGGAGGATTATTGGTGGAGGAGGGCGGTTTGACCTCACATGCTGCCTTGGTGGCGCTGCACATGGGCTTGCCGGCCATTGTCGGTGCCAACGGGGCGTTAAAGCTTTTAACCACAGGCCAGACAATAACTTTGGATACGGTGCGCGGTTTGGTTTACAGGGGTAAAGCCACCGTCCTCTAGTTTTTTTACAGTGCTGTTCAGGGGCAGCCCATAAAAGCACCTTGGCGGAGGTGATAAAATTGAAACAGGGGGAGACCTTTATACGTGTCCGTTATGCAGAGACGGATAAAATGGGTGTGGTTTATCATTCCCGTTATCTGGATTGGATGGAAGTAGGACGAACCGAGTATTTTCGGCAGCTGGGCATGACATATAGCGAGATTGAAAAAAATAATATCTTCTTGCCTGTGATTAAAGCCTACTGTCAGTATAAAAGTCCAGCCCGTTATGATGATCTTCTGCGTATTGTTACTACTGTTACCAGTCTGCAGGAAGTGCGGCTTATTTTTAACTATGAAATCTTTAGAGAAGATAAACTTTTAACTCTGGGCGAGACGGAACATGCCTTTGTTAACCATCTGGGGAGACCTATAGTATTAAAAAAACATAATCCTTTTCTTTGGCGGAGATTATTGGAAGCTGCCGGGGAACATACGGAGTCTTGATAATTTCTCTTTGTGAGGAGGACTTCAACTTTAGGTGCAGAATAGACTAATTTATCCAATGCAGCGAAAGGAGACTTAAAATGAGAAGAATTGTCCATACGGGGATCGTTGTGAAAAATATGGAAGAGTCCGTCCGGTTCTATACGGAAGTCCTCGGTTTTAAGTTGGCCGGCCAGGAGGAAATGCCGGATGTAAAGCTGGCTTTTCTAGAAGGGGAAAACCAAGCAATTGAACTGCTGGAATTTGCCGGTGCACCACCAAGGGAAAAGGGCGGGGTCATTGATCATTTTGCCATTGCTGTAGACGATATAGTCTCTGAAATCTCCCGTTTAAAAGATCTGGGTGTGCCTTTAGAGACGGAAGAACCTCGTGAAATTATGGGCGGTATGAAAATTTTCTTTTTCTCAGGTCCTAACGGAGAGCAAATTGAATTAGTACAGGCGGCAAAATAAGCAAAATGCCTTTCAGCAGTCAGCCTGAAAGGCATTCGTCATTTTGTGACTAAGTAGATTGGCGGCGCATACAGGTAGCGCCATAGTCTTTTTAGATATTTTGCCACAATTGGTGTTGGTTTGTCGGTAAAGATATAGTAGCGGGGCATTTCACAGTTTTGCCATAATTCAAAGGCAAGAATGCCGTTACCGTTTTTTAAGGTCACAACCCACACTTCTATCGGTCCGTCCAGGGCGCGGTGTACAGTATAGCTCGGTTCACCCAGTGAACTGCGCAGCAGGTAGGCACAGCGGGAGACTGCAGTGGGAGAAACTGAATCTTTAAATTCAGGTACCACCCGGCGTGCAGAGTAAATTGTCCGTTGCGCAAGCGCTTTAGCTGCTTCACCGCGCGCCAAGGTTACGGACAGACCTCCCAGCCTTGGCACAAAAAAACCTCCCTGTACATAATGGCATGGCAATAAAACCGGCCGTTTTTATATTATATGCATAAGGCCCGGTAATTTATCGTACGGACTACCATCTAAATTGGGGAACTTAAATGAACCCGGTGGATATTATTGCATTCCGGGTTTAATTGCGGTAGAATCATGTACAAGTGCTTACGGAGGAGGAATCGAATTGGCCCAAATAGTACCCTTTCGCGGTCTGCGTTATAATACAGAAAAAGCCGGCAAAATGGCAGATTTAATCACACCACCTTATGATGTCATCGATGACAGACAGCAAAAATCTTATTACAAAAAAAACCCCTACAATATTATTCGCCTGGAATACGGTGAGACAAGAGCCCATGACAGTAAGGAAGATAACCGCTATACACGTGCACAGGGCTTCTTTAATGATTGGCTTCAGCAGGGAATCTTATACCATGAAGAAAAACCTTCACTTTATTTATACGAGCAGGAATTCACAGAAAACAACAACGTTTTAGTTCGCACCGGACTCATTGCCGGCGTAGGTTTGGAAGCATACAGCACAGGCACGATCCTGCCACATGAAGAGACACTGTCTAAAGCTAAAGAAGACAGGCTTTTACTTTTAGAACACTGCAGAGCTAACTTCAGCTCAATTTTTGGTCTTTATGATGATGAGAGTTTTACCGTGGAGAAAATCAGCAGGAAATATAAACAATTTGCTCCGGTAATTGATTTTTCCGATGAAAACGGTGAAACCCACAGATTATGGGCCATTAGTGATGAAAACGATTTAAAAGCCATTACGGACTTTTTCCGCCGTCAGCGTATTTATATTGCAGACGGGCACCATCGCTATGAGACTGCGCTGCATTTTCATCAGCAACAGTCTGCTTTAGGAGTCAATAAATACGGTTTTTGCCTTATGACTTTAGTTAATCTGCACGATCCCGGTCTTGTTGTTCACCCAACACATCGTTTAGTTAAAAATATTAAAAACTTTGACCGCTTGCAGTTAGCGGAGAGATTAAAACATGTCTTCACACTGCAAGTCATTGAACTTCCTGAAGTTGACAGGGGCAAAATCCTGGCAGATGAACTACATAAATTAAAAACTTTCAGTTCTGACTATAATGCCTTTTTGCTTTATCTGGGCGCTCAGAAATTGTATCGTTTGCTGCATCGGCGAAACGCCGAGAATGGTGTGATGTTGAAGCGATACAGTTTTCATTCACCCCAGTGGCGCACCTTAGATGTTGCCGTGCTACAGGGTCTGGTCTTTGAGGAAATTTTCGGTATTGACAGTGACTCCCGTGCCGGTGGGCATCATTTAACGTATACACGGGAAGAAGAAGGGGCACTGGCTGCCGTGGATTCAGGGGAATATCAGGCGGTTTTCTTTTTAAACCCGACACAAGTCAAAGAAGTGACAGCGGTGGCTGCCGCCGGGGAGAAAATGCCGCAAAAATCAACTTACTTTTTTCCTAAACTTGTCACCGGGTTGGTGATAAATGATTTCAGCCGTTAAAGGGTGCTAAAAGAAAAAGGCCGACCGGACAGGTCGGCCTTTTTAGAATCCTAAATGCCGGCAGCATTATGCTTTTCTTTTGGCGATGCTCCCAAGGCAGGAAGTGACGTCTTGGCGGGGAAGTATATATTATGTTGTAAAAACGGAGGTTCCTACGTGAGTATTATTAATGTCCATAAAATAACAAAATCATTTGGTGCAGATGTCGTTTTAGACAATATTACATTACAACTTTTTGCCCGGGAACGTGTAGGACTGGTAGGAGCCAACGGAGCAGGGAAGACAACCCTTTTAAATCTTATTGCCGGACACGATAGGGCTGATGAGGGGACAATTACAGTCGCCAAAGGAACCACAATTGGGTATCTTGAGCAAAGCTCTGCCCGGATTACCGCGCAAACCATGGAAGCAGAGCTGCGATCAGCTTTTTCCCATTTAGACTCGCTTTATAAACAAATGAAAGCTTTGGAAAGGCAGATGGCTGAACCCGGCAAACTGGAAACGAAAGAGTTGGAAAAAATTGTGGCTGCTTACGGCGAGCTACAGCATCGTTTTGAAGAAGCAGGAGGGTACAGTGCAGAAGCGCAGTTGCGGGCGGTAATCCAGGGTTTAGGTTTTTCCGTGGCTGATCTTTCCCGGCCTGTTTCCAGCTTTTCCGGCGGTGAGCAAACACGCTTGCGACTGGCACGATTGCTCCTGGAAAAGCCTGATGTACTGCTTTTGGATGAGCCTACCAACCATTTGGATCTTAATGCCATTGAATGGCTGGAAAGTTTTCTGCTTGATTGGCCGGGGACAATTTTACTTGTTTCTCATGATCGTTATTTTCTTGATCGTGTTGTGGGCCGTATTTTAGCGCTGGAAAACGGCAGTATTAAAAGTTATGACGGCAATTATACTGCTTATCTGGAGCAAAAAAAAATAGAGCTCAAAGCTCAGGAAAAAGCTTATTGGAAACAGCAGGCTTACGTGGCTAAGGAAGAAGCTTATATCCGGTCACTCGGTACTGGCGAACGGGAAAAACGTCAAGCTAAAAGCCGGCAAAAACGGCTGGAAAAATTGCAGCCGCTGGAAAAGCCACGCACAGAAAAAGCAATGGCTTTAGATTTTGCTTTTAGCGGCCGCAGTGGGGAAATTGTGGTACGTTTGGAGGAAATAAGTAAAGCTTTTGACAAGCATACAGTTTTTGAAGCTTTAAACTTGTTGATCCGTTGGGGAGACAAAATTGCCCTGGTAGGACCTAATGGCTCGGGCAAAAGCACACTGTTAAGGATTATTACCGGACAACTGCAGCCAGACAGCGGCCGTGTCTGGATAGGACCCAGTGTGCAACCTGTTTATTTTGATCAGCATCAACAAGCAATAGAGCTTGAACGGACGCCACTGGAAGAAATAATGGCCGCTGCCGAGATGACACAGACAGACGCAAGGACGTACTTAGGCCGGTTTTTGTTTTTTGGCGATGATGTTTTTAAGAAAAATGCAGATTTAAGCGGTGGGGAAAGGAGCCGTCTGGCTTTAGCCAAATTAAGCCTGGATGACGGGAATTTCCTGATTTTAGACGAACCTACTAATCATTTAGATCTTAAAGGTGTTGAAGAACTGGAGGCGGCTCTTTCTGCTTATGCCGGAACTTTATTGGTAGTTTCTCATGACCGTTACTTTCTAACCCGCACCACCACAAAAGTTGCTGCTTTAGAGAACGGTACTCTTACTCTTTATCCTTATTCATTTGCAGAGTATTTGGAGAGGCAAAGAAATCAGGCTGAAAAAAACAATGAGCCTCAAAATGAAGAGAAGCGCCGGCGCCGGGAAGAAGAAAGAAAGCGCCGGCAGGAACAGTTGCAGTTGCGTCGCCAGCTTAAGCAATTACGGCAAAAACTTGAAGAAACGGAAACTGAAATTGCCCGGCAGGAAAATGAGATTGCACTTTTAGAAAGGGAGCTTTTAGATCCGGAAGTTTTTAATGACTATAAACTGGCGGCGGAAAAGGGCAGCAGGTTGCAAGAATTAAAAACAGCTGTCAATACAAAGCTTTTGGAGTGGGAAAAAATTAGCGAAGAATTGGAGCAGTTAGAGACAGCGGAAGAATAATCTTGTCTCGAATCATATAATTTGCTGTAATAGAAATAAAAGGAAGGAGGAAGAGGCATGGAAAAAGTAATTTTAATTTCAGGCAGTCCCCGGAAAAATGGCAATACCATGCAGATTTTACAAAGGTGTGCTGAAAAAATAGAGGCTTATGGCCTGGAGAGTGAAATTATTTCCCTGGCGGATAAAAAGATTGAAGCCTGCACCGCCTGCCGCAGGTGCCAGGGTACCGGCATCTGTGTTTTGCAAGATGACGTGAATGATATTGTGGCCAAAGTACGACCGGCAAAAGGTTTTATTGTGGGTTCACCTGTCTATTTTGGCACAGCACGTGGTGATATGATGAACTTATTACAGCGTATTGGCAGGCTTTCCGGGGCCAGTGACAGATTTCTTGCCTGGAAAGTAGGGGGGCCCATTGCCATTAATCGCCGTGGCGGATCCACAGCTACGATTCAGGAAATGCTCATGTTTTATTTTATCAACGAAATGATTGTACCTGGCTCAATCTATTGGAATATTGTTTTTGGCATGGCGCCCGGCGATGCCCTTGAAGATGAGGAAGGTGTACGTACTGCCGAGCGTTTTGCCGAAAATGTAGCCAAATTAATTTTAAAAATAGCAGAGTAAAAATTCCGGCTGCTGCCGGATTTTTTACTCTGCACAATGGTTAACCGTTCCTTAAAGAATAAGCGCGACCTTGTATTTTTGTAGTAAAATTAGATAAAATAGGGGAAGCAGAAATAAATAACCCAGTGCGGAGGGATACCATTGAAAGTAATTGAGCAAAAAGCAATTAATACCATTCGTTTTTTAGCGGTGGATGCCATTGAAAAAGCAAAATCCGGGCACCCTGGTTTACCCATGGGCGGAGCCCCGATGGCTTATACTTTGTGGTCGCGATTTTTACAGCATAGTCCCAGCGATCCCCAGTGGCCCAACCGTGACCGTTTTGTCCTGTCTGCGGGCCATGGCTCCATGCTGCTTTATGCACTGTTGCATTTATTCGGCTACGGCCTTACCCTTGATGATTTGAAGGCATTCCGGCAGTGGGGCAGCTTAACACCGGGACACCCTGAATACGGCCATACTGCTGGCGTGGAAACAACTACAGGCCCGCTGGGGCAGGGGTTTGCCAATGCTGTGGGTATGGCCATTGCTGAAACAAGGCTGGCTGCAGAATTCAATAAACCCGGTTTTGATCTCATTCACCATTACACCTATGTTTACAGTGGTGACGGCTGTCTGATGGAGGGAGTCTGTGCTGAAGCAGCCTCTTTGGCGGGTCATCTTAAGCTTGGTCGTTTAATTTGCCTTTATGATGATAATCAAATCACCATAGACGGTGCCACTGATATAACTTTTACCGAAGACGTGGCAAAACGTTTTGAGGCCTACGGGTGGCATGTACAAAAAGTAGAAGACGGAAATGATGTGGAAAAAATAGCCGGGGCCATAGAGCAGGCCAAGCAGGAAACAGAGCGGCCGTCACTGATTATGGTGCGGACAGCCATTGGCTACGGCAGTCCCAATAAACAGGGTTCCGCTGCTGCGCATGGTGCACCTTTGGGGGCGGATGAAGTTAAACTGACAAAGGAAAATTTGGGCTGGCCCACCGAACCGGAGTTTTATGTGCCGGCAGAAGTGCGTGAGCATTTTGCCGCCATCACCGAACAGCTTGAACGAAAAAAAGAAGAATGGGACAAACTTTTTGCTCAATACCGACGGGAATATCCGGAAGCTGCAGCGGCCTGGGATGCCTGGTGTGCCTCTGAGTTCCCGCCGGAACTGGAAGCAGATAAGTCTATCTGGCAATTTGAACAGCCCCTGGCTACTCGTGCCGCTTCAGGGCAAATTATGCAAATAATAGCTAAATATATCCCCAATTTAATGGGTGGCTCTGCCGACCTTAACGCCTCAACAAACACCTATTTAAAAGGATTTGGAGATTTTCAGGCTGACAATCGTAAAGGCAATAACCTCTTTTTTGGTGTCCGCGAACATGCCATGGGCAGTATTGCCAACGGTATCGCCCTGCATGGCGGACTTAGACCGTATGTTTCTACATTTTTTGTGTTTCTGGACTATATGAAACCGCCTGTGCGCCTGGCGGCTTTAATGGGATTACCTATTGTATATGTTTTTACCCATGACAGTATCGGGGTTGGCGAGGACGGGCCTACACACCAGCCCATTGAGCAGCTGGCAAGTTTGCGCTCTGTACCTAATCTGCATGTTTTGCGGCCTGCTGACGGAAGAGAAACAGCAGCGGCATGGTTGGCCGCCCTAAAAAGGAAAGACGGTCCTACTGCCATTATTCTTACAAGACAGAAATTACCACAGTTAGAGGGAACAGGTGCAAATGCAGCCAAAGGTGCCTATATTCTGGCGGCTGAAAAGGGTGCAGTGCCTGAGATCATCTTAATTGCCACCGGGTCTGAAGTACAATTGGCAGTGGAAGCCAAAAATCTTTTGGCGGAAAAAAATATTGATGCCCGTGTAATCAGTATGCCAAGTTGGGAGTTGTTTAAAGCCCAGCCGGCAGCATACAGGCAGCAAGTACTGCCGGATAATGTGAAAAAGAGAATTGCCATAGAAGCCGGCCATTCCTT
>JAAYSO010000005.1 GCA_012523945.1 Bacillota bacterium
AGGACAAAAGCTACAGTTTTTTGACTGTAGTTTTTGTCTTTGGTGTTTCTCCCTCTGGAGCCCATTGCAACTTGTGTGAATATTCAATATAATTAGATTATTAAAAAAATTAAGGAGGGATGGTCATGGGCCTGACAGTAGAGCAGCGTACAGAGATGGTTAAAAGGGCTATTATGTGTCAAAAGCCGGAAAGGGTGCCAGTGGTTAGTAAGCAGGAGCCTTCTTATGCCATTGAGTATGCCGGTTATGATTTGAAAACTGCTCTGTGGAATCCGGAACTTATTGTGAAAGCCACCGATAAAATGTATGCCGACATTTATTGTGATGCCGGCGGTAACATGCCTCGTTTCCCTTTGGTTTATAAAATCAGTGGGTCGAGGGCTTTTGTGCCGCGGATTAAAGATGATTTTGTCCAGCATCCGGAAGTTGAAGGGCTGAAGTATGAGGAGTATGATGAATATATTGCTGATCCGTTCAGGTGTATCGTTAATACAGTCATTCCTCGTCTTTACCCTAAACTGGCGGCTCCCGGCCAGGAAGGCAGTCTGAACTATTTAAGAACCATGATTGCGGACAAACAGGTAAAAAGCAAGTATTTGGCCGGATGTGCTGAAGTTGAGAAAAAATATGGCATTATTAATATCCGGCGTGGGGCCATCGAAGCACCTTTTGATTTTGTAGCCGATCTGCTCCGTGGTTTTACCGGCATTGCTGTAGATATTCGCAGAGATCCGGGCAGAGTGAAAGCGGCAGTGGAAGCAACTTTACCGCTGATGTATAAACTGGCTAAGATTGTTAATCCAACTCCGGGAATTATACCTTCTCTTTTTATACCACTGCATATGCCTTCCTATATGAGAACATCAGATTTTGAAAAGTTGTACTGGCCTACTTTCAAAAAACTTGTTGATGATTTAATTAATGACGGCTATACATTGCAAATTTTCTTTGAAAAAGATTGGTCACGTTATTACGATTATCTGCAAGAATTGCCCACAGGCGTAATTGCCTATTTTGAAGAAGACGATTTGGGTGTGGTTAAAGAAAAACTGGGTAAAAAGCTTTGCTTAATGGGCAATTTCCCCATTTCCATGCTGCGCCTGAATACAAAACAGGAATGTATTGATAAGGCAAAAGAAATTATCGATAAAGCAGCCCCGGGCGGCGGTTATCTGTTCTGTATGGACAAGTCCATTTTAACTTTAGCCGATGCTAAACCGGAAAATCTCATCGCTGTGTGTGAATTCGTCCATGAATACGGAGTATATCGATAGGAGGAAAGCCATGACTGTGAAAAGTGAACTATTACAATATTGGGAAGAGGGCAAAGCCATTGAAGGGTATAACCTGGAAGAAGAGGATATTGTCAAGGATCCCCTGCACCAGGTAGAAGATGAGTTGTTTGCCTTTATTCTAGGTTTGTTGTATTAATTTAGTATAAGTTAGCAGGAGATTTGGTTTATCAAAAGGAGCGATTCTTATGAACGAAACTCTCAATGTAATTAAAAGCAGACGCAGTATCAGAAAATTTACAGAAAAGCAACTGCAGGAAGAAGATCTGCAAGCTATTTTAGAAGCTGCTCTTTTTGCACCCAGTGCCGGTAATGCCCAGCCCTGGCACTTTACAGTTGTCCAAAATAAAGCTTTAATTGATGAGCTTGCGCAGACAGCCAAAGATGCCATTGTAGCAGGCGGTAGATCTCCTTATCAGGAAATGGCACAAAGGGAAGATTTCCACGTCTTTTATCATGCTCCTACAATCATTATCATTAGCGGCAATCCAAAAGCAGGATTTATCCATGCTGATTGCGCCGCTGCAGCGCAGAATATACTGCTTGCCGCTGAAGCGCTGGGCCTCGGATCCTGTTGGATCGGTTTGGTCATGATGATTTTGCATGGCGAGCAGGGGGCTGCTTGGTGCAAAAAGCTGGAAATTCCGGCAGGGTATGAGCCTGTCCATGTTTTGGCGCTAGGGTATAAAGCCCAAGCGAAAATTCCTGCACCTGAACGAAAGAAAAACTGTATTAATTTTATTCGCTAGAAAAACTTGTACTAAGTTGCTCAAATCTGAATATTATAGGTGAATAGGCGGTAAAAGGAAAAGAAAACCTGCAGGCTTGACAGCAATAGCATTTGAGGTTAGAATTTAAATAGTTAGAATTCAGACAGTTTGAGGCGGTGAAGATGCAGAATCCTAAAATTAAAGAAATTGAACATTTGTTTATGGAGTTTATGCCTTTATACCATAAAAAGTTAAGCCCTATTTTCCGTGAAAATGATGATGACGAATTCCGGTGTCACAAGAATCAAAAACGGGCAATTATGATTATCCACCGTACAAAGGGGATAATTCTTTCCGAATTGGGGCGTTATTTAGATATGCGCAAAGGAAGCTTAACGTCCCTCATTGATGCGCTGGTGGAAAACGGCCTGGTGGAACGCCGGGAAGACGTCCATGACCGGCGTAAAACTTTGCTTTACTTAACGGAAGCAGGAGAAGAATATTACCGGCAAATGATGGCACGAACGAGTAAAACGTACCAAAAGCTGTTTTCGAAACTGTCTGAGGAGGAAATTGAGGAATGCCTGCATGGGCTACAGCATGTAGTTGCCGCTCTGAAAAAAATTTAAATTGGCCGGTAAGTTATAAAATTTATTTTTGCATTTAAGAGACTCATGGCAAACCTCCAAGATGTTAAAGGTGGCTAACCCGCAACATAAAGGAGGACACGCGCAGGGGTCTTTTTTTTGCAAAGATATAACAATAAGATCCCGGCTGTTTTATTCTTCCTAAATAACTATATACAAGACTATACAGAATTGTTATAATATTGGCAAAATAGTAATTGGTTTTTTTGCCCAGGTATGCGAAAATTTTCACAAATCAGTGGAAATTTCCGCAATACAGGGTGACTCCGCTTGCCTCGTCGTTAGTGATGATAATCTGCTTGCGCAAGGGGGTGTTTGCTGAATAGTAATTCCAAAGCCTGCTTTTTCCCGAAACTACCCGGACATTCTGCAAGGTTACTCCTGTGCTCCAGGGGCTGGAGACCGCGACTGAAGTGGAGGTAACAATCAAAATACAAAGAGCGGCTGCTGCTACCATGATACAAAGGAGGAAGATTATGAAACCGGAACTTGAACAGCTGGCAGAATCAATTTGTGCCAAGTATGATTATGATGCCGTTAACCTGCTGCCTATTTTGCAGGAAATACAAAGTCATTCCGCACGCAACTACATTTGTGAAGAAATGGCGAGAATAATCGCCCAAAAACTGGATATAACGGAAAGCCGGGTCTATGATGTCATCACTTATTTCTCAGCCCTATCTTCCGAGCCCAGGGGTGAAATTATTATTCAGATCTGTAATTCTACCACTTGTAATGTTAACAATAACCGGGACCTAATTCATTGGTTTGAGGAGGAACTGGGAATTAATGTGGGTGAAACAACTCCGGATAATAAGTTCACCCTTATTTTCACCCACTGTTTCGGCGCCTGTGATGTGTCGCCCGCAGTGCGCATTGATCATGATGTCTACGGTATGTTGACAAGGGAAAAAGTAAAAGAATTGATTGCCGCAAAGAGGGGGGTAGTGGTATGAAACAAGTGCATTTTATTACTGAACTATTTGACAAATACGACGGGAGAAGCCTGCAAGCCTACCTTAACGTGGGAGGCTTTGCTTCATTGCAGAAGACCATTGAAATAGGTAGCGAGGCAGTGCTTACCGAAATTGATGCTTCCGGTTTACAGGGTCGGGGAGGAGCAGCTTACCCTACAGGAAAAAAGTTGCGGCAGGCTCAGGCGGAAAAAGCGGCACGTAAATTTGTTGTTTGTAATGCTGACGAAGGTGAGCCGGGGACTTTTAAAGACAGAGAGCTGCTCAAGTGCAACATTTACCAGGTAATTGAAGGGATGGTCATTGCCGGCATTTGCACGCAGTCCCAAGAAGGCATTATTTATGTGCGGGAAGAGTATACCAATATGCATGATGAAATCAGGAACGCCATTGCGGAGTGCTACAGCCATAACTACCTGGGTAAAAACATATTGGGCTCACCCTATAATTTTGATTTAAAACTTTTCAGCGGTGCCGGTTCTTATGTCTGCGGCGAGGGCTTTGCCATGTGTGAAAGTATGGAAGGAAAAAGCGGTCGGCCGCGCAGCAAGCCGCCATATGTCAAGCAGGAGGGTTTTCTGAACTTACCTACGTTGGTAATTAACACAGAAACGTTGAGTACCATTGTCAGTATTATTAAACACGGTGCTGACAGTTTCCGTCGCTATGGCACAGAAGAAAGTCCAGGTACCAAACTGATCAGTATCTCCGGTAAAGTAAACCGTCCCGGTGTGTATGAGATACCTTTCGGACTCACCATCAGGGAAATAATTAATGACCTGGCCGGCGGTATCCGTAACGGCAAAAAAGGTCATTTTGTGCAAATTGGCGGGGCTTCCGGCGGTATTCTGCCGGAGTGGCTGTGGGATACGCCCTATACTTATGAAGACTTGGCTAAAGCAGGCCTTAGTGTGGGCTCCGGTGCCATTGTGGTTGCAGACGAAGATAATAGCTTGCTGGATTATTTGAAAGTGGTCCAGGACTTTTTCAGCCATGAAAGCTGCGGGAAATGTACTCCCTGCCGGGAAGGAAACAGGCAGCTACGCTTTATTTTTGAGCGGATTACGGACGGTACAGTAACGGTTGCCGATTATGACAGACTGGAAATAGTGCTCGATGTGATGGGAAAGGCATCCTTGTGCGGTTCGGGCAAAACGGAAGTGGTGCCCTTTAGGACTGCACAGCGATATTTTCCTGAACTGTTTCTGACAAAAGAAAGCCTTGAGGCCAAAAAGGCGGTGGTGTAAATGAAAACAGTATTGCTTACCATAGAAAAGAAAGTTACTCTTACTATTGATAATGAAACAGTAAAAGTGCCGGAAGGGACTACTGTCCTGGAGGCTGCCAAAATAGCAGGCATTCATATCCCTACGCTTTGTTATCTGAAGGATATCAACAAAGCCGGTGCCTGCCGCATCTGCCTGGTGGAAGCCAACGGTTCCCTGCAGGCATCCTGCGTGTTGCCTGTGTCCGAGGGAATGGTGGTTAAGACAAATACTCCCTTGATCCGGCAGATGCGCAAACATATCCTGGCTTTGATTTTAGCCAATCATAACAGTAGCTGTCCCACCTGTATCCGGAACAATAACTGTGAACTGCAGACACTTGCCAAGGAGCTTAATTTAAGGGAAGAAATTTTTGAGCGGGAATATTCCCGCCACATTGACGATTTTTCCCCGTCTGTTGTCCGGGATGACAGTAAATGTATTAACTGCGGCCGCTGTGTTAATGTTTGCAATGATGTGCAGACTGTAGGCGTGCTGGGTTTTGTACATCGTAGTGACCGCACCAAGGTTGCCCCGGTTTATGATAAATCCCTGGCGGAGCTATCCTGTATCAACTGTGGGCAATGCATCGTTAACTGCCCGGTAGGAGCACTGCGGGAAAAAGACAATACCGATCTCGTCTGGGAAGCTCTGGCGGATGAGACAAAACATGTGGTGGTTCAGACTGCCCCCGCCGTCAGGGCTGCTCTGGGAGAAGAATTCGGCCTGCCCATGGGTACCAGTGTGACGGGGAAAATGGTGGCTGCCCTGCGGCGGCTTGGCTTTGACAAAGTCTTCGATACAGATTTTGCTGCCGACGTGACCATTATGGAAGAGGGGACAGAACTATTAGACAGGTTGAATAACGGTGGCGTCCTGCCCCTGATTACAAGTTGCTCACCCGGCTGGATTAAATTCTGTGAACACAAGTTTCCCGAACTGATACCGCACCTTTCTTCCTGCAAAAGCCCGCAGAACATGATGGGTGCCCTGCTGAAAAGCCATTATGCTAAAATGAACGGGCTGGACCCGAAAGATATAGTGGTGGTCAGTGTCATGCCCTGTACAGCTAAAAAGTTTGAAGTTCAGCGGGAGGAGCTGGAAGTTGACGGCATTCGCGATGTGGATATCAGCATTACTACCCGGGAATTGGCACGCATGATCAAAGAAGCCAGAATTGAATTTAACCGGCTGGAAGACGAAGCCTTTGATGACTTTTACGGTGATTCCACCGGTGCGGCAGTCATATTCGGCGCTACGGGAGGCGTCATGGAGGCGGCCATCAGAACTGTAGCTGATATTCTGACCGGGCAGGATATTGAAGAAGTTAACTATGAAGCTGTCCGCGGTGTAGAAGGCATCAAAGAGGCGGAAATCCAGATTACACCGGAACTGAAAATTAAAGTTGCCGTGGTACATGGAGGGGCCAATGTCAAAGCGTTAATGGAAAGAGTCCTTTCCGGTGAGGCTCAATATCACTTTATTGAGGTGATGGCTTGTCCCGGCGGTTGCGTGAACGGCGGCGGCCAGCCCATTGTACCCGATAAAGTAAAAATGGAAACGGATGTACGGGCGGAAAGGGCCAAGGCGCTTTACTATGAGGACAGTGCCATCCTGCCACGGCGCAAATCACATAAAAACCCGTCTGTACAAAAACTTTACCGGGAATTCCTGGAGGAACCCAACAGTTCTCTGGCGCACAAACTCCTGCATACCACCTATGTAAACAGGCAGTAAGACAGGCGGTGTTGACAAAAAGAAGTTCTGCTTCTACAATGAAAATGAAGCTGCGAGGATTCTTGCCTGTTAAGCATGAAAACAGCGCGGAAGGAGACTGCCGATGTACAGCAGTACAATGCCGGTAGAATTTGGCTATAAGTAACGCTTGCAAAAAAGGTGAAAGCATAGTAAAATAGTTTATTGTCAGGCTATATATTTAGTAATACAATTTAAAGTTTTGTTTATAGTCCGGAGAGATGGCTGAGTTGGACGAAGGCGCTCGCCTGGAAAGCGAGTAGACGGGGCAAAACCTCGTCTCGAGGGTTCGAATCCCTCTCTCTCCGCCATTTTTTTCTAAAAAGTTTGCCGTGCTAGACGGGGAGGTAGCGGTGCCCTGTACCTGCAACCCGCTATAGCAGGGTCGAATTCCGGCCCCCGGTTTCGTATTTTTAGGGACTGACCCGGGCAAGTAGCGTTGACGGCCGGGTCCCGTGCGGCGTAAGCTTGTGAACCCCGTCAGGTCCGGAAGGAAGCAGCGGTAAGCAAGTACTTGCGGGTGCCACGGGGTAGCCTGGCTTGAGCCAACTACCAGGGTAACGCCTAGGAAAAGAAATCAAAGGCCGGTGCACGGCTATAAGTGCTAAAAAATCCTCCAGAATCTGGAGGGTTTTTTTTATAAAAAATAAAATTATAGCTGTAGAACAGATTTGCCGTACAACTAATAATAGTGATACAATATGGATGATTTAAAGTTGATTAATGCCAAATAAATAATAATAGGTGGTTTTATGACATATCAGGCACTTTACCGGCAGTGGCGGCCACAGACATTTACTGAACTTGTGGGCCAGGAGCATGTGACAAAAACCCTGCAAAATGCGCTTAAACAGGGAAAGCTGGCGCATGCTTATTTGTTTTGCGGCTCCAGGGGCACCGGTAAAACAAGTGCGGCAAAAATCTTGGCCAAAGCGGTAAACTGCGAGCAAGGCGACGCGGTGGAGCCGTGTAATCAATGTGCAGCCTGCCGGGGGATCCAGGCCGGCCGGGTCATGGATGTCCTGGAAATTGATGCGGCTTCCAACCGGGGCATTGATGAGATCCGTGATTTACGGGATAAAGCGCGCTATGCTCCCGTGGAAGTACGCAGGAAGGTTTACATTATTGATGAAGTGCATATGCTGACAGCAGAAGCATTTAATGCCCTTTTAAAAACACTGGAAGAACCTCCGGGCCAGGTATTATTTATTCTGGCAACTACTGAACCGCATAAATTACCTGCCACCATTACTTCCCGCTGCCAGCGTCTTGATTTTCGGCTCATTGACTTCAATGTGATTAAAAAGCGTTTGGCCGATGTAACTGCTGCTGCGGGGCGGGCTTGTGATGATGAAGCTTTGGCTCTGATTGCGGAAGAAGCAGCAGGCAGCTTACGGGATGGCTTATCGCTTTTGGAACAAGTGCTGGCCTATGCCCAGGATATAGTACGGACAGAAGATGTATTATCGGTTTTAGGGGCGGTAGGGCGTGATGTTTTCTATGAACTGACAACAGCCGTTTTAAACCGGGATTTGGCAAAGGCACTTTTACTGCTGCAGGATGTGGCTGTGTCGGGAAAAGATTTCTACCATTTTACACAGCAGGCCGTCCGTTATTTTCGTGATTTAATGGTGGTTTTTGCCTGCGGCGATCGGGCAGAACGTTTAGGCATTGCAGCTGAGTGGGTACCAAAGCTTTATCAACAGGCACAAGCTTTAGGGTTAGGTGAAATTGGGCGGATTCTTTCAATTTTGCATGAGCTTTTAGGAGAAATCCGCTGGTCAAACCGGCCGCGTTTACTATGGGAATTGGCCGTCTTTAAAATCCTTGCCCTGGAAGAAGAGGAAGAATCTCTAACCCATACCGAGACTGCTGCCACAACTGAAATTATAAGTGAAGAGCAGGCAGAAGTGCCGCCAAAGTCGAAAGCGGCAGCGGTACAACAAATTCCTTCAGATGCGCAGATTGAGCGGCTATGGCCGAAAATTTTGGACGAAGTCAAAAAAGAAAGCATAAAATGTCATGCACTCTTGCTTTCCGGGGAGATCAGTAATTTTGACGGAAAGAATTTAGAAATATGCTTTGAAGGGCAGTTTCATTATGATATGATGGAAAGCGAGCAAAATAAAAAACCTCTGGAACATGTCCTTGAGCGCATGTTCGGCAATAAAATACGTGTACGCTGCTCGCTGGAAAATAGAACGGAAAAACCGCAAGAAGTAGAACAGCAGAATGATCCTGATGAACTGATTCATTCGGCTTTGGAAATCTTTCGCGGTCAGTTAATTGATGAGTCCGAAAAATAGGAAGGGGGACCATTATGTACGGAAATATGGGTAATATGATGAAAAAAGTGCAGAAGATGCAAAAACAAATGGCAAAATTGCAGGCTGAACTGGAGGAAAGAACGATAGAAGCCACCAGCGGCGGCGGTGTAGTGCGTGTTGAAGCCAATGGGAAAAAAGAGCTGGTCAATCTGGAGATTGATCCGGCAGCCGTTGATCCGGATGATGTGGAAATGCTGCAGGATTTAATCATTGCGGCAGTCAATGAGGTTATGCGTAAAATTGATGAGATGATGGTCTCAGAAATGCAGAAGCTGACAGGCGGGTTAAACTTGCCGCCAGGATTATTTTAGGCAGGTAGGAAGATGTGTATCCTGAACCAATTGCACGACTAATTGAAGCCTTACAGCAGCTTCCGGGAGTAGGCCCGAAAACAGCGCAACGTTTAGCTCTTTTTATCTTGTCTTTGCCGCGGGAGGAAGTAGTAAAAATGGCCCGCGCCATGGTGGAGGCAAAAGATAAAACGCACTATTGCCGGGTTTGCGGTAATTTTAGTGAGCAAGATTTATGCAGTGTTTGTCTTGATAAACGCCGGGATGGATCTGTTGTCTGTGTTGTGCAGGATGCCAGGGATATAATCGCACTGGAACGTATGCGCGATTATAGAGGCCTTTACCATGTCCTGGGCGGTGCCATTTCCCCCATAGACGGCATTGGTCCGGACCAGTTAAGGATTCGTGAGCTATTGGGGCGGGTGCAAAAAGGCCGTGTCAAAGAAGTTATTTTAGCCACAAACCCTACAGTGGAAGGCGAGGCGACTGCACTATACCTGGCAAAAATTTTAAAGCCGGTGGGAATCCGGGTAACACGTCTGGCACACGGGTTACCGGTTGGAGCCGATTTGGAGTATGCAGATGAAGTGACTTTACTGCGTGCCCTTGAAGGCCGGCGTGAATTATAATTATATAACGGTTTTGAAAATCACGCTTATCAATTTGCCATTGCCTTAACGATACAAATAAAGATCCGAAAAAACATGGTTTATTGGGGTAAAGAGAGCCCTGTAGGCCATGTTTTTTTATTAGGAATTTTAAGGTGAAAAGGAATAAGGGATAAGGTTTAAATCCAGCAAAATCAATGGATTGGAAAAATGAATGGAATGAAAAAAGGACAGGAGAAATGGAAAAAATTCTCCTTAACCCTCTATAAATCCTCAATTTTGCAACTACTTTATTTTCATTTTTTCCATTGAAAAATCAAAAATACAACTACTTTAATGAGTCAGGTTCAAGGATAGAGGAATTAAGTGGAGAACTGGAAGAGAATGGCAAGCCAGTATTCTCAAGGGTTTGTGGACTGTCTATGAAAGGACTTTATTTGAAAAGGGAAAGAAGTTTGTTTGAGGTGCATATAGTTAGGATTAAGGAAAAAGGGGTAAGGAAAATAGGAAAAATTTTTGAAAGAATTTAAGCCATAATTAGTTGTTGCAAAA
>JAAYSO010000046.1 GCA_012523945.1 Bacillota bacterium
CCCCTGATAAGTTTCGCTGCACATTGTGCACATTGTGGGTAGCGGATTAATGATTTATTTCTTTAATTTTTATGTCTGCACCATATTGGCGCAGTATTTCCATAACAGTATCGGTTTTTTTTATATTGGTTATGTTAACCGCTACTGTATAAACATTGTCCGGTTTTGTGTCGCCTCCCATGATTTTTTTTGCCGTTTCTTTGTCATACAAATGCGCATTTGAGCGTCCTTCAGTGGCAAGATCACTACCCGGAGTACCGCGTGCAAAAAGCGGTAATTCACCGGCATAGGCATTTTCCAGGGTATTAATACCTTCAGCCGGTGCAGCGTTTATTTGGAAAAGACGACCACAAGTGTACTGACTGCATTTTACGGTCGAGGCAAGTAAATTTAAACTAAGAAAGCCGGTATCATCAAGCCTGCAAGGATACCGGCTTTCTTGACTTGTGAATTGCGGAAGTATGCAAACATACACAGGATGGTTTTATCCGACATGCGTATATTTGTCAGAAAGGTAAAAGATTAGCTTCAGGCAAATTGTCACGTTTTTGGTGTTGTAAATGTTTACGTTCCTCATGTTCTTCAATGGCGCGACGGAATTGTGTTTCGTACAGGACAGTATAAACGCCGCCTTTAGCCACTAATTCACTGTGGGTACCGCGTTCTTTAATGATGCCGTCTTCGATGACAAGGATTTCATCGGCGGCAAGGACAGTAGAGAGCCTGTGAGCTATAATAATGCTGGTGCGTCCCTTAAGGAGCGGTTCAATTGCTTCCTGGATCAGGCTTTCTGAAATGGAATCGAGGGATGATGTGGCTTCATCAAAAATTAAGATTGGCGGATCCTTTAAAATCGTCCTGGCGATAGACAGGCGTTGTTTTTCCCCACCGGAAAGCTTCAGGCCGCGGTTGCCGACAAGGGTATCATATTTGTCAGGCAATGACATGATAAAATCGTGAATATTTGCTTTGCGGCAGGCCTCCTCTATTTCCTTTTGGGTTGCATCGTCTTTGGCGTAAAGGAGATTTTCTTTGATTGAGGCATTAAAAAGGAATGTGTCTTGTGTTACTATACCAACAATGGTACGCAGGTAATTTAGGTCCAGTTTGCGGATACTAATGTCGCCAATGCGGATATCACCGCTTTCCACATCATAAAACCGGGGTATTAAGTTTATGATGGTTGATTTACCGGCACCGGACGGTCCCACCAGTGCAACAGATTTACCTTCCGGTACGGAAAAAGTTACTCCTTTAAGCACAGGTACATTTTTTTCATAGGAAAAAACAACATCTTCAAAAACGAGATCATTTTTTAAAGCTGTCTGAGGAATCATTGCATCTGGGGCATTTTCTATTTCCGGTTTGATATCGAAGTATTCAAAAATTCGGGTAAATAAAGCCAGCGAACGGGTTATTTCCACTTGGAGGTTCAGAAGTGAGTTTACCGGCATATACATTCTGGACAACAAAGTAACCATTACTGTTACATCCCCAACGGTCAGGTTGCTTTCGGGGTGAAAAATAATGATGATGCCGCCGGCAAGATATATAAGCATAGGACCGATACTGGTAAAAGTGTTCAATGCCACCATGAACCAGCGTCCTACCATACTTTCTTTGATGTTTAGCCGCACCATTTCCCGATTAACGCGTTCATATTTTTCATATTCTGCTTTTTCCTTGGTAAAAAGCTTAACAAGCATTTGACCGCTGACGGAAAGTGTTTCATTTAAAATCTGGTTGATTTTATCATTACACTTTTGTGCTTCCAGTGCCAGTGACCAGCGCCTTTTTCCCACTCTTTTTGTCGGGATGGTTAAAAGCGGTACGATGATAATGGCTAATGTGGCCAGGATCCAGTTTTTTTGATACATGGCTACCAGGGCGACTACCAGGGTTGCCGTGTTTTGGATGATACTGGTGAGTGTATTGACCACCACATTCCGGACTCCGTCTATGTCACTGGTCATTCTGGTGATAATGTCGCCTTGTTTTTTGGAGGTAAAGAAACGATGAGACATTTTTTGCAGGTGGGCAAACATATTGTTGCGCATATCAAAAATAATATGCTGTGCAATCCAGGTATTGATATAGCTTTGCAGTACTCCCACCAGATTGGATGCGGCCATAATTAAAAATGATGCTGCAATAAGGGTAGCGAGAACCCTAAAGTCTTTGCCGATCAAGCCTTCGTCGATAATGCGTCCTGTAAGTAAAGTAGGATACACAGCAAGAACGGCAGAGGTAAGAATGGTGACAAAAACTACAAGAAACTGCTTCCAGTAGGGTAGCAGGTAACTGAAAATACGTTTTAACAGTTCAGGGGTAATTTCAGGTTTATTTTGCTGTTCTTCGGGAGTTAAAAATCCTCTGGGGCGGCGCATTCTGAAATGGCGCATGATTGCCTATCTCCCCTTCCCTATCTTCTGCGGCTTTTATGAAGGAAATGGGGCCCACAGAATTTCCCCATTTTCAACTTATGTGGTGAATGTACTCCATGATCGGCAGTTTTTTCTTCTACAGTAGTGATGATACGATCAAGATATTCGTTAAGTGTCTCTTGCTCCTGTTCATTAAGTTTTGCAAATAAAAGATCCGCATCTTCCTGTTGTTCGCTTCGTTCAGCCAATTCTTTTCCTGCTTCCGTTAATGAGATCATCATCACGCGCTGATCTTTTTCTAACGGTTCTCTGACGATATAACCGCCTTTTTCCAGCTTCTCCAGTAGCTCTCCCAGCGATTGAGGCCGCATATCGAGAATTTGTGCCAAATCTTTTTGTCTGATTTGCGGTTTCAATTTCAGTAGTGTCAGAATTCGTCCCTGCCCACTGTGAATATTTCCCATAGGGCCATGTTGCATATATTTATGGTGAAAATATCTGTGTAAAAGTCGCTGGAGATGAAAAAATTTGTGCAAAAGATCCCTCTTTTTGCTGCTCACGGCAATCACCCCTTCTTTAAAAAACAATACTAAGGTACCTTGTGTTTACAATTATAAAGGTACCTTAATTATCTGTCAAGAAGACAAAAATATTTATAAATGAAGAAAGAATGCTTATTTAGACTTGATATTTTGCTTAACAAACAAAAAACCTACTTCCAGTAAGAGAAGCAGGTAGTTTCTGCAAAGGTAAGCGGCGATATTTAGCTGTTAGCTTTTCTTTGTTCATCCCCCTGGGAGGTCAGAGCCTGGATATAGGGTAGAATATGGGTCCAATTACCGCAAGCTTTTTCCGGATCAAGTTCAGCGCAGCCGGCATCCAGATAAAAAGTTTTCATCCCGGCGGTTGCCGCCGGTTCTATGTCTAAATCATAATCGTTACCAATCATAAGACAATTTTGCGGCGCAACATTAATCATAGCGGCAATTTCTTCATAGTATTTCGGATTTGGTTTGGTGTAGTGCATAATTTCATAAGAGGTGATTAAAGCAAAGTCATTAGGATCCAACTGACACCATTTCAGGCGATGTATAATGGCTGAACGCGGAAAAATAGGATTGGTGGCAAGTACAAGTTTAAGATCAAGTTCAGTAAGATAAGCGAATATATCGGCAATTTCAGGAAAAGGACAGCTGTCGCCTTGTAAAGTGGGAAATACTTGTTCGTAAAATTGGTCAACTAAAGGCCAAACTTTTTCATGAGGATGTTCCATCCAGGTATAAAAATGTTTAAGAAATGCTTCCTGATTTGTCAGGCGGGGATTATTGTTTTTTACCATGGCTCCGGTTGAAGCCCAAAGATTTTGCTCAAAAGTTTTGGGATCAACAAATCCTTCCAGATGGTTACATAAACGCTGAAAGTATCTTTTAATAAACTTGTCCAAATCTATGTCAAGTAAAGTTTCGTCCAAATCAAAAAGAATTGCTTTAATCATAAATGTTTTCTTCCCCCTGCCTTTCCTGCTTTCTTTGTTTATCTTCTACATTCCGTAAAAATATCCTTTTTCTTACGCAGTAGCGGCAGTACTGTACAGTTTTTGTGTTATTACGATTTGGCGGCTACGGGCAAACGACTGATTATAACGGCGGGAAAGATCACAGTAAAGACTGTCCCCTGTTTTGATGTGGCCACATCGATAGTGGCCTGGTGTCGTTCAGCAATGGCATAACAGATTGCCAGGCCTAAACCTGTGCCCTCTTTTTTGGTGGTGAGAAAAGGTGTGCCGAGATTTTTGAGAATTTGTGGGGCAATGCCTGTCCCGGAATCCTTAATTTTTAGCATTACTTTGTGTTCGCTTTTAACAGTGCTAATGATAACATTTTGCCCGGGCGAGGAGGCATCCAGGGCATTGCGGACTAAATTTAGAATTAACTGTTTAAGTTCGCTTTCTTTGGCATAAATATATGCTTTATCTGTCAGATCAAGGAGAATTTTTTTGTCTTGTTGGACGGCATCAGCTTTAATTAACGGGTAAAGCCTGTTTATAATGTTATTTAAATTAGTAACTTGAAAATCCGCATATTCTGAATCACGTTTGGCAATGGCGAGGAAATCTGTAATGATGGAATTGGCACGATCTAATTCACTGATCATAAATTCAATATTTTGCTTTGCTTGCCAAAAATCTTTCTTTTGCAGCATCATTTGCAAATAGCCTCTAATTACTGTAATTGGGTTGCGCATCTCGTGGCAAATACCACCGGCCATTTGTCCAATCACATGAAGTTTTTCCAAGCGGTTTAATTCTTTTGCCAGCTTATTTTGTTCCGTAACATCTATAGCTACAATTAAGGAGCAACATTCACCTTGATAACGTATAGGTACTGATGTATAGATTAAATCTCTTACAACATCATTTTTACAATGTAAGGAAAGATATTTGGCAGAAACGCCTTTATGATAAACTGTAAACCAAGATTGCCCCGTATTCTGTCTTATTTTTATATTTATTTCATCCAAGGTTTTAGCAACGATTTCGTCTGCCCTATAGCCTAAAACTTTTTCAAAAGTTTTATTGACGGTTAAAATACGCCTGTCGTGCTCGCGCACAATCATTTTTATATTGGGACTATACTGAAAAATAGTTTCGAAAACGTCTGACATGGTTTTTTTGTTTGTAATGTCACGGCCGGTGATTAGTAAGGCATCAATTTCCGGGTCATAAATTGCATTCCAGCTGAGCCATTTGTATTGTCCGTCTTGACAGCGAAAGCGTACATCGACAAAATTGACTGCTTCACCCTGCTGTATGCTTTTTCTTGCCAGGATGATTTTTTTGCGTTCACGGGGATGAACTTTCCAAAACAAGTCTATAAATCTGGCTTTCTCACTCTTGTAGCCGGTAATCCGGGCAAAGGCAGGATTAAAGTGGATTTCGCCTTGGTTATCCATAATGCCATGTATGTCCACAGAGTTTCGCCAAAAACGGTCTCTCAGCAGCTGCACTCTGGAATTCATAGAATCCTCCTTTGGCAAAAATTGCATATACTACATCACTTTACATTTTATTATATATTTCTCATGAATTGTGTTGAAATTTGTCGAATTATAAAATTTTGTGAAATTTTATGAAATCTTGTGGTGCTAGTGACTTAATTTAGTAAATTTGTTAAAAGATGTAGCATGCCTATAGCTCCTGCTTCACTTCCCAGTACAGCCGGTGTGATTTTAACAGTTTGGGCAGCATATTCTACAGTATGTTTTGCGACAATTTTTAGTAATGGCGCAAAGAAAAGATCTCCGGCATTAGTCACACCGCCCCCTAACACTACCACAGAAGGATTCAACAAGTTAATAAGATTACTTATGCCTAAGCCCAAATAATAAACTGCCTCCTCTATAATGTTTTGGGCCGTCCTGTCTTTAGCTTGGGCAGCTAAAAAAACATGCTCGGCTGTAACTTTGCCGCCATTTTGTGCCGCCAAGGCTGATAGTTTCGTCTCCCTACCACTTTTCAATGCTTCATTAGCTTGGCGGGCAATGGCCGACCCGGAAGCAACTGCCTCCAAACAACCTTTTTTACCACAGCCGCAAAGCGGTCCATCAGGTTTAATCTGCATATGACCGAACTCACCGGCAAAGCCGCGACTGCCGCGGTAAAGTTCTCCGTTGAAAATAAAGCCGGCACCAATGCCGGTACTGACAGTTATATAGATAAGATTGCGATGTCCCTTTCCTGCTCCCCGGCTGGCCTCCCCCACTGCTGCAGCATTGGCATCATTCTCCACCAGTACGGGCACACCAAGCCGGTGTGATAAAGCAGATTCCAAGGGAAAATGATTTACGCGCGGGATATTGGGCAGTTTCAGAACCAGACGCTGTTTCCGGTCAAAAAAGCCCGGCACACAAATACCGGCGGCAGCCAAATGACCGGTAGATCTATTTATCTCTGCCAGTGATGATGTTATTGATGTTAGGAGAGCATTTAAAAGACTTTCTGCATCTGCAGCGGGCGGCGTAGGCAGACGCTTGCGTGATAAGACCTCGCCTTTGGCATCGGCAATAATTGTATAAATTTTTGTGCCGCCTAAATCAACAGCGGCAAACAGTTTCCCAGGCATCAGAATTCATCCTTCCGGGTTTTTTATCGGTAACTATATTAACCCCGATTCGCCTTCTTTCCTACTCTAATTATTTCCGCATATGCTGTGAGTAATTATTTTCCTTCAGCTTATCACCAGAGAATTTTTTCGTCAATTATGATCTTAAGCGTTGTTTATTACATACTGATAAAAAAAACAAAAAAGGTTTGACATTTTGCATATTTTTGTTATGATAAATAGAAATTAGGCAAAAACGATGACAGGGATAAAGTAGAGAAACCAGTAAGTGCAGAGAGCCGTCGGGTGGTGTGAGGCGGACTTACCTTCTCTTACGAGCTCACCCTGGAGTGCCAGCCGAAAGGGAGATCCGAGTAGACCTGGCCGGTTGCCCACGTTACGGGTTGAGAGTGGTTGTGCCCCCGCAGGCACAGCTAATTAGAGTGGTACCGCGGAATAGCTTCGCCTCTAGCAGGCGAAGTTTTTTTATTACATTTAAAAAGGGAGGAAATATAATGTCAGAGAAAATTATGATTTTTGATTCTACGCTGCGTGACGGTGAACAAACACCGGGTGCAAAGCTTAATCTAGAAGAAAAACTAAAAATAGCCAAACAGCTGGCTAAATTAAATGTGGATATTATTGAATGTGGTTTTCCCGTTTCTTCGCCCGGCGATTTTAAAGCAGTGGCGACTATTGCCAAGGAAGTTAAAGGGCCTGTCATTGCCGGTTTGGCCCGTGCTGTCAAGGGAGATATAGATGCCTGCTGGGAGGCCATCAAATACGCGGAAAGGCCCAGAATTCATGTTTTCCTGGCCTCTTCCCCCATTCACATGCAGTACAAATTGCGCAAAGATCCTGAGACCCTGCTGGAAATGGGTGTGGAAGCGGTAAAATATGCAAAGAGTAAAACACACGATGTGCAATATTCACTGGAAGATGCTACCCGCAGTGATATGGACTACATGTGCCGTGTCATTGAAGCCGTCATTGATGCCGGTGCTACCGTTATAAATTTGCCTGACACCGTGGGATATGCAGTGCCGGAACAATATGGTGAAATGGTGCGCACTATCATGAATCGTGTTCCCAATATTGATAAAGCCACCGTTAGTGTCCATTGCCATAATGATTTGGGCCTGGCAGTAATTAATTCACTGGCGGCTGTGCAAAACGGTGCGCGCCAGATTGAATGCAATATTAACGGTGTTGGTGAACGAGCCGGCAATGCCGCTTTAGAGGAAATCGTCATAGCTATGCTGATCCGCAAAGATTACTTCAAAGATTTCTACCACGATATTAATACCCGTGAGATTTATAAAACCAGCCGTTTAGTTTCCAGTTTAATGGGGATTCCCATCCCTGTAAACAAAGCCATCATCGGCAAAAATGCTTTTACTCATTCTTCAGGTATCCACCAGGACGGCATTTTGAAGAATATGGAGACTTACGAAATTATCAATGCCGAATTAATTGGCGGTAAAGCCGGACAAATTAAACTAACCGCCCGTTCCGGCCGCCATGCTGTCCGGCATGTACTGGAACGTTTGGGTTTTGTCCTGGATGATAATGATTTTGCCGAATTCTATACTCGCTTCCTGGAGCTGGCAGATAAGAAAAAGGAAGTTTATCCGCAGGATCTTGAAGCCCTCATGGCAGACCGTTTAGCTTATACCGCACCGATTTATACTTTGGAATATTTGCAGACCACCAGTGGCTCCAAAAGCATTCCGGCCGCTGTGGTTAAACTGAAAAAAGATGAAGAAGTTTTTGTGCGGAGTGAAACGGGTGCCGGACCTATTGATGCCGCCTATAATGCCATTGATAACATTACCGGGATTGAGCCGCGTCTGGAAAAATACGACCTGCGGGCTGTAACTGAAGGGCGCGATGCTTTGGGTGAAGTAACCATTTTGATTGAATACCAGGATAAAACTATTGTGGGTCGTGGTACTTCCACAGATATTGTGGAAGCTTCTGTGCGGGCATATTTAAACGGTATTAACAAATTGTTGGCAATGAAAGCAAACGGTAACTTGAATAATCATCAGGAAAAGGAAAAATCCAATTAAAAAATAAACCGGCTGCGTCTTTTGCAGCCGGTTTATTTTTCCCTCTTATCTTGTTTAGGCTGTGGTTCTTCCACCGTTTTAGCCGGCTTTGCTTGTAAAGGGAAAAAATCAGCCAGTGGGTAATTATCAATTTCGTCGTGAAATATTTCTTCTCGATGCCAAGGTAAATCTGTCATTACTCCACCCTGCCCTTTTTGCTAATAGCTTAGCCGGGGGTGCAAAGAATATTACGGTAGTTCAAGAATTTGCCCGGGGTAAATTACAGGATGCGATAAATGATTGAGCTCGCGGATTCGAGCGATGTAGGAACGCAGGTCTTGGTCTGCCGGTGCATGTTCTTGGGCCAATGTCCATAATGTGTCCCCGCCAGAAACGACCACTGTTTGCAAGGACTGATTTTCCCCGCGGGCAATACTGCCCTGACTGACGGCCAAAATGATTATCAGGCACCAAGCGCTGAGGAAAACTAAAACTTTAGCCAGGCGTTGCCTTTTTTGCAGGCGCTTTCTTTTATTATATGTTAATGCAGACAAGGTTTTCATACTTACCCTCCAAACATTTGTTTGCCTGGCAATATCGTAACACGAACAAATGTTTGTGTCAAGAGTTTTTTGGAAAAAACACGAACGGTTGTTTGCTTTCTGGATAATTTTGTGCTAAAATAATAAAAAGCGAGGTGCTTTAGGTGGATAATTTAACGCCCAGACAAAGGCAAATTCTTGAATATATCAGACGTGAAGTAAAAATTAAAAACTATCCTCCCTCTGTACGTGAGATCGGTGAAGCAGTAGGCCTTTCCTCCAGCTCCACCGTCCATGCTCATCTGGCTAAACTGGAGGAAAAGGGCTTTATCCGTCGCGATCCTTCAAAACCGCGTGCCATTGAATTACTCCGGGAGGAACCGGATCCATTATTTGTCCCGGAAACTGTACAAGTACCTATCGTAGGACAGGTAACAGCCGGTCAGCCTATTTTGGCCGAGGAAAATATTGAAGATTATTTTCCCCTGCCGAAAATGATGGTTCATGGTGACAGTGTTTTTATGCTTCAGGTCCGTGGTGACAGTATGATTAATGCCGGCATTATGGATGGGGACTATGTGATTGTGCGCCAGCAATACCAGGCCAATAACGGTGAAATTGTGGTGGCCATGCTTGACGGTGAAGCTACTGTCAAACGTTTTTATAAAGGCAAAGATCATATTATTTTACAGCCGGAAAATGATTTATATGAACCTATCCGCTCGCCTGAGATTCGGGTCATCGGCAAAGTAATCGGTGTCTTTCGCAGTCTGGATTAACATATGCTGCAACTATGTTTAAAGAAGACATAAAAAAAATCGGTAAACGTGAGTGTTTACCGATTTTTTTGATCTGTTATTACTCCACATGATCCTTTTTCCGGATAATTGCAGTGCTGATAAAGAGGACAGTCGCCACATTTGGGGCTGCGAGCCGTGCAAATATAGCGGCCGTGCAGAATTAGCCAATGATGGGCTTTGCTCCAGAGTTCTTCCGGTATAATTTCTGTAAGTTGCTTTTCTGTCTCCCTCGGGTTTTTCGCCGCCGCTAAACCTGTGCGATTGGCCACCCGGAAAACATGTGTATCCACGGCAAAAGCAGGAATACCAAAGGCATTGGCCAAGATCACATTTGCTGATTTGCGGCCGATACCGGGAAGGCTTTCCAGTTCCTCCCGTGTTTGCGGCACTTGACCGGCAAATTTATTGACAATTAATTGTGCGGTGGCAACTAAATTTTTACTTTTGTTGCGGTATAAACCTAATGTTTTAATTTTTTCCGCCAACTCCTCCGGTGCCAATGCAGCCATCTCCTCCGGCCCCGGGCAGTCAAGAAAAAGTTTTTTAGTTACTTTATTAACCTGTTTATCTGTTGACTGGGCAGATAAAACAGTGGCAACAAGTAACTGCCACGGAGTCTCAAAAACAAGCTCCGTGGCCGGGTTGGGATTTTTACTTGCTAAGATTTCAAGAATATTTTCAGCTTGCTTTTTTCTAGTTTCCACTTTCTTCATTCCCTGTCTGTAGTTGATGACGACGTAAGCGCAGTGAGTTTAACAGTACTGAAATTGAAGACATGGCCATGGCCAAGGCTGCAATGGCGGGGCTTAAGCGCCCGGAGGCGGCAATGGGAATAGCCAGAATATTGTAGCCGAAGGCCCAAAACAAATTTTGCCGGATAATTTTAAATGTTGCTTTGGCCAGATCAATGGCGGTGACTACAGAGGTGAGATTGCCTCTAATTAAGGTAATGTCTGAAGTTTCAATGGCAATATCAGTACCGGTGCCGATGGCTATGCCTACATTGGCTTGCGCCAGTGCCGGTGCATCATTAATCCCGTCGCCCACCATGGCAACAACTAAACCTTCATCTTGCAGGCGTCTGACTTCAGCTTCTTTTTGATCGGGCAGTACCTGTGCCAGGACCCGTGTAATTCCCACCTGTTCCGCGATAGCATTGGCTGTGCGCTCATTATCTCCTGTCAGCATGGCAGTTGTGAGACCCAGTTCTTTAAGACTGCTAATGGCGGCTTTACTGTCTGCTTTAACGGTGTCGGCCACAGCAATAATGCCGGCAAGCTGTCCTTCAACTGCCACAAACATGACAGTTTTTCCTTCCTTCTCCAATTGTTGTACTTGCTCTTCTATTTGTTTGACCTCAAGCTCATGTCTTGCCATTAATTTGCGGTTACCCATGACAATTTTTTGTTCTTCAATCACTGCTTCAATACCTTGTCCCGGTATGGCGGTAAAATCTTTTGCCTGGGCAATTTTTAGCTTACGTTCCTGGGCGGCCGCAACTATAGCTTGCCCTAAAGGATGTTCAGAGCCTGTCTCACCGCCGGCGGCCAAGGTTAACAGCTTTTCCTCGTCAAAATCGTGCAGGGGAATAATATCAGTAACGGCAGGCTGACCTTTAGTGATGGTACCTGTTTTATCAAAAATAATGGTATTAACCTCCAGCATGGTTTGTAAACTGGCGGCATCTTTAATGAGAATACCGTTTTCTGCGCCTAACCCGGTGCCGACCATGATGGCTGTGGGGGTAGCCAGACCCAGGGCGCAGGGACAGGCAATAACCAAAACGGCAATGGCGGCAAAGGCAGCACGCGTTAAGCTTCCTGCTCCTCCCCATGCTAACCAGAAAATAAAAGTGGCAATAGAAATAACTACTACTACCGGTACAAAATAACTTGTGACTTTGTCTGCCAACTGCTGAATAGGAGCTTTAGAACCCTGTGCTTCTTCCACCATGCGGATTATCTGTGCTAAAAACGTGTCTTTTCCTACTTTAGTGGCTTTAAATTTAATCATCCCGTTTTTATTGATGGTAGCTCCCACCACCTGATCTCCCACAGTTTTTTCTGCCGGGATACTTTCGCCGGTAACCATGGATTCATCCACAGTTGTATAACCTTCAATAATTTCACCGTCAACGGGGATTTTTTCACCGGGACGGACAACCACGATGTCGCCTACCAGCACGCGTTCCACAGGAATTTCGCGCTCCTGGCCGTCAACAAGTATGCGTGCCGTTTTCGCTCCCAATTCCAATAATTTGCGAATGGCACTGGAAGTCTTACTTTTAGCAATGGCTTCAAGATAACGCCCCAAAAGATGAAATGCCATAATCATGCCGGATATTCCCATGAAAGAAATAACGTCCGGGATAAAGAAAGCTGCTATTCCCCAGGCGTAAGCACTTAAGGTGCCCAGGGAGATTAAAACATCCATGTTGGCACTTCCGTGGCGCAGTGAGCGCCAGGCACCCCTATGGGTGGGCAGTCCGGCCCAAAAGACTATAGGTGTAGCCGCTACCAGCATAATCCAGTCATGGTAGGGTACGTGTATATTAAAACGATAATCTAAAAACATAATAACTTCTGTTACCAGGGTAATGGCCAGAACAATGAACAGCGTTCTTTTGCGGGCAGCCAGCTCTGCTTTTTCGCGCTCTTCTCCGGCAGCGTAGACTGTGGTTTCCGCCTTTTCCTCGGTGACAACTCCATATCCCAGGTCTTCTATAATACGTATTATTTCTTCCCGGGTAATGACCGCACTGTCATACTCCACAGTTGCTTTTTCTGTAGCCAGGTTGACTACAGCTTCATTGACACCGTCTTTTTTGTTTAAACCTCTTTCAACGGCGGCTACGCAAGCGGCACAGGACATCCCGGTTACGGTTAATGTTAACTTACTGCTTGGTGCAGGCGGTTCAGCCAGTACTTCATATCCTAAATCTTCAATGATTTTGCGGATTTCTGACTGTGAAATCTGCCCCTGGTCATACTCCACAGTTACTTTTTCTGTGGCCAGGTTGACCACAGCTTCATTGACACCGTCTTTTTTGTTTAAACCTCTTTCAATGGCGGCTGCACAAGCAGCACAAGACATGCCGCCCACCTTAATTGTTTCTTTGATCAATGCTTTTTCTGCCATTTTCTACACCTCTTAACTACCCCCTACCCGAGGGGGGTGGATATTTACAAAGTAACATGATTTTCTACTCCTGTCAATTAGTTTTAACAGAAAAACCCGCTTTAGTAGGCGGGTTTTAATTAAAGTTTAATTTTTAATATACTGTTAAATATGAATCAAGTTCCCATTGGTGCACTTGTGTGCGATAGCGTCTCCATTCAATTTTTTTCGCGTTCATAAAACTGTTATAGAGGTGTTCTCCCAAGGTTTTTTTAATTAATGTGTTTTTTTCCAATTCCTCCAAAGCTTCACCTAGATCTTGCGGTAGCATTTCTATTCCTAATGCTTCCCTTTCTTTATCGGTCAGATCATAAATATTTTGGTCCACCGGAGCCGGAGGAGCAATTTTATTTTTGATGCCGTCCAAACCGGCTGCCAGGGTTACTGCCAGTGCCAGGTACGGGTTGCAGGAAGGATCCGGGTTGCGCAATTCAATACGGGTACCGATACCGCGCCGGGCCGGAATTCGGACCAGAGGGCTGCGATTTTGCTCACTCCAAGCTATGTAAACAGGCGCCTCATAGCCCGGTACCAGGCGTTTATAGGAGTTAACCAGCGGGTTGGTAATGGCACAAAAACCTTTTACATGTTTTAAAATGCCGCCGATATAATACCGGGCTATGGCAGAGAGCTGTGAAGGAGCATCGGGATCGTAAAAGGCATTCTTACCGTCTTTAAATAAGGACTGGTGCGTGTGCATGCCGGAGCCGGCAACGCCTGTAATGGGCTTGGGCATAAAAGTGGCATGTAAATTGTGCCGCATGGCAATAGTGCGTACCACCAGTTTAAAAGTAGCAATATTATCTGCCGTGGTTAAGGCATCTGCATACTTAAAAGCAATTTCGTGCTGCCCGGGCGCCACTTCATGGTGTGAAGCTTCCACTTCAAATCCCATTTCCTGAAGGGTTAAAACCATGTCCCGCCGCGCTGATTCTCCCAAATCAACAGGCATTAAATCAAAATAACTGGCACGATCATGCGTCATGGTTGTAGCCTGGCCTTGCTCATTTTTCAAAAACAGAAAGAACTCTGCCTCCGGGCCTGCATTCATGGTGTACCCCATTTCTGCCGCCTGGGTTAAAACACGTTTCAAAGTATTACGGGGGCAGCCGGCAAAGGGAGTACCATCGGGATTATAGATGTCACAAATAAGGCGGGCTTCAGCCACTCCGCCGTGAGAATTCCAGGGAAAGATTGCAAAGGTATTAATGTCCGGACGCAGATACATATCTGATTCTTCAATACGTACAAATCCTTCTATGGAGGAACCGTCAAACATTAATTCCCCGTCAAGGGCTTTATTTAATTGTTGTACAGGAATGGCCACGTTTTTAGGGATTCCGAAAATATCCACAAATTGCAGGCGAATAAATTTAATTTTTAACTTTTTCACAAAATGAAGAATGTCTTCCCTGGTATAATTCATAATCTTCCTCTCTTCTCTCCAAGTTTCTCTATTTTTTAATAAAGGAGCAAAGCTGATAAAATTATAAAGATAACAGTAGAAAAATGTCAAGCCTGGCGCTTTATACCGCCTTCTCTTTCCAGGCGGTCTAATATTTCCGCCAGAGCCAGTTTTTGATGTTCATAGGTGAGGCCGCCCTGCATATAGACTTCATATGGCGGGCGGATGGGGGCATCGGCGGTAAATTCGGAGCTGGCTCCCTGAATAAAGGTGCCTGCCGCCATAATTACTTCGTCTTTATAACCCACCATGGGCGCCGCCTGGGGCGTTACATAACTGTCTATGGGTGAGGCAGCCTGAACTGCTTCGCAAAAGCTTTGCAATAGTTTTACATCACCTAGACGTATGGCTTGGACTATATCGCCTCGCCTGTCGTAAGGTTTGGGATCAACATAAAAACCGGCATGACTAAAGAGAGCCGCCGCCAGTACCATCCCTTTTAAAGCTTGTCCTACCTGGTGCGGGGCCAAAAATAAACCCTGATAATACTGGCGTTTATAAATGCCCATGGCACCGATATTGGCACCAAGACCGGGGGCAGTTAGACGCCAGGCTGCTTTTTCCACCAAATCGGCCCGACCCACCACATAGCCCCCGCCGGGAGCTATTCCTGCCCCGGGGTTTTTAATTAGGGAACCGGCAATTAAGTCGGCACCGACATGGCAGGGCTCTTTTTCCTCCACAAATTCCCCATAGCAGTTATCGACAAAAACAATGGTTTCCGGGCTCCGCTCTTTCACCGCCGCCACCAGGGCCTGGATGTCTTCACAAAGCAGGGAGCGCCGGTGAGCATAACCGCGGGAACGCTGGATAAGTACGGCTGTTGTTTTTTTCGCCAGCACTTTATCTAAAAGCTCTGTATTTATTTCTTCGATCAAATCGGCTTCAGCGTACTCAATCTTTAAGTCAGGAAAGCTGCCAAAAGGTTTAAGATCAGCTATTCCCAGTACTTTTTGCAGCGTATCATACGGTTTTCCGGTTAAACTTACCAACCTGTCTCCCGGTTTTAAAATCCCGTATAAAGCACAAGCAATGGCATGTGTTCCGGAAACAAATTGAGGCCGTACCAGGCCTGCTTCTCCGCCAAAAATTTCTGCATACAGACTGTCCAGTTTTTCCCGTCCCAGATCGTCATAACCGTACCCGGTGGATTCGGTAAAACAGGTTTCATCAATATGTAAATTGCGGAAAGCATTAAGCACACGTCCCTGGTTGTAAAGGACAATTTTGTCAATTTGCCTGAAAACAGGTTGCAAATCATTTTCTACACGGTCAATATAGTCCAGTTGGCGCTTTAGTTTTGTCAACATTTTAAGCTCTCCCTTGTTCTAGTTGATGCTGAATTCTTTTCGCCCACACCCGGGGGAGGACCGCTTCGACGCGGATTCCCTGGGGCAGGTATTCTTCTCTTTCCAATTTACCGTACTGTCTGATTAAATGGAGAAGTTCCGTCAGCGTAAAAGGAATAAAAAATTCATGCCTTTCATGTTCCCGGTGCAGTAAGGTTTCTATTTTTGCCAGCAAAGCATCTAATCCTTTTCTTTTTAAAGCGGAAACGGCAACATGGTCCGGTAGTTGCTGTGTCTGCTGAAAGTTTTGATGAGCCTGCGGCAAATCCATTTTATTTAAAACCACCAATTGCGGTAAGTTTTGTGCCTCCAGTTGGTTTAAAATTGCTTGTACGGCAGCCATTTGTTGCTTGACCTGGGGGTGAGCAGCATCTACTACATGCAAAAGTAAATCTGCCTCCAGTACTTCCTCCAGGGTCGCCCGAAAAGCAGCTACCAGATGATGTGGCAGTTTCTGAATAAAACCAACTGTATCAGTCAAGAGAAACCTGCCGCCATGAGGCAGTTTTACCTGGCGTGTTGTGGGATCCAAAGTGGCAAAAAGCTTGTCCTCTGCCAGGACGCCGGCATCTGTTAAAACATTGAGAAGTGTTGATTTGCCGGCATTAGTATAACCTACCATGGTCACTATGGGCAGTGGTATATTCTGTCTTGACTGACGGTGCAGGTGGCGGGTTTTTTTCACTTGTTCAATTTCTTTTTTTAAATCGCCAATGCGTTTACGGACGCGGCGTCGATCCACTTCCAGTTTTGTTTCACCCGGTCCCCGGGTACCGATGCCGCCTCCCAGGCGGGAAAGTTCGCTTCCCTTACCTGCTAAACGGGGCAACAAGTAATTTAACTGTGCCAGCTCCACCTGTAATTTCCCTTCCCGTGTTTGGGCGCGCTGGGCAAATATATCCAGAATTAAAGCCGTCCGGTCCACAACCTGTACTTCCAGGGCATTTTCCAAATTTCTGATTTGTGACGGGGAAAGTTCATCGTTAAAAATAACCAGGTCGGCAGACGTTTCCTCTACGATAATTTTTATTTCTTCCAGTTTCCCCTTACCGACATAGTAGGCAGTATCGGGTCGCTCTCTTTTCTGAACAATTTCAGCCACGGCTTTTGCTCCTGCCGTCCCAGATAGTTGCGCTAATTCCTGCATGGTTTCTTCAATATCCCAAGGTGCATTAGGGGTGTCTAAACCCACCAATACTGCTTTTTCCATAATATAACCTTCCTTTCTGCATCATTGTAACAGAAAGGAAGGTTCTCAGCAAACTCTCTGGATAATTATTCTTTTCTTTACCGTCCATGCGTAAATTTTTAGTTTTTTTACCTGTTTGGCAGTAATAAGACATTCTCGGCAAAATTAGTTTCTTCTGCCTGGATTTCTTCAAAATCTTCCCGCAAAAGCAGCATTAAATCATTGCGCCCATAAACTTGTTGCTGAACCAAACGCAGGGCTTGTCGGCGGATGGCTTTTTCCAGCAGGTTACGGACAAGGCGGGCATTACTGAAATTGATTCTTTTGGTTTCCAGCTGTTCCTGCAGATATGTACGTAAGAATTCCGTGGCACCCAGGGATAATTTATATTGCCGCTCCCGCACCATCAGGGCCGCTATTTCCAAAAGTTCATCTGTTGTATAATCCGGAAAATGTAAATGAATGGGAAAACGTGAGCGCAAACCGGGATTGGTACGCAGGAATTTTTCCATTTCTTTTTCATACCCGGCTAAAATAATAATGATTTCGTTTTTATGATCTTCCATAGCTTTGACAAGGGTGTCAATAGCTTCTTTGCCAAAATCTTTCTCACCGCCGCGGGCTAAAGAGTATGCTTCATCAATAAAAAGAATGCCGCCCATGGCTTTTTTTATTTGCTCCCGGCATTTTTGTGCAGTATGCCCGATAAATTCGCCCACTAGATCGGCCCGTTCCACTTCCAACAAATGACCTTTTGGCAGTACTTTTAATTCCGCCAGCATTTTACCTAAAATCCTGGCAACAGTTGTTTTCCCCGTGCCGGGATTTCCCATAAATATCATATGTAAGACCAGGCTTTCGCTTTTCAGCTGGTAACGCTGCCGGCGGCGGCAAATCTCCACATAAGCAGTAATTTCTTTCACCAGTTCTTTAACTTTAGCTAAACCGATCATGTTGTCTAATTCCGCCGTCAACTCCTGCAGCTTTTCTTTAGCTTCTGAATTAAAGCCGGAATCTTGTGTTACAGTTTGTTTTTTTTCTGTTTTCTTGGGTTCAGTTGGTAAATTGCCCCGGCTTTGCTTAAGTCGGTTGTTTTCGAACCTGAAAGATAAACTAAACCGGGTTGATTGTTTCATAAACTCCCTCCCATAAATCTATTATATGCACCCGGTTTCATCGTGGTTACCGATAAAAGACGGTAAAAGCAAAAAACAGGCTGTTCTTTGTCAGGCAGCCTGTTTTTGTTCTCAGATCTATATACTTACTCCGCGGGTTGATTTAGATTAAGATTGCGGAAAGGAATAATTGTGGACACGGCATGCTTGTAGACTAGTTGTTGCTTGTTTTCTACGTTCAGCAGGATGGTAAAATTATCAAAGCTGCGGACCGTACCTTTAATCTGGTAACCGTTAATTAAAAATACTGTGAGCATCATTTCTTCTTTCCGTGCAGTATTAAGAAAATTATCCTGCAAATTTACAGTTGCTTTGTTCACGCCAAACTCCTCCAGTGTTAGGTTATGCTCATATTATTCTCTACCTGGGGGAAATATCCTGCAAATAGGTAGAAATTTTTTCCGTTATCTCTTCAATTTTACTATATTGCTCTATATCCAGCCAGATCATCTCTTCTTTCCGAAACCAGGTCAGCTGCCGCTTGGCAAAACGTCTGGTATCACGTTTAATCAGATGAATTGCCTCTTCCAGACTAATTTTATCTTGCAGAAAAGCTATAATTTGCTTATAGCCCAGACTTTGCATTGCTTTGGCTTCAGGAGAGATGCCTTGAGCAAGCAGGTTCCTGACTTCTTCAATTAAACCGGCGGCGATCATTGCCTCCACCCGCTCTTCTATGCGCCGGTATAGTACCGGCCGCGGCCGTGTCAGGCAAAAAAGAGTGGCGTCATAAACCGGCCGGCGGGGTGTATTTTCCTCTTGTTGAGAAATGGGCGTTTTACCTTGTAAATACACTTCCAGGGCACGAATGACGCGCCGGACATCATTGGGGTGAAGTTTTTCTGCCGTTTTCGGATCAACTTTGGCCAATCTGGCATGCAAAGCTTCCGGCCCTTCCGTGGCGGCTACCTTTTGTAATTTACTTCTTAAGTTTTTGTTGACACCATATTCAGTAAAGGCAAAACCGCGTACTACTGCCCGGATATAAAGCCCGGTGCCGCCAACTAAAAGCGGAAGTTTGCCTCGCCGGTGAATATCACTAATAGCGTTTGAGGCATCACGTTGAAAATCGGCCACTGTATAATTCTCTTCAGGATCTACGATATCCAACAGATGATGTGGCACTTGTGCCTGCTCTTCTTTACTGGGTTTGGCGGAACCAATATCTAAACCACGGTAGACCTGGACAGAGTCGGCAGAAACTATTTCCCCGCCAAGCTTCTTGGCCAAATTTAAGGCTACTGCTGACTTGCCCACGGCGGTGGGGCCGGCAATAACAATTAGTTTCTGCACTTTAAATCCTCCCGAAATTTTTGGCGATAGTTTCTTTATTTAATACCATGACTGTGGGCCGTCCGTGGGGGCAAGTATACGGTTGGGTAGTTTGTGCCAGATTTCTCAGTAAAGCAGTCATTTCAGGAAGCTCAAGGGTTTGGTTGGCTTTAATTGCTGCTTTACAGGACATCATCTGCATGGTTTTTTCAAAAAGATTTATTTTTTTTTCAGTTTTTGCCTGTTCCAGCAAATCCTGCAGTTCTTCCTGTTTCAGGGGAGTTTTGTAAAACATAGGAACAGACCGGAGGATAAAAGTATTATTACCAAATGTTTCAAAATTTAATCCTAAATCGGTAAACAATTTTAGTGATTCCTCCAGCACGGCTGCCGACTGGGCATCAAGTTCATAAGTTTGCGGGATAATTTCCTGTACCGGTAACTCTCCGGTGGAAAGATCCTTTTTCAGTAAATCATACAGTACTCTTTCATGGGCGGCATGCTGGTCAATGAGGTATAAATCATCCTCCTCTGACTGGGCCAGAATATAGGTGCGAAGATATTGTCCCAGGACATGCAAGGCGGGAAAATGCCGGCTTGCATTTGCTTGGTGACTTGTTTCCGGACTAGTTGCCGGAACGGGTGTAGGTTTTGCCGCGGGTTGTATTGCAGGATCTCCGGGGTAAGTTTGAGGTGTACGGTCAAAGATAACAGTTGTAGGTTTGAAAGCGGGAGCCGGCTGTGGCGGCAGGCCGTAATCATGTAAAGATAAATTTGCAGCCGTTTCTTTTTGCGCCGGTCGCCAATTGTCCTGAATTTCTTTAATAAGAGATGCATTTGAAAGGGCTGATTTTACCCCGGCCAGGATTTGGCGGTACAAATCCCGTTCCCGGGAAAAGCGCACTTCTCTTTTTGTGGGGTGTACATTAACATCAACATCTTCAGGATTGATTTCCAGATAGATAATAACTGCCGGAAAACGATTACGGGGTAGCAAAGTATGATAAGCCGTCTGTACCGCATCGGAAATCAGCGGTGAACGGATCGGTCTTTTGTTGACGAAGATATACTGCAAGTTGCGATTGGCACGGCAAAGCGCAGGCTTGGAAACAAAACCGTGTAGCGTTACCAGGGATCCTTCCCAGGCTAAAGGCAGCATTTGACGTAGATTTTGCAGCCCTAAAACTTGCCCGGCGGCATCTTCCAGTTGGCCGTTGCCGCTGGTAACCAGTTTTGTTTTTTCGTCCACACTAAAATGAAAAGCCACATCAGGCCTGGCCAAGGCCAAACGTTGCACTGTATCTGTAATTCTGGCCGTTTCCGCACCGGCGCTTTTCATAAATTTACGGCGTGCCGGTGTATTGAAAAATAAATCTTCCACTTTAACTTCTGTTCCTGCCGGACTGCCTGCTTCCTGCTGTTTTACCAGTTTGCCGCCTTCTATCACTATTTCCGTGCCTAAGAAATCTTCCTGGCGGCGTGTAACCAGGCGGAAGCGGCTGACGGCGGCTATACTGGGCAAAGCCTCCCCCCGAAAACCCATGGTTAAAACGGTGGATATATCTTCAGCCGTCATAATTTTACTGGTGGCATGGCGCTCCAAAGCTAAGACGGCATCTTCCGGCGCCATACCGCTACCGTTATCTACAACCCGGATCATTTCCAGGCCGCCGCCTGTGATTTGGATGTCAATATGTGTTGCTGCGGCATCCAGGGCGTTTTCGATAAGTTCTTTCACCGCGGCAGCAGGCCGCTCTACCACTTCGCCGGCAGCTATTTTATTGGCTGTATGAAGATCTAAAACTTTAATCTTCCCCATTACGATTCTCCTTTTTCCAAGCTTGTTGGAGCTTGTATAAAAGCTGCATGGCCTCCAAAGGTGTGGTTGTCAAAATATCTGTATTTTCCAGTTCAGTCAGTGCTTCCATCACTTCCGTATCCGGTGTAAAAAGTTGTAATTGCACTGCCTGGTTTTGCGTGGCGGCAGTTTCTTTATGTGCCATTTTATTTTCTTCCAGTAAGGCAAGGATTTCTTCAGCCCGGGAAAGCACTTTTTTAGGCAAACCTGCCAGGCGTGCCACTTGTAAGCCGTAACTATGATCAACACTGCCGGGTATGACTTTGTGCAAAAAGATGATTTCTTCACCTTGTTCTTTGACTGCGGTGGCCAAATTCTTAATGCCTTTATATTTATCTGCCAAAGCGGCCAGCTCGTGGAAATGGGTGGCAAACATGGTCCGGGCTTTGACTTTTGTAAACAGATATTCAATCACTGCCTGGGCGATACTGATACCGTCAAAGGTGCTTGTTCCCCGTCCTACCTCGTCTAAAATCACCAAACTTTGTTTGGTGGCCCGATCTAAAATATGGGCAACTTCACTCATTTCCACCATAAATGTACTAAGCCCGCCCACTAAATCATCGGCGGCGCCTATGCGGGTGAATATACGGTCAACAAGGCCGATTTTTGCCTTACGTGCCGGCACAAAACTACCGATTTGTGCCATCAGGACAATAAGGGCTGTCTGTCGCATATAGGTGGATTTGCCGGCCATATTGGGACCTGTGATGAGAAGTATTTGCTGTTCCTGGGTATCCAGATAAGTATCATTGGGTACAAAAAGCCGGTCGCGTGTAACCCTTTCCACTACCGGATGGCGTCCGTCTTCAATCTGAATAATGTGATCAGCGTTTACTTCCGGCCTGACATAACGGTATTCACTGGCTACCCGGGCCAGGGACTGGTAGACATCAAGCCGGGCCAAAAGGGCCGCAGCCTTTTGGATGGCATCAGTGTGGCTTGCAACCAGTTGGCGGATTTTTAAAAATAAATCATACTCAAGAGCACAGATTTTTTCTTCCGCCGTTAATACAGTATTCTCAAAATCTTTGAGTTCCTGTGTGATATAGCGCTCCGCATTGGCCAGAGTTTGCTTGCGGATGTAATGCTCGGGTACCAGAGACAGGTTAACGCGGGAAACTTCAATATAGTAACCAAAAACTTTGTTATAGCCGACTTTTAGTGATTTAATACCCGTTTTTTCTCTTTCTCTTTCCTGGATTTGCAAAATTTCCTCGCGACCGTGGCGGCGAATATGACGCAGGCGGTCAAGTTCAGCATTAAAACCGTCACGCAAAAGGTTGCCTTCACGCAGTGTTAGGGGCGGGTCATCGGCAATGGCTGCCCCCAGGTACGCAGTTAAATCAGATAAATCCGGGATACTTTGTGCCAGTGCTTGCAGACGTGTACCGCCTTTTAAAGCAGTTTCACGGATTTGGGGCAAAACTTCCAGGGTTGCGCGCAGGGAAACTAAATCGCGGGCATTAGCCTTTTCACAGTGTACACGACTTAAAAGTCTTTCCAGATCATACACCCGCTGTAAAAGTTCAGACAGCTCTGCAATCAGTGCCAGGTTTTCCGCTAATTCTTCCACTGCATCCAGGCGCTGGTTAATTTCCGCGACATCCAAAAGCGGCTGTTCCAGCCAGCGTTTTAAAAGACGTCCGCCCAGCGCTGTCCGTGTTTTATCCAGGACCCACAAAAGGGAGCCATATCTTTCTTCAGTGCGAATGGTGCGCACCAGCTCCAAATTGCGACGGGTTGCCGCATCTAAAACCATATATCCGTTAGGATGGTAAATCTCAGGTTTATGTAAATGTTCCAGACGGTTTTGTTGTGTTTCATGTAAATAAGCAACGGCTGCCCCTGCAGCCGCTATGGCAAAAGGTAAATCAGTACAGCCTAAAGCCTGTAAATTAGAAACTTGAAATTGAGTTTGCAATACAGTTTGTGCTTCTTTGAAAGAGAAATTATTTTCCGCATAAGGATTGACAACTACACGTTTGTCCAGGCGCAGCAATGCATCTTGTAAAGCTTCGTTGTTTTCGGCGTTTTCATTAATAATGATTTCAGAAGGCTGCAGTCGTGAAAGTTCATCAGTCAGGAAACGACCGTAGGCTTTTCCTTTTGTTTGTGTCACCGAAAATTCTCCGGTAGAGATATCTACAGCCGCCAGGCCCAGTCCTCCCCTGCTGAGATAAACGGAAACCAGGTAATTATTGGCTTTTTCGTCCAAAAGTGAAGTTTCTGTCACTGTACCGGGGGTAATTACCTGGACAATTTCACGTTTAACAATTCCTTTGGCAGTTTTGGGATCTTCCACCTGCTCACAAATAGCAACTTTGTAGCCTTTTTCTATGAGACGACCTAAATAAGTATTGAGAGCATGGTAAGGAAAACCTGCCAGGGGTATGTTTTTATCACGTGAGGTTAAGGCTATTTCTAGTTCCCGGGCACCGATTTCGGCATCTTCAAAAAACAATTCATAAAAATCGCCCACGCGGAACAAAAGAATCTTATCCTGGTTCTTTGCTTTAATTTCCTTATACTGCCGGATCATCGGTGTGTCTTTAGTCAAGCTGAATCCTCCCCATTAAGCTCCAAGTTTTTACATCAGTGATTTCCACCTTTACCAGCCGGCCCGTGCTGGTGCCTGCGCCGGTAAAATTGACGGTTTTGGCACTGCGTGTCTTGCCTGTCCACAAAGTCTTATCGGTTTTACTGGGTCCTTCCACCAATACTTCCACACTTTTTCCCAATAAAGCTTCATTATGTTTAAGACTGTGTTTATTTTGCAGTTCCAGCAGGCGGGCAAAACGTTCTTTTTTAATTTCCTGGGGGACTTGTTCCGGCATTTTGGCTGCCGGTGTTCCGGGACGCGGGGAATACAGGAACATAAAAGCTGCATCAAAACTGACTTTATCCACCAGGTCCAATGTGTCGGCAAAGTCTGCCTCCGTCTCGCCGGGAAAACCGACAATTAAGTCGGTAGTAATGGCGCAATCAGGAATATACTTTCGCAGTAGCGCAATTTTTTCAAAATATTGTTCCCTGGTATAGCCCCGGTTCATTAAATCTAAAATCCTGTTGCTGCCGGCTTGTACCGGCAGGTGCAGGTGCTCGCAAATATTTTCACC
>JAAYSO010000047.1 GCA_012523945.1 Bacillota bacterium
AATGGAGAATCTCATTATATAAATCCTCTTTATATAGAAAAACAGCATAGAGAAAGACAGCAGAGAGTTGCTCTTATGACGTGATGCTGTTTCTAAATAACAAAATGGGAGGTTCTGAGATGACTGACAACTATCTTGGCAAAGAAATAGGTAAGCTTGGCTTTGGTTTTATGCGGCTGCCGCGAAAAGGCAATGATTTTGACTATGAATTAATTAACAGAATGGCAGACAGATACCTGGAAGCCGGTTTTACTTACTTTGACACAGCATATGTTTACACCGGGTCGGAAGAAGCCATGCGCAAAACCTTGGTTGAACGCTATCCGCGGGAAAAATATCAAATTGCTTCCAAATTAAATATGCTCAATGTGCAAAAGCCGGAGGATATGCAGGAAGTATTTGAAACTTCCCTGAAGCGTTTAGGAACCGACTATCTTGATTTTTATCTTTTGCATGGTTTAAATGCCATGTCCAATAAAAAGTGTGAAGAAATAGGCGCCTGGGATTTTGTGAAAAAGTTAAAAGCAGAAGGCAAAATCAAACATTACGGTTTTTCCTATCACGATAATGCCGAAAATCTGGATGAAATTTTGACCAATCATCCGGATGCCGAATTTGTCCAGCTGCAGATCAACTACCTGGACTGGGACAGTGAAGATGTGCAGTCACGGAAAGTTTATGAAACTGCGCGCCGGCACAATAAGCCTGTTCTCATTATGGAGCCACTGAAAGGCGGGCTTTTGGCCAACGAAAACTCCACCCTGGGAGAGTTCCTGAAAAAGGCCAATCCCAATGTTTCCGTGGCCTCCTGGGCTGTACGTTTTGCCGCTTCCCTTGACGGCCTGATTGCCATGTTAAGCGGCATGAACAGTATGGAGCAGCTGGAAGATAATATTAAAACTGTACAAAACCTTAAACCGCTCGCAGAGAGCGAAATGAAAGTATTACAGGAGGCAGTGGAGCTGTTAAACAGCATCCCCCGCATCCCCTGTACTGATTGTAAATACTGTGTGGAACAATGCCCGGAAAACATTAATATCCCGGCCTTAATCCGCATCTATAACAATTATCTTGTTTACAATTCAACCGCTAACAGTGAAATGCCCTTCAGAATGGCTACCATGAACAGGGGACGGCCTTCTTCCTGTATTACCTGCCGTGCCTGCGAGGAACAATGCCCGCAGCATATTGAGATTTCCGAGCTTATGAGCAAAATGGTACCTTTGTATGAATAAAAATCAAACGGCCGGTTTGCCCAGCAAAGCCGGCCGCTTGCTATAGTGGTTACTTTTTTAGATGTTTATCAAAAAAGGCAAAAACTCTGTTTTCATTTTCCGGTTCATTAAAACGGGGATCGCCATGCAGGTAATCGGCAAAGGCATCAAATTCTACCCGGTCCGCCCCGCAAACCTCCTTGACTTTTTCATAAAGAATCACAGATTCCTGAAAAGGAACAACCTGGTCTTTTTTGCCGGCTTGAATTAAAATGGGCGGGAAGGCGGGAGTGATGAAATTCAGGGGATTGGTAAAATACATGATGCCTGGATTATCTACTGCGGAAATCCCCATGAACATATCAACAAAATTCATGACCGGCATCTCCGGCAGGGCTATTTCTTCAGCCAACTCCACCTGCATGATCAGATCATAAAGCCCGTACCAGGCCACAACAGCCTGTACTTTACTGGAATACTGTGCATTGCCCATGCTTAGATCTTCGAAGGCTGGATTATCCTGTGTAGCGGCAGCCATTACGGCAAAATAAGCTCCGGCCGAGGTGCCGGCGGAAGCAAAACGATCGCCGTCCAGCTGGTATTTGGCTGCATTGGCGCGCAAGAAGCGAATGGCAGCTTTAAAATCAAAAAGGGGATAAGGGAATTTCGTGTCGGGTGCCAGTCTCTGCTCCACGCTGACTACAGCATAGCCGCGGGTGATGCCGTTTAACACATAGGCAAGTTGAAAATCTCGCTTATCGCCGCCAATAAAAGCGCCGCCGTGCATAAAAATAATGGTGGGGAAAGGCCCGTCACCGCTTTCCGGCAGGTAAATGTCCAGTTTTTGCCGGGGAGAGTCCTGGGCGTAAGGTACGTCAAGAAATTTTCTTGTAATTTCACTGACATCCAACATAGGTAAAGCCATGGGCCCCTGGCTGGGATCCGGGGGAATTAATTTGATTACGCTCATTTTTACCTCCTGGATCTTTAATAAAGGTTTCTTTATATTCTGACTTTTTGCCGGTACCGCCGTCACCGCGGTTGCAGCGGTGACAAAAATTCTATAGGATAATTCTAACAGTTTTTCCTGGCAGCGTCCACCAAAAAGACTCATAATTGCAGCAAAACAAAATCGCACCGGACAGGCCGGTGCGATTTTGTCTTCTTAAGATCTTTTGCTGTTAATACTGCTTGCTCTACAGGCCAATGATCTTGAAGGGAGTCATTGCTGCTGTGTAGCTGAAACCCTCCATACTTGTACCTGCGACAAAACGTTTTCTTGATCTATTGCTAGCTTGAGAAGACTTAATATCTTTGCTATTAGTAACAACTTCTTTTAACTTTAAAAGCATAGCTGTCATTTGTTTTACCCCCTCTTGAGAATCTATAATTAAACACTAGTTTTTATCTTTTCGCTGCAGTTGGTGCGATATTGTTGGATAGCTTTTTCATTAATGTAAAACTGATTTTATGTTGTTTCGTTTCTTTGGTGGTATAGACATAGTTAAAAATGAGTGGAATTAATACGGCTCCTCCTAAAAGATTACCTATGGTAACAGGGATGATGTTAGTGGTAAAAATCTGACTCCAGGTAAGATCTGCTCCTAAAAACATACCAAGTGGCAGGATGAACATATTGGCAATGGAGTGTTCGAAACCGGAGAAAACGAAGAACATGATGGGGAACCAGATAATCATAATTTTACCGATCATTTCCCTGGAACCGGCCTGCATCCAGCAAGCCAGAACTACCAGTATATTACACAATAGACCGCTAATGATTGCTCCGTAGAAAGTGTAACCGGTTTTGCTTAATGCCATGTTCGTTGCTGTGGTAACCAGTGCTTCTGAACCGTAGCTATTTGTATTTGTCAACAGAACTGCCAAAAGTACGGAACCGATAAAATTACCGCTATAGACCAGAATCCAGTTTTTCAGCATTTCGCCCGGAGTGATTCTGCGCTCCAAAACAGATATTGTCATTAAATTATTTCCGGTAAACAATTCTGCTCCGGCCAAAATTACTAATATGAGCCCGACGGGAAAGACAGCCGCACCGATGAATTTAGCCAGCCCCGCATTAATGTCTGCAAACAGATAGTTGGCTAAAATATTGCCGTGGGCGCCGAGGCCGATGAAAATACCTCCCAAAACACCTAAAAGTAACAATTTAAACGCCGGTGTTGTTCCTTTTTTATGCCCGATTGCTGTCCAAGCTTCATAAATTTGTGCAGGAGTCAAGCTGTTTTTTGCCACTGTTACCACCTCCTGATAAATTAATCCTGTCTTAACCTGTATATACCTGTTCTCTATATATAATATACCAAGGATCTATTTTATTTGCTACGTCGTAGATGCAAAATCTTGAAGGGTCTGCTTGTTTTTAATCTACAATGCACTCTTTGTGAGATATGACAAGTGTAGGGCTATGTAATTAGTGTCATTGATAAATATTGCCTCCACCGGGTGGAGAAGGAAAAATGCGCCTTTGGGGCGGCGCATTTTTCCTTGTGAAAAGATTGCTGTTTTGTTGGTGGTTAATAGGCGGGGGAGCCTGTTAGTTATGCTGTATGTTGCCAAAGTTGAGGAATTTGAAAGAATTTGCCTTGATGTTTCATTACAACTCTTGCAATGTTGTTTTCATTGATAAAAGCAATTTCTTTTGTTAAATTGTTTTTTATTTCTTCTTCATTTATGTGATGCATTTCTTGAGCTTCTAAATTCCAAAGTCTTTTCATTAAAAACACCTCCTGGATATTAACATGATCGGTGTTAACCTGTATATACCTGTAATCTATATATAATATACCAAATAGCTACCCGCAAATATACGTCAAAAATATAAAAGTTTTTTGTTTGTCTTTGTAATCTGTTCTAAATTTAAATTTATTAAATAATGACAAAAGGGAACTTGTCCGTTTGTGGTAATTGTTAAAAAGGCGTTGATTGCCTTGATAAATATTCGAACTGCCGCTGAAAATTGCTGTTAGTAAAAATTTTTTATCTTGCCGGGTAGTAAAAGGATCTGAAAGAAGAGTAGAGAAATAAAATGAGGGGGGGGGTGTTGTTAGAATTGACAAGAATGATGAAAACCATTAAAGAAGCTGCCAGGGAAACTGAAGTTTTTCATGAAGCCGATGTGATTGTGGTGGGTGGTGGCCCCGGCGGGCATTCTGCCGCCGTGGCTGCAGCCAGAAACGGAGCGAAAACGGTACTGGTGGAAAGGTACGGCCATTTAGGAGGTTTAGCCACAGGGGGGCTGGTGATTCAGCTGCTTTTGATGAGTGACGGCACCAATGAGCCGCAGATCGCCGGGCTGTGTCAGGAATGGATTGAACGCCTGGACGCTGTTGGCGGTGTACTTTGCCCGTCAAAGGAGGAGCTGGGTTCAACAGATCCGGAAGTTATTGACCGCTGGAAAAATGTTTTATTCGTTGTCGTAGGTGGGAAAATACGCCTGACGGCTACTGTGGACCCGGAATGGCTGAAAGGTATTTTAGATGATATGGTTGCTGAAGCCGGCGTGGAGCTGTTTTTGCATTCCTGGGGCACAGAGGCCATTGTTGAGAACGGTAAAGTCAAAGGGATTATTTTTGAAAGTAAAGAAGGCAGAAAGGCAATCCTGGGAAAAGTGGTCATAGACAGTACCGGCGACGGGGATATTATGGCTTCGGCCGGGGTGCCTTTTGAGGAAAAGCTGGATCCAAACCTGCGCTTTGCCAACCAGTCATTAGTCTGGCGTTTTGGCAATATTGATTTTGATAAATACTGTTATTTCCGTGATGCTTACCCGGAAAAACACCGGGCACTGATGGCAAAGCTTGTAAAGGAAACAGGCGGTATTCGCACGCTACCCATTGCCGGGCATCGCAATGATGTTTGCTGGTTCAATAACTGGCTGCCGGGGCAAAGTGCCACTAATGTCAGGGATTTAACCAATTTAGAAGTTACAATGCGCAAAGTGATGCGTATTGTCCAGCGTTTTTATCAAAAATATATTCCCGGTTTTGAAAACTGCTATATTTTAGATTCCGCCTCACAGGCAGGGACCCGGGGTGGGAGAAGAATGCTTGGTGAATATGTCTATACAAAGGAAGATATGAAAAACGGTGTGATTCATCCTGACACCATTGCCGTTTGTCCTTTAACCATGAATGCTCCCATGGGTGAACCGCCCAAGGATTATGCCACCCGGGGCTATATTCCCTACCGTTCCCTGTTGCCGAAAGAAATGGACGGCTTACTGGTGGCTTGCCGTGCATTTTCTGCCGACATGGTGGCAAATGACGCTTTTAACTGGATTCCTCACTGTATAGCCTTCGGCGAAGCAGCAGGTACAGCAGCAGCCTTGGCCGTAAAATCCGGTGTGGAGCCGCGAGCTGTTGATTATACTGAAGTGCAAAAACAACTGTTGCGCCAGGGCGCTATCCTGCCGGATGTTCCTATTATCGGCGGTTAGGTAGGCTGATAAATTGTTAGGGGAGAAGATTATTTTGAAAAAATTTTATTTTTTTTTAGCGATCCTCTTAGCAGTATTGATGCCGGCAGGCTGTGGCAAAAAACTGCCGGAAATGAATTTAGACGATCTTGATTGGGTTTGGGGTGATTTTGAAAAAGCCACCTATGATTTTTCCGTTGACGGGGAGAAATTGACGGAAGCTATCTTTACCATTAAAAAAGATGGTGATTATTATCGGGTAGGGCAGCGGCTGGAAATAGACGGCGGGGTCAATGACACAGGTGCTGTTGTGGGGAAGAATTTAGAGCCCCTGTCCGCCCATTATCAGAACCTGCCACCCGCGACAGCCGAGGCGCCGGCTGTGGAAATACAGGGCCGGTATGCAGAAGGAAAATTAGAGCTGCAGGCGCATGTGGGGGAAAAGGAGCAAAATGTCAATATTACTTTGCCGGGGAAAGTTCTGGATAATGAATCGGTCCTGATGGCAATACGCAATTTTCCTTTGGCTGAAGGTTATAGCAAGGAGATAAAAATTGCCATTATTGCTTCTGCCCAGGTGGCTCCCTATACCATTAAAGTGGAAGATTTAGAAACAGTACGCGTACCCTACGGCGAGCTGGAGTGCTACAAAGTAGTGATGACATACACAGGTCCCGGTGAGGTGCCCGACATGTATGCCTGGTACAGCAATGATGACAAAAGAATTTTAGTCAAGTACCAAAATCAAAATGTTTTGTTTGCGTTAAAGGCATGGGAGGGTGATTAGGATAGTTTCTACATGGGCAATTGTCTTTAGTGTCATTACTTTGTTTTTGTCTTTAATCGTGCCGGTTCTGCTTGCCATCTGGTTTGTAAGAAAATTTGGCATTAATTTTTCTGTCGTTATCGCCGGTGCGCTGACTTTTATAGTTTTTCAGATGGTGTTGCGCATCCCGCTTTTACAGCTGTTAACAATGCGCTTCCCGGGTCTTGTGCCTAATCCACAGGATGCGATGGCTTTGTTCATTTATACATTTTTCCTCTCCCTTTCGGCGGCTTTGTTTGAAGAAGGGGGCAGGTGGCTAGTTTATAAGTATTTTGTGAAAAAGCCGGCTAATTGGCAAAATGCCATAGGCTTCGGTATTGGCCACGGCGGTATTGAAGCTATTTTGCTTGTGGGACTGACCGGTATTTTTAATCTCTTGTTCTTGGTGCTGATTAAGTTGGATTTAAATCCCTTTGGCGGCACGATGTTTTATCTTTTGGAAAATTCCAAAGCGCAGCTTTTACAGACACCTGCCTACATGTTTCTTTTGGCCGGCATTGAGCGCATGTTAGTTATTCCGGCGCATGTTGCATTTTCCGTACTGGTGGTGCTGTCTCTGGCCAGAAAAGAGGGTAAATATTTTATTCTGGCCTTACTGGGGCATTTTCTTCTCAATCTGCCCACGATGTTCATGGCTTTTCCCTACGGGTTAGTTGTAGTCTACACTTACCTGGCCATTGCTTTTGTTTTAGCTATGCTGTGGATTAAAAGAGCCAAAAAATATTTCCCGGAAAATACAGTGTAAAATTTTGGCTATATTTTAAAAGGTAAGAACGTGAACAAACTTTGTTTTTTTGCGTCTATTGATAAGTAAAGATTATCTGCAGCTAAGGGAGGCAAAAGTGTGAAAAAAGCCATCGTTATCTTTTTGGCAGTTTTATTATGTCTTAGTGTGGTGCCGGCTAAAACTTTGGCCGCTGAACGGGTCCGGCTGGGCAATGAAGTTTTATTGGAACGCCATCTGGATCTGGTCAGGGGCAAAAAAGTCGGTTTAGTTACCAACCACACCGGTGTCAATGGAGAAGGAAAAAGTTTAATTGAGGTTTTTGCGGCACATCCGGAGATTAATTTAGTTGCTTTGTACGGTCCGGAACACGGTATTGACGGTAAGGCAAAAGCCGGAGCTTATGTGGAATCTTTTACTCATCCGACTCTGGGCATTCCCGTCTACAGTCTTTACGGTCCCACCCGAATGCCTACTGCCCAAATGTTAGAAAATGTTGATGTGATTTTATTTGATATTCAGGATATCGGTTCACGCACATATACATATATGTCCACTTTAAATTACGTGATGCAGGCGGCGAAAAAATACGGTAAGCCTGTCATTGTGCTTGACCGGCCCAACCCGGTAGGTGGAGTGATTGTGGAAGGGCCTGTACTGGAGGACAAGTATATTTCTTTTGTGGGTGTGGACAACCTGCCCATGGCACACGGTATGACGGCTGGCGAGCTGGCGCTTTATTTCAACCGTAAAATCGGTGCCGATATAACAGTAATCAAAATGGAAGGTTACTACCGCGATATGATCTTCCAGGATACAGGGCTGGTGTGGGTGCAAACATCACCTAATATTCCCACCCTCGAGTCAGCTTTTGGTTACATGGCCACAGGTCTGGGTGAAGGTACGGGCATCCATATGCGCGATAAATTTACCTGGATTGGCGGGAGAAAGATTGATCAGCAGAAATTCGCCGATTTATTAAATCAGGCCGGTTTGCCCGGTGTAGTTTTTGTGCCGGAAAGTATAAACGGTGTCACCGGCGTCCGCCTGAAAATAACTGATTATCATGCTTTTAATCCGGCTCGTACCGGTTTTTATGCCCTGGCTTATGCCAAACAACTGACAGATTTTCCTGTCCCTAAGAGCGGGAATACCATTGTCATGTTTGACAAAATCATGGGGACTGATAAAGTCGGTAAATGGCTGGAGCAGGGCCTGTCCCCGCAGCAAATAGAAGCCAATTACCGGTCTGCTTTGGAGGCATTTAAAAAAGAACGGGAAAAATACTTGCTTTATCCCGCCAGGGCAGAAGCAATTGTGGTTAATGTAAACGGTGTTCCCGTTGAATTTGATGCCAAGCCCATGATTAAAGACAATCGTGTCCTGGTGCCGCTACGGGCCATTGCCGAAGCCCTGGGCTGCAATGTTGACTGGTCTGCCGGCGGCAGAACAGTTACTATCAGTAAAGCCGGCCAGGAAATTGTCTTTACCATCGGCAGCACACAGGTGCTTGTCAATGGCGAAAATTTTGTGATGGACACAGTTCCCCTGCTTAATAATAACCGTACGTTTATTCCTGCCCGTTATATCGGTGAGTATTTAGGTGCTACCGTAACCTGGCATGAGGAAACGAAAACAGTGGATATTTGGTAAAAAAGGTGTTGTCTGTGGTGCCCCCCTGCGTGGGGCACCGTATTTTTCATAATTTCAATTGTTGACATAAAATTTAGGCGGCTCTATAATGAAAATTTCACGACAACAATAGGCCTAATATTCAGAAAATATAAAATAGTAGAAATACCATAAAGTGGTTTTTAAATCTTTTGCCCAGTCATATGTTTAAATAGAAAAAGTTAAGACAGTGGTAGTTTACATGCTCAGAATAGTTCGAATAATATATGCGCTAAAGTTTTCCGTATGCAATTTTTTCTGCTGCCTGGATAGGAATTTTACATAAAGGCGGCTGTGGAAGTTTTTGTGATCCGAAAAAATCAGTATCTGAAGGGGGGAAAAAATCCGGTTAAATATGTTTTAGTTGTGTAGCCAAAATTTGTACAACCTTTAGGGGGGATAATGTGAAAAAAAGGTATTGTGCTGTATTGCTTTTGCTGGTGGTGTTGGCTTTACTTATTGCCGGCTGTGGCCAGAAAAAGGACGCTTACCCCAACAGAAATATTGTTGCCGTTGTCGGTTTTAACCCGGGCGGCCCCACGGACGTGATTGCCAGGGGGATATTACCCATTGTCCAGGAAGAACTGGGAGTAAGCATTACTGTCAATAATATGCCTGGAGCGGCCAGTGCCACTGCCGCCAACCATGTCCTTTCACAAGCAAAGGACGGTTATACCGTATTTTTTGGTTCTGAAATCATGTCAATTTGGCAGACCATGGGCACCGCAGATCTGCATCCTACCCGTGATTTTATTCCCGTGAAAATTGTCAGTGAAGCCATTCCTGTCTTGGCAGTACCGCCCAATTCACCCTTTAACAGTGCCCAGGAATTTGTTGAATATGCAAAAGCAAATCCCGGTGAATTACGCATTGGAACTGCCGGTCCCGGTACGGTTCCCCACATTTCCGGTTTGCTTTTGCAGCGGTACTTGGGGACGGAGTTTACTTTTGTTCCCTTTGAGGGGGGAAAACCGGCAGTTACCGCCGTCATGGGCGCACAGGTTGACGCTACCATTGAAATGGTACAGTCAATGGTTTCAGCCTATGAAAGCGGTGATTTAAGAATTCTGGCTTCCTTTACCAATGAGCCCATTGAAGGTTTAGAAGAGATTGAACCCTTTGGCAAAATCTATCCTGAAGTGGCTCAACACTTGCCCTACGGCCCTTATTTCGGCCTTTTTGTGGCTAAAGGTACTCCCGATGAAGTGGTAAAAGTCCTGGAAGAAGCCATGGATAAAGCCATCAAGGATGAGCGCTGGATTGAATACTGCGATAATATGTATCTTGTACGTGTCGATTACAGCGGCGATGCAGCCGTAAAATATTTGGAAGACTGGACATCCAGGTCTGCCTGGCTGTTATACGATTCCGGCGGCGGCGAACATTCGCCGGAGGAATTTGGCATTAAACGTCCTGAGT
>JAAYSO010000048.1 GCA_012523945.1 Bacillota bacterium
AACGGAAACAATAACTTTGTCAAAAACTCGGCTGATCCGGTCGATAATGTCCCGATGACCGTTAGTCAGAGGATCAAAACTTCCCGGATAAATTGCAGTGGTCATTAAATTATTCCTCCCTTTTGGGTTCATCTCCTGGCACTAAGAATGTAATCATAGTATTGCCATATTTTTTTTCACGATAAACCCGCCAAAAATCCTGTTCTTGCCACAAGCAGTCCTGCCCATGATGTTCTACAATTAAAAGTCCGTTCCTGTCTAAAGTTTTACTTAAAGCTATTTTTTCTAACACAGGAGCAAGTACAGGGCTGCCGTAAGGCGCATCCACAAAAATCAGATCAAATTGCGGTGCACATTTTGCCAATAGATTAAGGGCGGCAACTGCATCTTTGTGCCAAACTTCTCCCTTATGGACCAATTGGCAGTGAAGCAAATTTTCTTTAATAATTTTAACACACCGGGCACTTTTTTCAATAAAAAGACATTTTTGTGCTCCACGGCTTAAAGCCTCAATGCCCAACGCACCGCTACCGGCAAAAAGATCTAAGCAGTAAGCACCCGGCAAGCGATTCTGTAAAATATTAAAAAGTGATTCTTTAACACGATCGGCTGTGGGGCGAGTTTTAAGACCTTTAATAGTTTTTAATTTCTTCCCCCTGGCACAGCCGCTAATGACACGCATCTTTTTCACCTCAAAATATTACCATTAATTACCTTAAGTTTTCATGCATAGTCCATGATTTTTTGTTCATAATATGGGTACAACATATTCCCCATAAGCTCTTCCTCCGGTTTCTCCTCTCCCACCCTTCGGGACTCCCCGCCCGGAGGGTCCTTTTTTAATTTCTGCACATGATACGGTTGCTCCTTTAAAATTTTTTAAATACAGAAAAAAGCGGAAAGTATATGTACCTTCCGCTTTCTATATTGGTTAGGCTTGCGTGTTAGCGCCTCCACCAAGATTTCCACCGTTAGCTAATTGAGTTTCGGCTTGCTCAATCATTCTGCGAACCATCAAACCGCCTACATAACCGTTCTGACGGGAAGTCAGGTTACCTTTGTCACCGTTGTAATCGAGGCCAAGCTCGTTGGCGATTTCATATTTGAATCTTTCCAGAGCTTGCTCGGCACCGCTTACCAGGATACGGTTACGCCCGGTTTGGTTAACTTTGTTTGTTGCCATAAAACTCACCTCCTTTAATGTTGTGTCTTTAGTATGGGCGCACAAGTCTATCTATATACTAGAATCATTTTCCTAAAGGGTATAAGTTTTCACCATTTCATAAAAAAAATACCTGGGAATTATTTCCCAGGTATTTTTTATTTTAACAAAGATATCTCGTGTTTATAGCTTATTTAAGGCTTTCTTTCGGCAGGATACCTACTCCCAGTACACCGGGACCTGTATGCGTGCCGATGACGGCACCGATGGTAGAGAGGATAATTTCAGAATTATAATAGCGTTTTTCAATCTTTTCTTTTAACTCCAGTGCACTTTCAGGTTCATTGCCGTGCAAAATCATAATTTTGCCGTCAACATTGTCACCAAACTCTTCTGCGATCAGATCAAGTAAATATTCCTTTGCTTTTGCCTTGCCGCGCACTTTTCCTTTGGGCACCACAATGCCGTCTTCCAAAGTTAAAATCGGTTTTACATTTAAGAGCCCGCCTACCATGGCGGCAGCTTTACCAATGCGGCCGTTACGCTGTAAATACTCCAGTGTATCAACAGCGAAAAAAAGCTTAACTTGCTTTAAAAGTTTATGAATCATATTTATAATTTCAGTTTTTCCACATCCGGCCGCCGCCGCCCGCGCTGCTTCAATCACCACAACGCCCAGGCCCATACTGGCAGTTTTAGAATCAATTACTTCAATCTCATATTGCTCCAATGCTGCTTTGGCAATCACTGCAGACTGATAAGTACCGCTCAAATGTGAAGATAGGTGAAGGGAAATAATGCTGTCACCGGCAGTTGCAACACGCTTATATAATGCTTCAAAATCTGCCGGTGCCGGCTGCGAAGTTCGCGGCATCACTTTACTGGTTTGAAGCTTTTGAAAAAATGAATCCGAATCTAAATCAATCCAGTCTAAATACTCCTCTTCGCCAAAATGCACCTTTAAAGGTACAACGGCAATCTTGAGTTCATCAGCCAGCCCGCGCGGCAAATCCGCCGTACTGTCTGTAACGATAACAACGCCCAACAGGTCACTCCCTTTCTGGCTGCTACTCTACTGAGAGGATATAGTAATAGTGAGGCTGGCCGCCTTCATACAATTCAACATCATGTTCATCGTAAAGCGACTCAATTTCATTTTGTAATTTTTCCGCCTCATCCATGGGCACAGCTTCTCCGGCATAAAGGGTAATAACTTCAGCATCTTCATCTACTATTTTTGTTAACAAGTCTTTCACAATTTGTGCCACATTATCCCCGCAGGCTACAATATCATCTTCAATAAGTCCAATAATATCGTTTTCCTTAATCTCCAAACCATTAACTTTGCTGTCGCAAACTGCGTATGTCACTGCCGCAGACTTAACTTTTTGCCTGGCGGCATCCATATTCTCCACATTTTGCTCTAAAGCTTCATCCTGAATATAAGCCAGCATGGCCGCTATACCTTGTGGTATAGAACGGCTTTCCACAACACGGACATCTTTGTCAATTAAATCCCGGACTTGTTTGGCGGATAAAATAATATTCTTATTATTTGGCAAAATAATGACTTCCTTGTGCGGGACATCTTTCACTGCCTGCAATATATCCTCGGTGCTTGGGTTCATACTTTGACCGCCGTGAATTATTTTGTCAACACCCAAACTGCTGAATATTTCCGCCAGACCGTCACCGCTGGCCACTGCCACCACGGCAATACCGTCAACCTCCTGTGGCTCGGGCTTGCTGTCTTCAATCAACAAATGGGTGTGTTGTTCACGCATATTATCAATTTTAATATCATGCAGTGATCCGTAAGCAATACATTTTTCCAAAATTAAGCCGGGATTATTTGTATGAATATGCACTTTAACGGTATTGCTGTCTCCCACCGACAATACCGAGTCACCAAGGCTACTGATTTCCTGACGGATTTTTTCCGGAACAAGATTTTCTCCCCGCACTATTAATTCCGTACAATAACCAAATTCAATCTCTTCCGTGTGGAAGACATCATGAGGCCGCTCCAACCTTGTCTCCGGCACTTCTATGCTCTCTGCCGGGATTTCTTCACCCTGCAAGTGCAGGAGAAAACCTGTATAAATATCAATAAGTCCCCGGCCGCCGGCATCAACCACACCTGCTTCTTTTAAAACCGGAAGCATATCGGGTGTTTTTGCTAAAACTTTTTCCGCATGCTCCACTGTTTCTTGCAGCATTTGTGTAAACCCGGCTCCACGGTTTGCCGAAGCCAGAGCAGCCTTTGCACTTTCCCGTGCTATGGTCAGCATGGTTCCTTCCACAGGCTTCATTACTGCTTTATAAGCAGCCTGCACACCACTTTGCATGGCGGCGGCAAACTCTTGCGGAGTTGCTTTTTCTTTACCTTCAAGTCCTTTGGCAAAGCCGCGGAAGATTTGCGAAAGAATTACTCCGGAGTTACCCCGTGCACCCAGGAGAGAACCTGTTGCCAGGGCTGCAGCCACACTGTCAATTGATTCCGTATTAACTTTATTCACTTCAGCCAGTGCTGAACGCATAGTTAAGCTCATATTGGTGCCTGTATCGCCATCCGGAACCGGAAAAGTGTTCATGGCATTAATTATTTCCTTATTGTTTTCCAGGAGGCGAGCACCGGCAATAATCATCAGCTTAAAATCAGACCCCAATAGTTGCTCCATCAATATTGCCTCCTATTTATCGGCCACCCTGACTCCTTGGACATGTACGTTTACTTGCGATACATTCAAGCCGGTCAGCCTTTCTAGAGTATACTTAACTTTTTCCTGAACGTTAGTCGCCACCTCGGTTATTTTCGTACCATAAGAAACAATAATGTAGAGATCAATAATTAAATGTTCTTCATCCTGATTTACCTCTACACCGCGACTTAAATTATCGCGCCCCAATAGCTCTGCAATACCGTCTTTAATTTTTGCCCGTGCCGCCATTCCCACCAGGCCATAACACTCTATGGCAGCAACGCCGGCCAGAGTAGCAATCAATTCTTCAGAAATGATTACTTCACCAAGGTCGGTTTTAATCCTATTGGCCATTTTCTAACCTCCTGCTCAAAACACATAAATTCAAATCAAAAAATATCTACTCATCTGCACTAGATTTCATGCTTTTTTTAATCTGCACCAGTTGTTTCATTTGTTACCATAGTGAATACTTATAGCATTATACCACTTAGGCATTTAAAATGCATCTTTTGCTTTCTTGCTAAACCTCCGCCTAAACCTATCCTGCCGGGATTAGAAAATAGTTATTCCATATACTGCAGTAAAATTCCTGCCCATGTTATATTATTTACTTGCAAGACAGCCCGGTCTATGTTAGAATTTAAAAAGTGATTTTTAGCTTATTTTGCTCAACATTTTGTTTTTTACCGCTTTTGAGCAAGGAGGTGTCGGAAATTGGCCAGGAAATGTGTTGTATGCGGTAAAGGTACTGAAACAGGGTTTACTATCAGTCACTCCCACATTAAAACTAAAAGAACCTGGAAGGCAAACGTACAGAGGGTAAGAATACTGGTAGACGGAACCCCACGCCGGGTGAATGTCTGCACCCGCTGCTTAAAAGCCGGTAAAGTTAAAAGGGTGGTTTAAAAAGAAAAAAAGCGCGACTGCGCTTTTTTATTTTTGGAAAATACCCAGAATCCCTTTTAAAATTTTACCGATAAATTTTGGCACCTTTACCGTATAAAAACGCATTTAAAATCCTCCTTTCTAATAAATGCGTTCCATGCGGAACACAAGCCAACCTGCCCAAATAAGGCCAATACCTAAGAGAATAATAAGTAGAAATGGAGGCAGAGAATCTATCACGATGGCGATGCCTGCCACCGCCAGGGCCAGCCCGACAGCTTTGCGAACCAGGGCACCAAGCCCTAAGGTACGCAAATCATCACCCCCTTGCTATGTACCAAATCACACATTAGTATATGCAAGCAGCAAGGATTTGGTGAATCAGGCCAATTCCAGGATTTTTACAATTAATTCTACGGCTTTTACCAGCTCACTTATGCTTTGATATTCCTCCACTGTATGTACTTTCTCATTACCTACGGCAAGATTGACGGCGGCAATTCCTCTGCCGTTAAAAATATTGGCATCACTGCCGCCACCGGTGGGCTGGATTTTAATAGGTATTCCCACTGCTGCCCCGGCTTTTTTGACAAGTTGCAACAAATTATGCTCCTCAGGAATATAATATGCCGGATACAGTCTTTTTACATCTAAATCAACACGTGCCTTTTCCTTCGCTGCCGCCAACATAAAAGCTTTTGTCATTGCTTCAGTTGCTTTAGCCAACTTCTCTTCTTTCAGACCGCGGGTTTCCCCGTGTACTTCAACATAATCGGGAACAATATTAGTAGCTTTACCGCCGTTAATATAACCGATATTGGCAGTTGTTTCTTTGTCCAGTCTGCCGAGTTTCATCATGCTGATGGCATTGGCTGCCACCATAATGGCATTAATTCCTTTTTCCGGCTCCACCCCGGCATGGGCGGCCCGGCCATAGATTTTAGCAATGATTTCATCCTGGGCCGGTGCTTGATTAATGACAATACCGGCTTCACCGGTGCTGTCTAAAATAAAGCCCATTTTTGCCTGCAGCTGACTAATGTCTAAACTTTTAGCTCCGTTTAAACCGCCCTCTTCAGCAATGGTAAAAACTACTTCAAGACGACCATGCTCCATTTCTTTTTCCCTGACTATCTCTAAAAGCTCAATAATTGCCGCCAGGCCCGCGCCGTCATCGGCGCCCAAAATAGTATCACCGCTGCTTTTAATCACATCCCCTTCAACCACCGGCTTAATATTTTCACCGGGTGCCACGCGGTCCATATGGGCGGAAAAAATCAGGGCAGGTTTTCGTGCATTTCCTTCTAAAATACCAATTACATTACCGGCATTGCCGCCAATGGTTTCACCGGCCTTATCTTCTGTGACAGCCAGGCCCAGTGCATTTAACTTTCCCTGCAAATAATCAGCCATTGCCCTTTCATTTTTTGTTTGACTGTTTATCTGCACAATTTCCAAAAATGTTTGCACAAGGCGTTCTTGATTAACCATAATTATCCCCCCTAAAAAATTTACATTGCCGCCTGTCTCGATGTTGTATTTTTAGTATCAACAATTTTGTAGAAAT